>NZ_FYBS01000001.1:0-527981 GCF_900186185.1 Listeria sp. ILCC797
TACGTGGTGGTGGCTTAAACGATGTACTGAAAGCGTACCGCCCTTATATTGATACGGCTCTTTTTGAGGGGACACAGTTTCAAAATGTCATCGTCCTGAACAAAGCATCGGTTAATATTTACGAAAGCTCCAAGATGGTGTTTGAAGATATTAAGTATCAGTTAAGTGATAACAAAGCGGCGGCGGTTCTCGCACTGGACAAACAGGCGGATAAAGTGGTGGCCAATTTAGGCACATTGATCGCCCAACTAAAACGCGGGAGCATCGACGTATAGAAGTAGCGAAGTAGAACAAGAGGAATGCCAAGCAAAAAAACAGGCTATTTTGATATTTAATCAGTAGCCTGTTTTTTTAGACAAAAGGATGATGGTGAATTTTAAATGTAAAACATATACCCATCTTGCGGTTCATCTTTATTTTCGTTGGCAAGTAAATCGGCCAAAGTGGTGTTATCTAAAACATTTCGAACAGCATCGCGCATAATCGTCCAAAGTTCGCGTTGTGCAGCTTCTTCGTCTTCCATACTTTCCACTAAAACAATCGGCCCTTCAAGCGTACGAATCACATCTCCAGCAGTAATTTCGCTAGGCTCTGCGTTTAAAATATAGCCGCCGTGTGCGCCGCGAATGCTTTTGACAATGCCGGCATTTCGAAGTGGGCCGACTAATTGCTCTAAATAATGTTCTGATAGATTTTTCTTCTCCGCAATGCTGCGTAGTGATGTTGGTCCTGTACCCATTTGACGTGCAAGTTCAAGGGCGATTGTCAAACCATAGCGCCCCTTCGTTGTAATTTTCATGCTTAAACCTCCACTATTCCGCTAGACTTTATATAGATTCATTATAGCGGAAGTTCCGACAGCACGCAACGAAGTCACTACATATGGTATAATGTAAACAGAACTCAAGGAGGAAGAGAGTATATGGCGATTCAACCTTTAGCATACCGAATGCGACCGCGAAATTTAGACGAAATCGTAGGACAAAGTCATTTGGTAGGAAAAGATAAAATTATATATCGAATGGTTAAAGCGAAGCAGCTGTCGTCGATGATTTTATACGGGCCGCCGGGCATTGGCAAGACGTCTATTGCAAGCGCGATAGCAGGAAGCACGAAATATGCTTTTCGGACGCTAAACGCGGTGACGAATAATAAAAAAGACATGGAAGTTGTGGCAGCAGAAGCGAAAATGAGCGGTACCGTGATTTTACTCCTAGATGAAGTGCATCGTTTGGATAAAGCGAAACAAGATTTTCTCTTGCCGCATTTAGAGAGTGGCGCAATCATTTTGGTTGGGGCGACAACGAGCAATCCATATATCGCCATCAACCCCGCCATTCGCAGTAGAACGCAAATTTTTGAACTAAAGCCGCTTTCAGTAGCCGATATTGAAAAGACAATAGATAGGGCATTGACTGATGCGGAACGTGGTCTTGGAAATTATGACGTTGAACTTGCGGCGGATGCGAAGACGCATTTTGCGACAGCAAGTGGTGGAGATGTTAGGAGCGCGTTAAATGCGCTTGAACTTGCCGTCGTCTCATCAGAACCGAATGATGCAGGAAAAATTTATGTGACGCTTGAGATTGCAGAAGAGTGTTTACAAAGAAAAAGTTTAGCCCATGATAAAGATGGTGATGCGCATTATGATGTGCTTAGTGCGTTTCAAAAGTCGGTGCGCGGAAGCGATGTGAATGCGGCACTTCATTACATGGGGCGTTTAATTGAAGCGGGAGATTTGGTGAGCATTTCAAGACGACTTCTTGTGATGGCCTATGAAGATGTGGGGTTGGCGAATCCAGCTGCTTGTGCGAGGACGCTCGCGGCGATTCAAACAGCTGAAAAGGTTGGTTTTCCAGAAGCGCGTATTCCACTTGCGAATGCAGTTATTGAGCTATGTTTATCACCTAAATCAAATTCAGCTATTACGGCGATTGATGCGGCGCTTTCAGATATTCGAAAAGGCGTGAGCGGTGAGGTGCCTGATCATTTGCGTGATGGACATTATTCAGGTGCTATGAAACTTGGTCGCGCGATTGATTATAAGTATCCGCATAATTATGAGAATGCTTGGGTGGATCAACAATATTTGCCGAATGCACTTAAAAATAAACAGTATTATGAGCCGAAGAAAAATTCAAAATTTGAACAGGCTTTTGCGGCCGTTTATGACAATATTAATGCGAATAAAAAAAGTGGTAAAAATAAAAACTAAAGCCGCTAAAATTGAAAATTTGCTTGGAATATGCTATTCTAAGGATAATAAAAGAAACCCTAATGTATTCGTTACAGTGCCATATATTTTTGAACCGAACAATTATGATTACCTTGGGAGCTCGGTGTTCAGACGCGGCGCAAATGCCTTCACACGAGGACTTGCAAACCGCCTGACAGAGCACCCACCTGTTTTTAAGCAGGTTCAAAGGGAGGGACTCCAAACGGTACGATTGGGGTTTCTTTTTGCTTTTTAGACACTAACTATTTGTAAGGAAGTCAGGTTGCTTTCGCTAGAAATAGTTGTTACAATAGGAATCGATTAAAGGCGTTATGCCGAAAAAAGGAAGAGATACGCTATGGAAAATAAAATTTATCTAGACCATGCGGCAACGAGCCCGGTTCACCCTGAAGTCGTTCAGGCGATGCTCGGTGTTTTGACAAATGATTACGGGAATCCGTCGAGTGTTCACTATGCGGGGCGTTCTGCACGCAAAACGCTTGATGAGTCGCGCGCGAAAATTGCGAATCAAATTGGTGCGAGTGAGCGAGAAATCATTTTTACGAGTGGTGGAACGGAAAGCGATAATACGGCTGTCATTGGAACGGCGCTTGCTTCAAAAGAGCGGGGCAAACATATTATTACGTCGCAAATTGAACACCATGCGGTCTTAAAATCATGCGTTTATCTCGAAAGTCTTGGTTTTTCGGTGACCTATTTACCGGTGGGGGAAGATGGTCTTGTGCGCGTAGCTGATGTTCAGGCGGCGCTGCGTGAGGATACAATTTTAGTGACGATTATGTATGGTAATAATGAAATGGGTGCCATTCAGCCGATTGCGGAAATTGCGGAACTGCTTAAAGAGCATCAGGCGGTGTTTCATACGGACGCGGTTCAGGCGTTTGGGCTTGTTCCAATTGATGTGAGTGCCCTTGGCGTGGATTTACTCTCGGCTTCTGCACATAAAATTAACGGGCCACGCGGTGTCGGCTTCCTCTACGTCAAACAAGGTACAGTGGTTGAATTTCCATTTCACGGGGGCGAACAGGAACGCGCGCGCCGTTCTGGGACGGAGAATTTGGCTGGCATTGCGGGCTTTGCGAAGGCAAGCGAATTAATGGCGGCAAACCGGACGGAAAAAGTAGCAGAATACGAGGAATTCAAGTCGACTATGGTTGAAATTTTCTCCCAAAATGAACTGGCTTTTGAAGTGAATGGTTCAGCGGGAACAAGTTTACCACATATTTTAAGCGTGCGTTTTCACGGTGTGCAGGTGGAGCAGCTCTTGATGAACCTTGATATGGCAGGTGTTGCGGTGTCGAGTGGTTCAGCTTGTACGGCGGGAACAGTGGACCCGTCACATGTGCTCGTTGCGATTTTTGGCGAGAATCATCCAGGTGTAACGGAGACGGTACGAATCAGTTTTGGCCTTGGGAACACATATGAAGAAGTGGTGCTTGCAGCGAGCAAGATAACGGATGTTGTAAACCGCTTAGCTAAACGGAAGGAGCAAAAGGCGTGACGAAAAAAGAAAACAAAGATATACGTGTTGTGGTGGGGATGTCAGGCGGTGTTGACTCTTCGGTAACAGCGTATTTGCTGAAAAAACAAGGATATGACGTCATTGGTATTTTTATGAAAAACTGGGATGATACGGATGAATTTGGTGTCTGCACGGCAACGGAAGATTTTGAAGATGTCATTCGCGTCGCGAATCAAATTGGTATCCCGTATTACGCGGTTAATTTTGAGAAGGAATATTGGGATAAGGTGTTTACGTATTTCTTAGAGGAATACAAGCTCGGTAGAACACCAAACCCGGATGTGATGTGCAACAAGGAAATCAAATTCAAGGCGTTTTTAGAACATGCGGAAAGTCTTGGTGCGGATTTTGTGGCGACGGGACATTACGCGCGGATTAGTCGCGAGGACGGCGAAGTGAAGTTGCTGCGCGGCGTGGATAATAATAAAGATCAAACTTACTTTTTGAACCAATTATCACAAGAACAGTTGTCACATGTGATGTTTCCGCTTGGTGAAATGGAGAAAAGCGAAGTACGTGAAATTGCGCAAAAAGCAGGTCTTGCGACGGCGAATAAAAAGGATTCCACGGGGATTTGTTTTATTGGTGAACGTAATTTCAAGCAGTTTTTGAGCGAGTATTTGCCTGCAAAGCCGGGTGAGATGAAGACGCTCGCTGGGAAAAAGATGGGAAAACATGATGGCTTGATGTATTATACGATTGGTCAGCGTCACGGTTTAGGTATTGGTGGTGACGGTGAAGCTTGGTTTGTAGTGGGGAAAGACTTATCGGAAAATGTCCTTTTCGTTGAACAAGGTTTTCATCACGAAAGTTTATACTCGAATTCATTAATCGCAACGGACGTTTCTTTTACTTCCAACAAACCGAAAGAACAGCATTTTACGTGTACGGCGAAATTCCGCTATCGTCAAGTGGATTCTGGTGTAACGGTACATTTACGTGCGGACGGAACAGCTGAAGTGGTATTTGATGAACCAGTTCGGGCGATTACGCCGGGGCAAGCGGTCGTTTTCTATGACGGTGAAGAATGTATAGGCGGCGCCACGATTGATACGGTTTGGAAAGCGGACGAACAATTGGATTATGTTGGCTAAAATAGAATTTTGAACGGGAAAGTTGCAAGTTAAGCGGCTTTCCTGTTTTTTATGTGCATCTCGTTATTTTTTGGCGAAAATATGGTAAAATATGAAGCGAACGTATGAAATGAGGGTGATTATGAAAAAGATAATTGGTTTTTCAAGTGTGGTCATTGTCGTGCTTCTCGCCATATGGGGCTATTTTTATTTTAATACAGCGCCAAATGAAGTGGCTGAAGAGGCGGCTAATCCTACCCAGGCCGTTAATGTGTTTGAGGAAAACAATACGCTCATTTTTGAACCGAAAAAGGAACAGGCGAAAACAAGCGTGATTTTGTATCCAGGCGCTTTTGTGAATGCACTTAGTTATGCGCCGCTTGCGAAAGAGCTTGCCGATTCTGGATATAAAACGTATGTCGTTGAAATGCCTTTAGACCTCGCGGTATTTGGAAAAAATAAGGCGGAGGCGATTATGAATGAAAATGCCGATGAACAGTTTGTAATTGGTGGTCATTCACTTGGCGGCGTGATGGCGGCTAGGTTTGCCCATGAGCATGCGTCTGATTTACGCGGCGTATTTTTCTTGGCGAGTTATCCAGATAAAAAAGGTTCTTTAAAACAAAGCGGTTTGCCTGTTTTATCGATAACGGCTTCTAATGATGGCGTTTTGAACTTTAAAAAGTTTGAGGAAAATAAAAAGTACTTATCAAATGAAGCGACTTTTCTTAACATAAACGGCGGAAATCATGCGCAGTTTGGTTCATACGGGAAACAAAGTGGAGACCATGATGCGAGCATTTCTGCGGCAAAGCAGACGGCTGAAACAGCAGAAGCGATTACGAATTGGCTTCAAAATTCTGTGAACTAGAAGGAGATATAAAATGGATAAAAATCAGCAAGGTATTGAGTTTATGCAGCAAGGGAAATTGGAAGAGGCTGTTCAAATGTTTACGGAGGTCATTGAGGAGCACCCGACTGATCCGGTTGGCTATATTAATTTTGGTAATGTACTCCTTTCGATGGATGATTTTGAGCGGGCGGAATTGTTTTTTAAACGTGCTACTGATTTAGATGCAACAGTTCCTGCGGCGTATTATAGTTTAGGGACGCTATACTTTGAGTTGGAACGTTACGGGGAAGCGATTCAGGCTTTTGAAAATGCCATCAGCCAAGGCATGGAAAATGCGGATGTGTTTTTCATGCTCGGAATTAGTTTTGTAAATGCCGACCAAAATTCGCTTGCACTTGCTTATTTGCTTCGCAGTACGGAGTTGAATCCGAAAGACGCGGAAAGTGTTTTCCAGTACGGGATTGCGCTTGCTAAGGAAGGGCTTTACGAAGAAGCGGAAATTCAATTGGAGCGTGTGCTGGCGCTAAAACCTGACGATGCGGATGCGCTCTACAATTTGGGGGCGGTGTATTTGGCTTGGCAAGGCGATATTGTCATCGCCAAAAATTATTTTGAGCGTGCGGTAGCCGCTGATGCCAATCATGTGCTGGCTCAAAACGCGCTTGTCGCAATATCGGATTTGGAGGAAAACGCGGAATAGGCGTTTAAACAGAAGTGGGGTGAAAAATATGGCGACACAGGAATCGCTTGCGCTTTTTCAACCAGAAAATGAAGAGTGGTTTATGAAGGGCACGGTGCTGTCGACGATTTTTCATAACCCGGACAATTTATTTTCGGTTGTGCGCTTGCTTGTGAAGGAAACGAATACGACTTGGGATGAAAAGGATATTATTGTGACGGGTGTTTTCCCGAAACTGCATGAGCAGGAAGTGTACATGTTTTACGGGAAAATCACGGAACATGCGAAGTTTGGGGAGCAATTTAAGGCGGAAAAATTTCGAAAAGAGATGCCGCAGACGAAAGCGGGCATCGTTCAATATTTATCAGGCGAGCTGTTTAAAGGTGTTGGGAAGAAAACGGCGGAAAACATTGTCGAGGTGCTCGGGGAAGACGCGATTTCGATTATGATGGCGGATCCAGATAGGCTTTCTGATGTGCCAAAACTTCCTAAAAATACGGCGGATACGCTGATTGCGACGCTGCGGGAAAATCAAGGCTTAGAGCATGTTATGATAGGCTTAAATGAATATGGTTTTGGTCCGCAACTTTCGATGAAAATTTTTCAAGTGTATAAAGAGAATGCGTTAACTATTTTGGAACAAAGTCCGTATAAGTTGATTGAAGACGTAAAAGGGATTGGTTTCCAGCGGGCAGACGATTTGGGGAGAAAACTTGGTCTTGGCGGGGAACATCCGGAACGAATTCGCGCGGGTTTATTGTACGTAATTGATACGGAATCAATTCGAAATGGTGACGTATATTTGGAACGTGCGGACTTAATTCGTGCGGCGCAAAGTTTGCTTGAAGAAAGCGACCCGGTACCGATTCACGAGGAAAACGTGGAGCGCGAAATTGAATACTTAAGTGATAGCGATAAAATCATTATTGAAAATTCGCGCGTTTATATGCCGTCTTTATATTTTGCTGAAAATGGTTTGGCGCACCATGTCAAACGGCTTATGGGCCAGTCTGAATATGCGGAACAATTTCCAGAGTCGGAATTTTTGCTTGCGCTAGGCGATTTGGAGGAGCGCATCAATGTGTCCTACGGGGAATCGCAAAAAGAGGCGCTTCAAACGGCGCTCGAGTCGCCCATGCTCGTTTTGACGGGTGGACCGGGAACAGGTAAGACGACGGTTATTAAGGGCATTGTGGAGCTTTACAGCGAATTAAACGGCGTAAGTCTTGATCCGCATGCGTACAAAGATGGGAACAAATTTCCGATTTTGCTCGCGGCACCAACTGGACGGGCAGCGAAACGAATGAGCGAGTCAACTGGTCTCCCGGCGATGACGATTCACCGCTTGCTCGGCATGAATGGGCAGGAGCAGATGGACGATGATTCGGAGCGCTTAATTGATGGGCGGCTCTTAATTGTCGACGAGATGTCGATGGTGGATATTTGGCTTGCGAACCAATTGTTCCGCGCGCTTCCTAGTCACATTCAAGTCATTTTAGTTGGCGATAAAGATCAGTTGCCATCTGTTGGGCCGGGGCAAGTGTTAAAAGACATTTTAGAATCGAAAGTGATTCCTACAGTGGAATTAACGGATATTTATCGTCAAGAGGACGGCTCTTCGATAATCGAAATGGCGCATGATATTCGGGAAGGCTTCTTGCCGCAAGACTTCGCAAAAAATCGCAAGGATCGCTCGTTTTTCCATTGCCACGTCAACCAAATCGCTGACGTCGTGGAACAGGTTGTGCAAAACGCAAAATCAAAAGGGTTTCGCGCGAAGGACATCCAAGTTTTAGCCCCCATGTACAGAGGGCCTGCGGGTATAAATGTGCTAAATAAAAACTTGCAAGAGATTTTCAACCCTAACGATACGGGGAAAAGAAAGGAACTGACTTTCGGGGATATAAAGTACCGTGTGCACGACAAAGTGCTTCAACTGGTCAACCAGCCCGAAAAAAATGTGTTTAACGGCGATATTGGTGAAGTGGTTTCGATTATGTACGCAAAGGAAAATACGGAAAATCAAGATATGATTGTCGTACAGTTTGATCAAACGGAAGTGACGTATTATCGCCAAGAATTCAATCAATTGACGCACGCGTACTGCTGCTCGATTCATAAAGCCCAGGGGAGCGAATTCCCAATTGTGATTATGCCAGTTGTGCGCAGCTATTACCGCATGCTTAGGCGCGATTTGCTTTACACGGGCGTGACGCGAAGCAAGCAATTTCTTATTTTATGCGGCGAGGAAGACGCATTTCGAATGGGGATTGAGCGAACGGATGAAACAGAGCGACAAACGACGCTTTTGGAACGATTAACATCTGACGAGGCGCTTGAACTTGTGAGCAGCGTGAAGCGGCTTACGGAAGAGAATATGGCAGAAATTGATCCAATGATTGGAATGGACGATGTGACGCCATATACGTTTATGTCAGCATGAAAAAAGCATACATTCAGTAATCATGCCATTTAAAAATGGATTTTACTGGATGTATGCTTTTTTTATTTAAAGCTTATTACGTAAAAAGTGTGTCAACGAAATTTTTATTTAATGTGTAGATAACAGGATTCTTTTTAATTTTAGTAATGATATTTTGTTGCTCAAGTTTCTCAAATTGAGCGTTTAACTTTCTTCTACCAATTTTTAACAATGCTTCTAATTCAGGTGCTGTAATTTGATTGTATTGCGACTGGAAAAGATAGCTTTGTGTAAGAAATTCTAATAATTCATACTCTAACGCATCGCTAGTGACTGTTTTTAATTGTTCTAGCATGGAGTAGAGTAAAGCATTTTTTTCTTGTAAATCAGTCAAAATAGACATTTGCCCTTTTCGAATTAATTTTAACATGGCAAGCACGAAAAAGGTCATTTCACCTTTATTCATAAATGAAGAAGCTTCCTCAAAAGCTTGGTAATAGTCAGAGCGATTTCGGTTAATCATATATGAAAAGGTGAATGCACTATGTGGCCCTAACTTTTTCTGCAAGTTCTTACATAGTATATATCTACCCAGCCTACCATTTCCATCATAAAATGGGTGAATATATTCAAAAAGGTAGTGTCCAATGAGATATTTGTATAAATCGGGCATGTCATTTTCATTCAGTTGTAATAGTTTAGCAAGATGTAAAAAGATTTCATATTCTGGAGTCACACCAGTATGCCGTACCTTCATGCCATCTTTAACGAAAACAATTTCTTTTCTAAACATATCCCCATCAGGCTGGTCATCTTTCTTGACCTCATTTGCGACAAGTTTATCATAGATGCTCCTAAAATCCTCCACTTTCGTTATTTTTTCATCCTCTTCTATGCGATTATACAACTGAACGAGACCAAAGAATCTTTTGTGACTTATTTTATTTCCTTTTTCAATATCTGCCAAAATTTCAGCGAGCTCTTTTTTAGAACTATGAACGCCTTCAACTTCATTAGTGCTTTGCAATTCATTAATTAATATATTCTCCATGAATTTCCTTACAGAAATAGGAGGCATATCTTTTATTAAAAGTTGTATGGCTTTGCTATTTTCGATTACTTCTTCATTTATTTTAGCTAACTCAGGAATATTCACAATAAAAAGCGCTTCCTGATGCGACATCGGTTTACCATTATCCATTGGTTTGATTTCTATTCCGGTTGTATAGGTTGAAAAGCTGGAAATACGCCTTTGAAATTCCTCTAATTGAGCTTTTTCATTTTCCATATAACGTATATTTTTTAAAGGGTAATATTTATCCAATAGAAACAGCTCCTTTTTGTTAATATTAGCACTTATAACCGAATAGAGCAATTATAAAATATAATAAAACAGCTTTTTCCGTAGAAAAAGCTGTTTTCTAAACATCATTATCTCGATAAAACGGCAATCGAATCGTAAATGTCGCTCCGGCACCTGGCGAACTTTCTGCTTCAACAGTACCGCCGTGATTCTCCACAAGTTGCTTCACAATCGAAAGCCCAATGCCAGATTCCCCGAATGCCGTATTCGTCCGTGAAATATCCGCCTTATAAAATCGTTCCCAAATTTGCTCGAGTTCGTCTGTATTCATACCAATCCCCGTATCTTGGATTTGCAAAATCGTTTCCTTATAATCTTGGAAGCCGCGAAGTGTGATGGTACCATTTTCCGTAAACTGAATGCTATTTTTCACAATGTTCATCACAATTTGCGTCAGCCGGTCGTAATCCGCATAGACCTCTAAATCGAGCGGAGCTTCGACCACCAGTTTGTCATTTTTCTTACTGGCTAAAGGCTCTAACTGTTCACTAAGCAAATCGAAAAAGGAATGAACACCGAATTTTGTTTGGTATAAAACGATTTTATTCGCTTGAATGCGTTCATAATCCAAGTTTTCATTGACAAGTTTCGTGAGCCGTTTTGCCTCCGTATCAATCAACTGAACCGCACGATTTGTTTCGCTCAGCGGAATAATATCATTGACAAGACCTTCCGTAAGTCCACTGATGGTTGTTAGTGGCGTGCGCATTTCATGAGAAACGTCCGCAATGAATTGCTGCCTGCGCCGTTCTTGCCGTTCAATTTCCTCGCGCGATTCTGCCAAGTTTTCTGTCATCTTATTAAAATCGTGAGCTAGTTCGCCGATTTCATCAAACGAGTTTTCCTTAAGCCGCGTCTCGTAATCACCACGCGTGACACGCTTCGTTGCATCACGCAATTTGTTAATTCGATTCACCTGAAATTTTGACATGAGCAAGCTTAAAATTAAAGCGACCGCAATCGAAATGAGAATCGTATAAAACATGTACTGGTTAATCGTGCCAATTACTTTCTCCGTTCCGCTAATCGGCGCATTTAAAATCACCGCACCAAGATAGGTGTCGCCGTTCATAATCGGCACATAGACAACAGACATTTCTTGATTAAAACGATTGTCCACTTTTATCGTGACGGTTTCACCTTTTTTCAGTTTTTCCATGTCCGCGTCTGAAATTTTGAAATCTGGTGGAAGAGGTCGACTAGTGTCTGGATAAATGGTTTGGTTGTCGTTGTTCATAATCGTATAGTGAATATTATTCACATCTAAAATCCGCTGATAGGAATTTAATACAGATACCGTCTGATTTCCCGGTGCGTATTTAATATCATTTGAAATCGTATCCCCGTATTTCGATAAAACACCCACTTGTTCCTCAAAAAAATAGTCTTTTAAAAAGTGTGAAACGGACAAGCCAATCATTAAACAAGCAATAAGGAGAATGACAAATTGCGTTAAAAACAATTGATACATATATTTAAATTTCACGTTTATCATTCCGTTTCATCGAATTTATACCCGACACCCCACACAGTATGGAGGAAAGGGTGGTTTTCCGTCGCAATTTTTTGACGAAGACGTTTAATGTGCACATCGACCGTCCGTTCATCGCCATAAAATTGGTAGCCCCAAACGCGTTCTAAAAGCTGTTCTCTTGAGAAGACTTGACGCGGGTGTTGCATTAAGAAATAAAGCAAATCGAACTCTTTTGGTGTAAGCGATTCTAAAAGTTTGTCGCCGTAAAAGACTTCCCGTGTCGTTTTGCTAATTTTAAAATAAGTTGTCTGTAAAATGGAGGCATTTTCACTTGCGGAACCAGGCCCAGAATGGCCACGCCGAGCAACAGCTTTAATTCGCGCCATTAATGTGAGCGGACTAAACGGCTTGGTCACATAATCATCGGCGCCAATTTCAAGCCCTAAAACTTGGTCGGATTCTGATTCTTTCGCAGTTAAAATAATAATCGGCACATCGCTCGTTTCGCGGATTTTCTTACATATCGTCATGCCGTCCATACTAGGCAGCATGAGGTCGATAATAATCATATCAAAATCTTCTTTTAAAAAAGTTTCATAGCCCAGTTTGCCGTCATGTTTAAAAGTTGCTTCAATATTTTCTTTCATAAAAAACATTTCAATCATCTGGCAGACACTTTCGTTATCTTCAATCATTAATAGTCTCACTTGAATCCACTCCTCATACAATAAAATTAGCCCAAAAAAGTGAATTTAGCAAGCATTTACAGAAAGTTTAAAAGTTTGTTCATATTTAGTTCACACACTTCAACTAATCTAGGGTTACTGGCAATGAATGGAGGAAAGAAGTATGAATTTTATTAAACGAGCATTTTTTAGTATGAAAGCGAGAATAGGGCGAGGAGCCTTACAACTTATTATATTTACAATCGTTTCCGTACTTATATTAGCTGGCTTTACGATTCAATCTGCTGCAAATAAAGCAAGTGAAATGGCAAAAGAAGAACTAGGCGGGACCGTAACACTTACGGTTGATCGTGAGAAACAAATGGAACAACAGCAAGCTAATCAGAGCGAGAGTGACTCTGGCGAAAGGACGCCTCCTTCGTTTGAAAGTACACCAATTTCTTTAGAAAACGCGGAAAGTTTAGCGAAATTAAATCATGTTGCAACGTACAACTATTACTCAAGCACGCAAGCTCTGGCGAAAGATTTCGACCCAGTAAAGTCTTCTGGAGATAGTTCAACTGGCGACAACAATGCACCGCAAATGGGCGGTCGGCAAATGACCCAAGCAGATTTAAGTATTAGTGGCGTGTTGGATTCTCAGACTTCAACGGATTTTGACGGCGGAACAGCGGAGCTAAAAAGCGGGCGCGCTTTAACGAGTGACGACGCGAACAAAAATGTCGTCCTAGTGGAGGAGACGCTCGCGGAACAAAATGATTTAAAAGTTGGCGACAAAATGAGCATTCAGTCGAGTGATGAGGAAACGACGGTCGAACTTGAAATTGTCGGCATCTATAAAACGAGCGATTCTGGAAGCGATATGGCGAGCAATTTCTCATTTTTAAATCCGTACAATAAATTGTATGTTCCTTATACGGTCGCTAATACGTTAAAAGGCTCAGACTATAAAGACACGGTTGATTCGGCTGTTTATACAATGGACGATGCCGCGAATATTTCAAGCTTTGAAAAACAAGCGAAACAAGTGGATTCAATTGATTGGGATACATTTAAATTGGACGCAAATGATGCGCTTTACCAACAAATGATTGGCCCTATTAATAATGTGGCTTCGTTTTCAAAAAATGTCGTCTATATTGTGACAATTGCGGGCGCGTTAATTTTAGCTTTACTCGTGATGATGCAAGTACGTGAACGCAAATATGAAATGGGCGTTTTACTAGCTATTGGCGAAAATAGAATGAAACTCGTCGGGCAGTTTTTCGTGGAAATTTTAACAGTTGCGCTAATTTCATTTATGCTGGCAGGATTTAGTAGTCACTACGTTGCCCAAATTGCCGGCAACCAATTGCTTTCGCAGCAAAATGAGACGGCGCAAACAACGACAGAACAAAATGGAAATCGTGGTCCAAGCGGCGGACCTGGCGGTGGCATGATGAGCGGCGGTTTTTCAAGCTTGACGCAAAACACCGAAGAAATTAAAGAACTGGACATTCAAGTAACGCTAGCTGATATGTTGAAGATGGGCGGAATTGGCGTAGGAATTGCTTTCATTTCGGTACTGCTACCTGCTGCTGCGATTTTACGAATGAATCCAAAAACGATTTTAACGAAACAGGAATAGAGGTGTAAGCATGACGAAAATTTTAGAATTTGAACATGTCGATTATTGGTACAAAACAAAAGAGGAAAGTATTTTAACGGATATTAATTACACATTTAAAGCAGGTGTATTTTATACGGTTGTAGGGAGTTCAGGCTCTGGGAAAACAACGTTCCTTTCCTTGGCTGGTGGTTTAGATACGCAAAAATCAGGCGATATTTTTTACAAAGGGCGCTCTTTAAAAGAACTTGGTTTGCCTGTATTTCGGAATAAATATGTATCCATCGTTTTCCAAAGTTATAATCTGTTAACGTATATGACGGCGCTCCAAAATGTGACGACAGCGATGGAAATTACGAAAGTGAAGCATTCGAATCGAAAAGAATTTGCCCTAGAAATGCTCGAAAAGGTGGGTATTGATGAAAAAATGGCGAAGCAGCGCGTTTTAACACTTAGTGGTGGGCAGCAACAGCGTGTAGCCATCGCAAGGGCACTTTCCTGCGAAACGGATTTGATTGTGGCTGATGAGCCGACTGGAAATCTGGATGAACGCACAAGTAAGGAAGTGGTGCGTTTGTTCCAAGATTTAGCACACAAAGAAGGCAAGTGTGTGATTATGGTCACGCACGACCCAGAAATTTCCAAAGTTTCCGATGTGAAACTAACGCTTAAAAATGGACAGTTTGAATCAAAAGAACAAATGCAATTTAACGGTTGACAGATAAGGGCGGCTTCTCTATAATTTAAATGAATAAGCTAGACTTTGTAAGAATTTAATTTTAGAGATGCTTACTTAAAAAGAGAACTTTTCCTTGGCTGAAAGAAAAGTAGAAGCCTCTACAAATCGCTCTCTTACGTGAAAAAGTCCGTTCATCTGCGTTAAAGATGCTAAAGAGGTAATGATACAAGTCTTGTGTCGTTGCAAACAGGGTGGTACCGCGAGAATTCGTCCCTGTAGCAACGATTCACAAGGCTTATTTTTTTCGAGGAGGAAAATAAAATGAAGCAACTAACGAGCAGTGAAGTAAGACAAATGTTTCTTGATTTTTTTAAGGAGAAAGGCCATACTGTCGAGCCTAGTGCGCCACTTGTTCCTGTAAATGATCCGACACTTCTTTGGATTAACAGCGGTGTCGCGACAATGAAAAAATATTTTGATGGCTCTGTTATTCCAGATAATCCGCGCCTTGTGAATGCGCAAAAATCGATTCGAACGAACGACATTGAAAACGTTGGTAAAACAGCGCGCCATCATACGTTTTTCGAGATGCTTGGCAATTTTTCAATTGGCGATTATTTCAAAGAGGGTGCGATTGAATTCGCGTGGGAATTTTTAACGAGCCCCAAATGGCTTGGTTTTGACCCTGAAAAATTATATGTCACGGTGTATCCAGAAGATAAGGAAGCGAAAACAATTTGGAAAGAAAAAATTGGTTTGACTGACGAACATATCGTTGAAATTGAAGATAACTTCTGGGATATTGGCGGCGGTCCATGTGGTCCGGATAGCGAAATTTTTTATGACCGCGGCGAAGCATTTGGAAATGATGCGAATGACCCAGAACTTTATCCAGGTGGGGAAAATGAACGCTATTTGGAAATTTGGAATTTGGTTTTCTCGCAATTTAATCATAACCCTGATGGTTCTTATACGCCGCTTCCAAAGCAAAACATTGATACGGGAATGGGTCTTGAACGAGTGGTTTCCATTATTCAAGGTGCGAAAACAAATTTTGAAACGGATTTATTCATGCCAATCATTCGTGAAGTGGAGCTTATTTCTGGTGAAAAATATGGTGTGACGGACGAAAAAGATGTGGCTTTTAAAGTCATTGCGGATCATATTCGTACAGTTGCCTTTGCTACTGGTGACGGTGCGCTGCCATCAAATGAAGGACGTGGTTATGTTCTTCGTCGTTTACTTCGTCGTGCTGTACGCTACGCGAAACAACTTGGCATTAGTGAGCCATTTATGTTTAAACTAGTTCCTACTGTTGGCAAAATCATGAATGCATTTTATCCAGAAGTTGAAAAACAACAAGCGTTTATTGAAAAAGTGATTCGCAGTGAAGAAGAGCGCTTCCATGAAACATTAAATGAAGGCTTAGCCATCTTAGAAGATATTTTGCAAGAAGCGAAAAGCGGCAAGGGTATTATTTCCGGCAAAGACATTTTCAAATTGTATGACACCTATGGTTTCCCGGTTGAATTAACGGAAGAATACGGTCTTGATCACGGGCTGAAAATTGACCATGAAGGCTTTGAAGCGGAAATGAAATTACAGCGCGACCGTGCGCGTGAAGCACGTGCTGATGTTCAGTCGATGCAAGTTCAAGGCGAGCTACTTGCGAATTTGACGGATGAAAGTACCTTTGTTGGATACGGGCAAACGGTTGTGGACTCTACGATTTTGCATATCATTCAAGAGGACCAACTTGTGAGTGAGGCGGTAGCCGGGAGTGACGTTCAGGTTATGTTTAAGGAAACTCCGTTTTATGCCGAAAGTGGGGGTCAAGTGGCGGATCACGGAACGGTTCAAAGTGATGCGGGGCTAGCGTTTGTGAAAGATGTCCAAAAAGCGCCGAACAAGCAAAATCTGCACCAAATTTTGGTGAAAGAAGGCGTGCTCAAAGTTGGCGATAAAGTTCAGCTTACGGTGGACGAGTATGACCGCAAAAAGACGGTGAAAAACCATACAGCGACTCATTTACTGCACCGCGCGCTTAAAGATGTATTAGGTGAACATGTCAACCAAGCGGGCTCACTTGTCGCGCCTGATCGTCTGCGCTTTGACTTCTCGCACTTTGGGCAAATCACAGAGGAAGAACTGTCCAAAATGGAAACAATTGTGAATGAAAAAATCTGGGCGCAGCTTGCGGTCGATATTCGCGAAATGCCGATTGATGAAGCGAAAGCGCTAGGGGCAATGGCTCTATTTGGGGAAAAATACGGTGATGTTGTCCGTGTTGTTAAAATTGGTGACTACAGCATCGAGCTTTGCGGCGGCGTCCACGTGAAAAACACTGCGGAAATTGGTTTGTTTAAAATTCAAAGTGAAACAGGTATTGGTGCAGGCACACGCCGAATTGAAGCGCTCACTGGTGAAGCGGCTTATCATTTTGTGACGGAACAGGAAAACACGCTAAAAGAAGTAGCGAAAATCTTGAAAGCGAAAGCTTCTGACGCGCCACAAAAAATGGAACAGCTGCAAAATGAACTTCGCGAAGTACGACGTGAAAACGATTCGTTACAAGCGAAACTGGCAAGTGCCGCGAGTGCTGACATTTTTGCTGGCGCTGAAGAAATTGACGGCGTTAAGGTGATTCATAAGCAAGTGAATGCGAAAGACATGGCGAGCTTACGCCAATTTGCCGACAATTGGAAAGACAAAAAAATGGATGGCGTCCTCGTTTTAGGCGCGGTTTCTGGTGAAAAAGTCAACCTCATTGCGGCTGTTTCGAAAGAGGCGATTGAAGCGGGCTTACATGCCGGTAAGATTATTAAGGAAGTGGCGACAATTTGCGGTGGTAACGGCGGCGGCAAGCCTGATTTAGCGCAAGCGGGCGGAAAAGACCCAGCACTACTTGAAAAAGCGCTTGGCGCGGTGCCGGACATCATTCGTAAGCTTAAATAAGTGGCCAAGCAATTGGCAGTTTGCCTGTTTGACGTGTTGCCCCTCTTAAATGCTTTCGCGAACTCGCTTTAA
This sequence comes from Listeria sp. ILCC797, assembly GCF_900186185.1. NCBI lineage: Bacteria > Bacillati > Bacillota > Bacilli > Caryophanales > Listeriaceae > Listeria > Listeria sp. ILCC797. The sequence continues at coordinate 17,621 of NZ_FYBS01000001.1, forward strand.
ACAATATTAAAATTGTGTTAAAGTATATAATTTCTTTGTCAATTCTGAACGGTTAGTGTAAAATAGGTGGAAGAGCGAAGGAATTGAGGTGTTTAGAATTATGGGTACTAAAGATCAAACAATGCATTATAATTTCGGTGACGGTTCCATTGAAGAAGATGTCAAAAAGATTATGAGCCAAGTCTATTCAGCGCTTGAAGAGAAAGGGTACAATCCTGTCAATCAAATTGTTGGCTATTTACTTTCTGGAGACCCTGCCTATATCCCGCGCCACATGGATGCCCGAAACTTAATTCGTAAACTGGAACGTGATGAAATCATCGAAGAATTAGTTCGCGCATATTTAAAAAACAACGAAATTGGTGGAAAATGAGAATAATGGGTTTAGACGTCGGCTCTAAAACGGTCGGCGTTGCGATAAGTGATGCACTGGGCTGGACGGCGCAAGGGATTGAAACCATTGCGATTAACGAGGAAGCAAAGCAATTTGGCTATAATCGTGTACAGGAACTTGCGACAGAATATGAGGTAGAAAAGATTATCGTGGGTTTGCCTAAAAATATGAACAACACGCTTGGTCCACGTGCTGAAAGCTCCGAGAAGTACGCAGAAGTTCTTGAAAATCGGACGGGGATAAAAGTCGAGCTTTGGGACGAGCGTTTAACGACGCAAGCGGCTGAACGCACGCTTTTAGAAGCAGATGTAAGTCGAAAAAAAAGAAAGCAAGTCATTGATAAATTGGCAGCTGTGATGATTTTGCAGTCCTACCTAGATGCAAATAATTAAATGAGGTGACGTATATGTCAGAAAACCATAATCACGAGGAAGAACAAAATTTTATTACGATTGTAAACGAAGAAGGACAAGAAGAGCAGTTTGAAATTTTATTTAATTTTGATTCAGAGGAATTTGATAAATCTTACGTGCTTTACTTCCCAGCAGGGGCAAGTGAAGACGAGGAAATCGAAATTTTAGCTTCTTCTTACATTCAAGATGAAGAAGGCAATCAAGGACAACTGATGCCAGTTGAAACTGATGAAGAGTGGGATATGATTGAAGAAATCTTAGCTACTTTTTTAGCGGACGAAGAATAATCGAAAAAAGGTATCCCAATTTGGGATACCTTTTTTTAATTTCTTGCCCGCGCTTTTTTATTCCAAATCTTGTATGCAAGCCAAATGACAAAAATGATGCAGAGGGCTAAAATTCCATATGTAATGGGGCGCGTGTATTTTTCAACGATTGACCAATTAGCGCCAAGTGTGTAGCCGAGCCATGTTAAAAATAAATTCCAAGGAATACAGCCAAGAATTGTGTAGAGAATAAATTTTGAAACGTTCATTTTGGCAATTCCAGCGGGAAGTGAGATAAATGTGCGGATAACTGGGAGGATGCGGCCGAAAAAGACAGCGCTTGCTCCGTAGCGATTAAACCAAATTTCGGCTTTATCAAGATGTTTGACGTTTAAGAAAATATATTTGCCGTATTTTAAGACGAGTGTTCGTCCGCCAGCTTTTCCGATGTAGTAGGCAATGAGTGAGCCGACTAAGTTTCCGGCGATACCCGCAAATACAACAAGCCAAAAATTGAGTTTTCCAGCTTCAGCCATAAAACCACCAAATAGCATGACAACTTCGCTAGGCAGGGGGATACAGACGCTCTCGATTAGCATCGCAAGGAAAATCCCGAAATGTCCAAAGGTATCAATTAAATACATGACAAAATCTTGAAGGCTTTGAATAATTGTATGTAACATAAAAAGACTCCTTCTAAATACAATAGTGACTTTGTTATTATAGCATAAGGAAATCATAACGCGTTATTTTTTATAAAAGAAAAGGTTTTTGTATGTTTTTTCGCGTAATCTTTGTTATGATAGTTTTATTCCAAAAATGAAAGAAGGGTTACCATGGAAAAATTTGTTGTGACGGTTCATATGGTGAGCGGGCGTACATACAGCAAAACAGTAGAGAGCGATTCGCAGAAAAAAGCGATTTCGGAGGCGTTAGTGCCAACAGGAGAGGGAACATTTTTACTGGATGATAATGAAGGTCGTTCGGTTAGACTATATAAACGCAATATTGAATCAGTGGAATCGATTGAAGCTTAAAGGTGCCGAAAATTCTGAAAGTGACTTCGCTTTCAGGATTTTTTTTATGAAATATTAAAATTTGTTAAAAAAAATAAATACGCATAGTAATGTGCGGAAAAAATCGGTATAATGGACTGGATAATGTAAAGAAACGAGGGGTCAACTTGAGTAAGTCTAAAGGTAAAAAAATGACCATTATTATTTCTGCCATCGTTCTAGTTCTTATAATTGCCACTTTTTCAGGATATTTTTATATCCAAAGTCAACTAGGTGCGAAAGATGCGGATAGTAAAGCGGAAGTTATTGTTGAGATTCCATCAGGGTCAAATGTGAAAGATATTGGCAATCTATTAGAAGAGAAAAACGTGATTAATGATGCGAGAGTTTTTTCATACTATGTTAAATATACGAATGAAAATAATTTAAAAGCAGGTAAATATCAACTCAGCCCATCAATGGATACGGATGAAATTGTGAAAGTCTTAAAAGAAGGCGATACAGTTGCTCCTGAAAAACTCGTCATTCCAGAAGGGTATGCACTGGATCAAATTGCGGAAAGAATCGTGAATTACCAACCTAACTTGAAGAAAAATGACGTTTTAAAAACGATGGATGACCCAAGTTTTGTGAAAGAAATGATTAAAAAATATCCTGACACGGTGACAGATGCTGTGCTGAATAAAGACATTAAACATCCGCTAGAAGGCTACTTATATCCAGCGACGTATACGTTTAAAGATGCAAATGCTAGTGCGGAGACGATTATCGAAGAAATGATTAAAGCAACGGACACGAACTTAGCGCCGTACCGTGCGGAATTAGCGAAGCAACAAAAGTCGGTTCACGAATTTTTAACGATGTCTTCCTTAATTGAAAAAGAAGCGACAGAAAATGTAGACCGCAAAAAAATCGCAAGCGTTTTTTACAACCGCTTGGACGAAAATATGCGCCTCCAAACCGATCCAACAGTACTTTACGCACTCGGAGAACATAAGGACAGAACCCTTTATTCGGATTTAAAAGTAGATTCACCTTACAATACTTATCGTGTAAACGGCTTACCGCCGGGCCCGATTGCAAATAGTGGTCAAAATTCGATGGAAGCAGCGCTCTATCCAGAAAAAACCGACTATCTATACTTTTTAGCGAATACAAAAACAGGGAAAGTTTATTTTTCAAAAACATTAGACGAACATAATCGCTTGAAAGAAGAGCATATTACAAGCAATCAAGAGTAAGAGGGGAAGTTTATGAATCAAACTATTCAAGATTACCTAGTTGCGCAAATTCCAAAACGATCTGTTTTCTTTACAAAAATGGAAGAGTTTGCGAAAGAAAATCATGTGCCTATTATGGAAGCAGATTCCTTGCACGCGATGCTACAAATTATGGCAATTCAACAGCCAAAGCGCATTTTAGAGCTTGGAACGGCAATTGGTTATTCAGCACTACGCATGCAAGACGTACTCCCAAACGCTGAAATTGTAACGATTGAGCGCGATGAGGAACGTCATCAGACGGCCTTGGAAAACATTGAACGCTACGGGGCGAACAATATTGATTGTGTGCTCGGAGATGCGCTAATTGACGCGGATAAGCTGCTTGAAAAGGGACCGTATGATGCCATTTTTATTGATGCAGCGAAAGCGCAATATGAAAAATTTTTCGCGCTTTATACGCCAAGTTTAAATCAAAAGGGCGTTTTATACAGCGATAATGTTTTATTTAAAGGACTTGCGCTTGATGAATCCGATGAGGTTAAGAAAAAGGCACGTGTTGCTCGTAAAATGCGAGATTTCAACCAATTTTTAGTGGAACAAGAAAATTTTGTGACGACAACAATTCCGCTGGGAGATGGACTTGCGATTACTAGAAGGAGCGAAATATCATGAAGAAAAAGCCAGTTGTTGTGGGAGTTACAGGTGGATCAGGCTCAGGAAAGACGAGCGTATGCAAAAAAATATTCGATCAGTTTGATGAACATTCTATTTTAATGATTGAACAAGATTTTTATTACAAAGATCAAACGGAACTTTCTTTTGAAGAAAGACTTAAAACTAATTACGACCATCCACTCGCGTTTGATACCGACTTATTAATTGAACATGTTAAGCAGCTGCTCCGTTTTGAAGCGATTGATAAGCCCGTATATGATTATACGAAACATACGCGTTCAGATATGCTTATTCATCAAGAGCCACGCGACGTTATCATTTTAGAAGGTATTTTAATTTTAGAAGATCCTCGGCTGCGCGATTTAATGGATATTAAAGTCTATGTCGATACAGATGATGACATTCGCATTATTCGTCGTCTGCTGCGTGATATTAAAGAACGAGAACGCTCGCTTGATTCCGTTATCGAGCAATATTTAACGGTTGTCAAACCGATGCATAACGAGTTTATCGAGCCTACAAAAAAATATGCCGATATTATTATTCCAGAAGGTGGGCAAAATCATGTGGCGATTGATTTAATGACAACAAAAATAGCAAGCGTGCTTCAGGAAAATATGTAATAAGATTCGTTGGGCTTGTCAAAGTATCCAAATTACTGTAAAATTTGCGTTATGAAATGAAAGAGATTTGCTTACTACTTGAAAGAAAGAACGGTTATCTTTCTTGCGTAAAGTAAATATTCGATCATGGTGCGGGGATAGTCTCCGTACTTTTCTATACAAAGAAATGTTCAAAAAGGAGAGAAACTATTTTGGCAACTGAAAAAGTATTTCCAATGACCCTTGAAGGGAAAGCAAAATTAGAAAATGAATTACATGAATTAAAAACTGTAAAACGTAAAGAAGTTGTTGAGCGCATTAAAATTGCGCGTGGTTTCGGTGACTTATCCGAGAACTCGGAATATGATTCCGCAAAAGATGAGCAAGCATTCGTTGAAGGACGGATTACGACAATTGAAAACATGCTTCGTAACGCGCACATCATTGATGGCTCAGAAGTCGATAATGATACGGTTTCACTCGGCAAAAAGGTAACTTTTGCGGAAGTTCCAGGCGGCGATGAAGAAACGTACACGATTGTCGGTAGTGCGGAAGCTGATCCATTTGAAGGTCGTATTTCTAACGATTCTCCAATCGCTAAAGGTTTAATCGGCCATGCAATTGGTGAAGAAGTAAACATTCAAACGCCAGGCGGCGATATGACCGTTAAAATTATTAAAATTGAAGCATAATCCTGCTTTTGAACAAGGTGGTGAGACTCAAATATGGTGACAAAGCAAAATAAAAATCGCCGTGTGAAGCAAAATAGCGTGGAAGGATCCAGGCTCGAGTCGAACACGAAACGCAAAAAAACAAACTTGATTTTAAATATTTTGATCATCATTGTATCGCTTTTAATCGTTGCTTCGCTTTATTTTGTTATTTTGGCAACCGATAATTCTGATACACCAACAGAAACTAAAACGGCATCTTCTACAACGAAAAAAGAAGATGCCGCAAAAAGTGAGAAGGCTAAAAAAGCAGAAAAACAGGACGAGTCTGCGTCTAAAGACACGACTACGACCGAAAAAAGCGATGATCCAAATGTAAATCAAGTCATTACAAAAGACTGGAAACCTGTCGGAACGAAACAATCGGGTGAACATGTAAACTCTTACGATGCAACTAGCCGTGATTGGAAAGAAAAAATCCAAGCTTTTTCGGAAGCGACAGGAATAGACGCGAATAACATGACACTTTGGTTTGTAGGGCGCGGCGCAGATCCAGCTACAGAATCAATCGGAACAGTTTCAGATAAAAGCACACCTGATAAAGCGTATCGCGTATACATTGCTTGGCGTGACGGAGAAGGTTGGCAACCGATGAAAGTGGAAGAGTTAAAGCAAAACGATAAGCGATAAACGCTGGTAAATTTCCGGCGTTTTTATTTGGACAAAAAGGAGGTTTTCCTTGTGATAGGAATTATTGGCGCGATGGAAGAAGAAGTGAAAATTTTAAAAGAGCAAATGACGTTGCTGTTAGAAGAAGAAATCGCAGGAGCAAAATTTTACCGTGGGACAATTTCAGGTCAAGAAGTCGTGCTACTACAATCAGGAATTGGCAAAGTAAATGCCGCGATTTCAACCACTATTTTGTGTGACCATTACAAACCTGAATGCATCATTAATACTGGTTCAGCAGGCGGCCTAGGCGCGAATCTAAATGTGTCAGATGTCATTATTTCAAATCAACTTACTTACGGTGATGTGGATGCGACCGTCTTTGGCTATACATTTGGTCAAGTGCCACAAATGCCAGCTGTCTATCAAGCAGATGCCAATTTGCTAAAGAAAGTTGAGAAAGTATATTTAAATCAATTAAAAGAAACCACGAGCAAAGTCGTATTCGGATTAATTGCCACAACGGATTCCTTTATTTCAACAGATGAACAACGCGAAAAAATCACTACACATTTTCCAGAAGTAAAGGCGGTCGAAATGGAGGCAACGGCTATAGCACAAGTAGCGCATCAGTTTGATATCCCGTTTGTGATTATCCGCGCGCTATCTGATGTTGCGGATAAAGAAGCCGCAATTTCCTTCGATGAATTCCTAGAAACAGCAGCAAAAGCTTCATCAGAATGCATTTTAGCCCTTCTAAAAGAATGGAATTAAAAAAGCGAGAATCCACTAGGATTCTCGCTTTTGTATTTATAAGTCTTCTGTTAGTTTAAGGAATTCAGAAACATCGTTCACGGTAATTTGAACGGCGCTTTCCCAGAAATCAGGTTTTGTTAAATCAACGCCGAGATGTTTTTTGGCAAGTTCTTCCGTTGTCATCGCACCAGTATCTTTTAAGAGTGCAATGTATTTATCTTCGTAGCTTTCGCCCTCTTGAATGGCTTTATTATATATACCAAGCGAGAAGAGGTAGCCAAATGTGTACGGGAAGTTGTAAAATGGCACTTCTGAAATGTAAAAATGAAGTTTGGAAGCCCAGAACTGCGGATGATATTCATCAAGTGCATCTAAATAAGCTTCACGCTGGGCTTCTTCCATTAAACGATTCAGTGCGTCTACAGATAAAATACCTGCTTTACGCGCTTCGTAAAAACGTGTTTCGAATAAGAAACGAGCATGGATATTCATGAAGAATGCCACACTGCGCCCAATTTTATCTTCAAGAAGCGTTATTTTTTCTTCTTTTGTGCTGGCTTCCTTCACAGAAGCATCGGCAATAATCATTTCAGCAAATGTAGAGGCAGTTTCAGCAACATTCATGGCGTAGCCAGTATTTTCAAAAGGCTCATCGCGAATCACGTATGAATGGAAAGCATGTCCCAGCTCATGTGCCAGTGTCGCAACGGTACTTGGCGCTCCGTCATAGGTCATAAAAATGCGACTCTCTTTAACAAGAGGGAAGTCTGTGCAAAAACCGCCTGGACGTTTATTGTCGCGATCTTCCGCTTCAATCCACTTGTTGGCGAAAGCATGTTCAGCGAAATGGGCCATTTTAGGACTGAATTTTTGGAACTGTTGAATGATGAAATCCGCGCCTTCTTGGAAAGAATATTTTTTCGTATCTTCACCGAAAACGAGGGGCGCTTCTACGTCATAAAAGCTAAGTTTTGGAACACCAAGTAATTTGGCTTTACGATCTAGGAAAGTGGTAAAGGTACTTTTATGTTCACGAATCACGTTCCACATCGCGTCAAGTGTGCCTTGCTCCATTCGATTTATCGCAAGCGGTTCAGCGAGCACTTTATCCCATTTACGCATGTCATATGTAGCCAAACGAAAGCCTGCTAAATGGTTCAATGTGTCAGCGAATAGCCGCCCATTTTCCTGCCAACTTTTCGTATAAGCCTGAAAAACCGCTTGGCGGACGTCACGTTTTGGGTGGTTCAACATGTTGAGCGCTTGACCAGCTGAAAGGTCTTTTGTTTCACCGTCAATCTCGACTTTAACGCGAACTTTTGACACGATGGTATCATAGTGGTCAGACCAGCCACGGTAACCATCAACGGAAAGGGCGTTAATTGCGGCTTCCACTTCTTTCGTTCCTTTTTTCTTGCGATTTGTGCGCGCTTCATTTAAGACGAAAGCAATTTGTTCAAAGCCATTTTGTGTCAGGATTTCATTCCAAACGCGGTCCGAAATTTGCGCAAATTTTTCATGCCATTCGTCTTCTGCCGTTTGCAAAATAGATTGATGTTGGTAAACAAGTGCTGCCAGTTCAAGCGCGCGTTCATCGTTCACATTGGCCGAGGCTAAACATTCTAAATAAGAACTTGCGGTTAATAAAACGCGTGAAATATCAGCGTTTTGATTGATTAAAATGAGAAATTCTGCGGTGTCCTCTGTATTTTCTGGGATACTCCAATCCCGAATGTTTTGCACAAATTGATCGAGCTCTTGTTTGTTTTGTTGGAGTGCATCACGGAGTTCAGTTGAGCTACTGCCACCACTATAAATTGAATCGAGTTCCCAAATAAGAGAATAGTCTTTTGACATGTTTTTTCCTCCCTATCAAACGCGTAATTGTAAGATTATTTCTTCATCATTATAGCATTAAACCATTCTTTTTTTGTAAAAAAAGCAGAAAGATGTTAAAATTTGTAGATTATCTTTGTAAATAACGGTATGATAGTATTTGCAGATTTATACTATATAAAATGGGGTGCGAAAGAGTGCTAAAGCAATTTTCACCAGATCGGATGTTAAATTCTCCGTTTGGAATTACGGCAACGCATATTAAAAGTTTAGGGAAAACAACAATTTTAACTGATTTAGATAATACACTTCTCGCTTGGGACGAAATGGACGCGACGCATGAAATTATTAACTGGTTCACACTGCTTGAAGCGGAAGGCATCAAAGTGATGATTTTATCGAATAATTCGGAGGAACGCGTTGAACGAGTTGCGCGCGCCACACGAATTCCATTTTTAGCCAAAGCCAAAAAACCACTTCGCAAAAATTTCCAAAAAGCGCTGCGCGAGCTTGACTCGACGCCTGAGGAAACGATTATGATTGGCGATCAAATTATGACGGACATTTTTGGTGGTAACAGGCAGAAATTGATGACAATTTTTGTGCGTCCAGTAAAGGAAACGGACGGACTTGCAACGAAATTTAATCGCTTTATGGAGCGAATTATTTTAAAACGGTTAGCGAAAAAGCAACCGATGGAATGGGAGGATTCACTTTGACCGAAGAATTAAGATGTATTGGGTGCGGCGCGATTATCCAGTCTGTGGACAAATCAAAACCGGGTTATGCACCAAAATCTTCACTGGATAAAGAACAAGTCATTTGCCAGCGTTGCTTCCGCTTAAAACATTATAACGAAATCCAAGATGTTTCTTTAACAGATGATGATTTTTTGAAAATCTTAAATGATTTGGGGGCTAAAAAAGCACTCATTGTTTACGTTGTCGATATTTTCGACTTCGATGGGAGCTGGCTGCCTGGACTTCACCGCTTTGTCGGAAGCAACCCAGTGCTTTTGGTCGGAAATAAAGCGGACTTGCTACCAAAGTCTTTAAAACGTGATAAATTAACGCGTTATATGCGCACGCGGGCGAAAGATTTAGGACTTCGCGCGGCAGATGTTGCCCTCATTAGCGCCGAGAAGGGCTACGGCTTTGAATCGCTGATGGAACAAATTGAGGACTTGCGCGACGGGGAGGACGTTTTTGTTGTTGGTTGTACAAACGTCGGAAAATCAACGCTAATTAATCGGATTATTAAATTTGCGACGGGTGAAAACAACGTCATTACGACGTCACAATTTCCAGGAACGACGCTTGATAAAATTGAAATCCCACTTGAAGGAAACCGCGTGTTAGTGGACACACCAGGGATTATTAATCATCATCAAATGGCGCATTTTATCGGTCCAAAAACATTGAAACTCATTACACCGAAAAAAGAAATTAAACCCGTTGTCTACCAATTAAATAGTGCGCAGACGTTATTTTTTGGTGCGCTTGCACGTCTTGATTTCACGGAAGGTGGGCGCTCATCGTTTATCGTTTACATGTCGAACCAGCTTGAGCCACACCGGACGAAATTAGAAAAAGCAAATCACCTTTACGAAACACAAAAAGGCTTGATTTTAAGTCCGCCGAGTGAAGAAGACATGGCAGATTTACCAGAACTTGTTCCCCACACGTTTGTCATTCGCGAAAAAGCGGATATCGTATTTTCAGGATTAGGCTGGGTATGTGTGCCAAACGGCCATGTTAAAGTAACAGCATGGGTGCCAAAAGGCGTCAACGTGACGATTCGCGAACCGCTTATTTAGGAGGCATACGGAATGGAAAAATTTGCAGTAATCGGCAACCCAATTGCGCATTCGCTCTCGCCAGAAATGCATCATGCAGCGATTCACGCACTCGGTATGGAAGCCGTCTACACACGCCAAAAAATTGATATCGAACAATTTAACACGGAAATCCCTCTTTTTATGGAAAAAATGGATGGTTTTAATGTTACCGTACCGTTTAAAGAACGCATCATTCCTTTTTTAGATAGCCTCGATGAGTTTGCCGAAAAATGCGGGGCAGTCAACACGGTCGTTCGGAGAAATTCAAAGTGGGTAGGCTATAACACAGATGGTTTGGGCTATCTTGCTGGCCTAGCTGAAATCCACCCGCTACGCCCAACTGATTCAGTCTTAATCATCGGCGCGGGCGGTGCAAGTAAAGGCATTTATTTGGCGATTAAGGAAAAAATTGGAAGTCGCGTGGTGGTGGCGAACCGCACCATTTCAAAGGCGGAGCAGCTAATTCAAGGCTATCCCGAAGATGCTGCGCTCACCATTTCGGAGGCGGAAAAACAATTGGCGTCTTTTTCAGTTGTGATTCAAACGACCTCAGTTGGTCTCCTGAAAACCGCAAATGAAACGCCACTGTCATTAGCTAATTTGCGTCCGGGGACAATTGTTAGCGATATAATTTACAATCCGAAAAAAACGCCATTTTTAAAAGAAGCAGAAGAGAAGCAGGCAATCATTCAAAACGGCTTGCCGATGTTTATTCATCAAGGTGCACTTGCCTTTGAATTATGGACGGGGCAAAAGCCTGATACAGAAATTATGAAACAGGCGGTGCTTGCTTCATTATAGGAGGAAAACGATGTTAACAAACCCACAAAAACGTTATTTACGAAAAAATGCGCATTCGCTTCACCCGATTTTTCAAGTTGGAAAAGGCGGCGTGACACCAAATATGGTGATTCAAATTGCGGAAGCGCTTGAAGCTCGTGAACTCATTAAAATTTCCGTTTTACAAAATTGTGAAGTTCCAAAAGAAGAAGTGGCGGAAACAATTAGTGGCCGGGCCGGCGCCGAACTAGTTCAAGTGATTGGCCGCACTATTATTTTATATAAAGAATCGAAAACTAAAAAACAAATTGTATTACCTTAAATTTGAGGTGAAACTATGAAAAAGCGCGTTGGTATTTTAGGTGGCACTTTTGATCCGCCACATATTGCTCATTTGATTATTGCAAACGAGGTCAGGGTAGCGCTGAACTTGGAACAAATTATTTTCCTCCCAAATTCAGTTCCACCGCATAAAGAGAGCGGGAATGTTTCGGCTACAAACCGCGCTGAGATGTTGCAGCATGCGATTTCTGATAATCCGCATTTTGCAATGGATACGCGTGAACTTTTGCGTGCGGGGAAATCTTTCACTTATGATACAATGAAAGAAATGGTGGAAGAAAATCCAGATACAGACTACTATTTTATTATTGGTGGGGATATGGTAGAATATTTACCAAATTGGTACAACGTTGACCAGTTAGTTCAGCTGGTTCAATTTGTTGGCGTAAATCGCCCAGAATATTGCCTTGAAACGCCTTACCCAGTTAAGAATGTGTTTGTGCCGGAAATGTCTGTGTCGTCTTCACTCATTCGTGAGCGCATGGCGAAAAAGATGCCAATTGACTATTTTTTACCGAAACAAGTTGTGCGGTATGTGAAGGAGCATCAGTTATATGAATCGTGATGAAATGCTTGAAAAAGTACGCCAAGCAATGCCTGAAAAAAGGTTTATTCATACGCTTGGTGTCGAGGAAACGGCCATAAAGCTCGCCAAAATTTATTTTGAATCGGAAGAGAAAGCAAGTATTGCTGCCATTTTGCACGACTATGCGAAATATATCGATGATGCGAAAGCACGCGATATCATCGTGCAAGAGAAGATGAATCCGGAATTTTTGCGCTATCAAAATGCGATTTGGCATGCACCAGTTGGGGCTTACTTGGCGGAGCATGAATTTGGCATTACCGATGAGGCGATTTTAGATGCCATTCGCTGGCATACGACTGGTACGGAAAACATGTCAACACTAGATAAAATTATTTTTTTAGCTGACTATACGGAGCCCGGTCGGGATTTCCCTTGCGTGGACGAAGCGAGAAAAATCACCGCGGCTTCTTTAGACAAAGGAATGTTGTTTGCTCTTGGTCGTACGATTGGCTATTTAGCGAGTAAAGAGCAGCCGATATTCCCAGATACATTTTTAGCTTACAATCATTATGCGTTTTTAATTAAAGAAGGAGATGTTTTGAAATTTGAATAGTTATGATGTACTCATGTTAGTTGCAAAAGCAGCTGACGACAAGCGTGCGGAAGATATTCTAGCACTAAATATGAAAGGTTTGTCTAGTTTTGCCGACTATTTTGTCATTTGTCATGGTAATTCTGATAAACAAGTCGAAGCCATTGCGCGCGAAATTAAAGAACAAGCACAAGAAAATGATGTCGAAGTGAAGCGTTTAGAAGGCTTAGAAGCTGCCCAGTGGGTGCTGATTGATTTAGGCGATGTTATCGTCCACGTATTCCACCGCGATGAACGTTCTTACTACAATTTGGAAAAACTTTGGGGAGATGCCCCGCTTGAAGATGTTTCAAAAGCGTTCACTTCATAAAGGAGATGTACGACTGTGAGCTACGAATTTTTTCCGCAAGTGTATGATGAACTAATGGACGCGGAACTCTATGATGAGTGGGCTGATTTCGCACATCAAGTACTTCCAAAGGATAAAAAAACGTTGCTTGATTTGGCAAGCGGGACAGGTGAATTTGCCATTCGCATGCATTTTCAAGGCTACGACGTCACAGGTCTTGACCTGTCAGAAGAAATGGTTCACGTGGCAAAAGCTAAAATGAACGCCACCAACCTACCCATTCCTTTTTTGACAGAAAATATGACCAATTTTTCATTCCAAAAGAGCTTCGATGTTGTGACCTGTTTTTGTGATTCACTCAACTATTTAGAAACCGAAAAAGAGCTAGATGCAACGTTCGAGCGAGTTTATGAACATTTAAATACAGATGGAGCCTTCTTGTTTGATGTGCATTCCGTTTATAAAGTGGACGTTGGTTTTCAAAATTATAGTTACGGTGATAGCGATTTAAGCGTTTCAACGATTTGGAATTCATTTCCCGGGGAAGCGCCTCATTCGGTTGAACATGAGTTAACTTTTTTTGTTGAAAATAGCGATGGTTCTTACTTCCGGAAAGATGAACTCCATAAAGAAAGAACGTATCCGGTTGCGACGTATGAAAAAAAATTAATTGCCGCCGGATTTAGCAAAATTAGCGTGTATGCAGATTTTTCGCTGGAAAAACCAGATGAAAAGAGCGAAAGAATCTTCTTTTTAGCAAGAAAGTAGTGTAAAAAACTGCTTTCTTTTTTTATGTCTTCATGAGGAATTTAGTTGCCAATGTCGAATAAGTAAAAATAAAAGGAGATAAAGTATGAAAGAACTGTATCAAAAGTATCCGAAATGGTTTTGGCTCTGCGGGGCAACTGTTTTGTGTATCATCGTAATAAGCTATGTTATGTTGCAACCAGCCACAAATAACGCGGCAAAAGCCGAACTTATTCCCAATGTGCCAAAAGAAGAAACTGCAGAGACCGAAGAAAAGTCGGGGAGTAAAACGGTTGTAGTTGATGTCAAAGGTGCTGTGAAAAATCCGGGCGTTTACGAAATCGCGTTTGATGGGCGTGTAAAAGATGCCATTACAGTTTCAGGCGGCTTCACAGCTGAAGCGGACTTAAATGCTATCAATTTAGCAGAGAAATTAAAAGATGAAATGGTGATTACCGTGTATAAAAACGGTGAGGCAAAACAAATTGCATCAAGCGGATCCGCAGAAAATTCTAATGCAGGACAAAAAATAAATCTCAATCAAGCTTCAATCAGTGATTTACAACAAGTGCCGGGCATTGGTGCGGCGAAAGCAAAAGCAATTCTAGAATACCGTGAAAAAGAAGGTTTATTTCAAACGATAAATGACTTAAAAAATGTCAGTGGAATTGGCGAAAAGACCGTTGAGAAGTTAAAAGAGTATGTAGAGGTTTAAATTTTTGATTGACTCCCTAAAACATCAAATTTATACTTAAAGGTGAAAGTGAGGTAGAATCATGAAACGTATTGCTTGGGACCAGTTTTTTATGGCGCAAAGCCATCTAATTTCTTCGAGAAGTACATGCACACGCCTAATGGTAGGTGCAACAATTGTACGTGATAAACGCATTATTGCTGGCGGATATAATGGCTCTATCGCAGGTGGTGACCACTGCGCTGAACACGGTTGTTTAGTCGTGGAAGGTCACTGTATTCGAACCATTCATGCTGAAATGAATGCCATTTTACAATGTGCAAAGTTTGGCGCATCAACAGACGGCGCAGAAATGTATGTCACGCATTTTCCTTGTGTGGCATGTTGTAAATCCATAATTCAAGCGGGCATTAAAACGGTCTGCTACGCGGTAGACTACAAAAATCACGCCTATGCTGTCGAATTGTTCCAACAAGCAGGAGTAGAAGTGAAAAAAATCCCGTTTGATTCACATATTTTTGCGGGAGAAAAATTAAATAAAGAAGAGCTACTTGATGAAGTCAAGCAAGCTGCTATTTCCGAACAAATACCTGATGAATATATCCAAAAGCTCTATGCGAACTTAGAAAACAGACTATCTTAAGAAACGGAGTGAAGGCCATCGAACGATATACATTTTTTTCGGTTGTGGTTCTTATCTTTTCCATTTTAGGAGTCTTTTTGACTCCTCTTTTTTTAGCCATCAATTTCGCACTATGCCTCATATTAAGCTTAAAAGATAAAAAGTGTATGCTCTTATTTTTTGTGGCAATTGCGACCTTTCTGTATATAACTACGGTAGAACAACGCAATGTAACCAAGTTAAAACCAGAAGAAATAAAAGTAGCTAATTTCATTCAATCCGAATTGAAAATTGATGGGGACAAACTGCAATTCATTTCCTTTTATCAACAAGAAAAAATTCTTGTCACATATAAAATCACTTCAAAAGCTGAAAAAGAACTTCTTCAAAAGTTAAAACTGGGTATGTCCTACACAGCTAACGCGACCTTAGAACGCCCTACACCCAATCGAAATGATGCCCAGTTTAATTACCAAAATTATTTAAAACACAAAGGAATTCACTATGTAGCGAAGGCTACAAATATTCAATTTGGGGAGTCGAAAAAGGAAAATTTCCTTCAAAAAGTTGAAAATATTAGACATTCGATTATCGACTACATCGAACGAACTTATGACGAAAAAGCTTCGCCGTACGTTGCGGCTTTAATTGTTGGCGAAAAAAGTTTATTTGATGATGATATTTTTAGCCAATATCAAAAACTCGGCGTTGTGCATCTTTTGGCTATTTCAGGCCTGCATGTTAGTTTGTTTGTATCGCTTTCTTTCGGGCTGTTCCTTCGTGCCGGTTTAACGCGTGAAGCGAGTCGAGTGCTGCTGCTCATTTTAATCCCAGCCTACGCCTTATTAGCAGGATGTAATCCACCAGTTATTCGAGCCGCTGGAATGAGTTTTTTAGTTGTACTTTTTGCGAAGAAGCTATCTGCTTTGTCGGCTATTTCACTTACATTCATACTTTTTGTCCTCTTAAATCCGTATGTTGTTTTTGAAGTAGGATTCCAATTAACATATAGCGTCGCCTTTGCTATCATTTTATCAAGGAAGATTGTAAATCGAATAGCGAATATGTGGTTGAGTGGCCTTACCATATCGATTATTTCCACATTAGCATCTTCTATCGTAATGATGTTTCATTTCTATGAGTTTTCGGTTATTGGAATTTTGCTCAATATTTTTTACGTACCTTTATTTTCAGTCATCATTGTGCCACTTGTTTTTTTGTGTTTTTTCATGTCTTTACAGCCGCTGTTTTTTGTCATTCCAAACTTCATACTTACACAGCTTCTTCATTTCACCGAGCAAGTGACACAAATATTAGCGGAGCTACCTTTTAAGAGTATTGTAACTGGCAGACCAAACGGGATTTTCCTATGTTTATTTATCATTATCCTATTTCTCTTTTTCATGTTACTTGAAAAACAATACTTTAAACGGGCATTTTTCATTTTTGTTGTTTATTTAAGTCTATGCAATTGGCAAAATTTCCCGCTTAAAGGGGAAGTCGTTTTCATTGATGTGTCGCAAGGGGATAGCATTTTGATACAGTTACCTCGAAATGCTGGCACCTTTTTAATCGATACTGGGGGAACACTCCCTTTTGCAAAAGAAGAGTGGCAGAGGAAACAAAAAGAGTTTTCGATAGGGACAAACGTGTTAGCGCCTAGTTTAAAAGCGCGTGGGGTTAAGCAGCTTGATAAAGTTTTTATTACGCATGCAGATGCGGATCATATGGAGGCGCTAGACGAGCTCGCTAAGGAAATGCGGATTGAACAACTTTATATTAGTGCGGGTTCTGGTCAAAAAGCGATTTTAGGAGCGACTCTTTTGGAGTTAAATGATATTCCTGTGGAGGAGCTTGTGTCAGGTGCGCATTTTAATTACGGGGAAAATAGTTTAACGGTTTTACACCCTGATGAAAAAGGCGCAGGTGCTAACGATGATTCGCTTGTCATAAAAGCAAATTTAGATGGTCTGACGTGGCTTTTTACAGGGGATATTGAAGCGCCAGCAGAAGAAGTGCTTCGCAACAAAGATATTCAAGCTGATATTTTAAAAGTTGCGCACCATGGAAGCAAAACATCGACAACCGATGCTTTTGTCAAGGCAGTTAAGCCGC
This sequence comes from Listeria sp. ILCC797, assembly GCF_900186185.1. NCBI lineage: Bacteria > Bacillati > Bacillota > Bacilli > Caryophanales > Listeriaceae > Listeria > Listeria sp. ILCC797. The sequence continues at coordinate 34,749 of NZ_FYBS01000001.1, forward strand.
GCTTAGGGCTGATTTCTTGTGGATTAAATAATCGTTTCGGGCATCCACACGCGGAAACGCTTAGGACTCTTGAAAAAAATCAAGTCGCAATTTTCCGAACGGATCAAACTGGAATGATAACATATATTTTTGGCGAAGGGTTTCATTTTACGCTTGAAAAGAAAGCTGGATTGGATTAGGATGGGAGAGAGGAGTGGTTGTTTTGATAGATGAGTGGAAGAAAATAGAACAAAAAAAGATTGCGCCTGTTTACTTAATTATCGGCGTGGAAGATTATATTATCAACGAAACGAAGAAACGACTGCTTGAAAATGTTCTTTCGGAAGAAGATACGGAGTTCAATTATGTCCATTTTGACTTAGATGAAATGCCTATTCAATCAGTGCTTGAAGAAGCGGAAACTTTGCCATTTTTTGGTGAGAAACGCCTTGTGTTAGCTAGCAATCCGACTTTTCTGACGACTGAAAAAAATAAAAGTAAAGTGGAACATCAAACGGAAAAACTAGAAGCGTATTTAAATGAACCGGTTGATTATTCCATTCTATGCTTCATTGCCCACGTTGAAAAGCTGGATGAGCGTAAAAAACTTACGAAGCTGCTGAAAAAAACAGCGACAGTTATTGAAGCGAAACGTCCAAATGAAAAAGAATTTATTGGCTGGATACAAAACAAAGTGAAGCAAAATGAATTCGAGATGAAACAAGATGCCATTTTGCGTCTATTTGAACTTACAAGCGGAAATTTGACTACGGCGATGAATGAACTAGACAAACTCATGCTTTTTAAATTTGAAGAAAAGCAAATTGGGTTAAGTGACGTTGATAATTTAGTCGTTCGCTCACTGGAGCAAAATATCTTTTTACTGCTCGACAAATTGATTGCCCAAGACATTTCAGGTGCACTTCGAATTTATTATGACTTATTGAAACAAAAAGAGGAGCCAATTAAAATTATGGCTTTAATTGGAAGTCAGTTCCGGCTTCTAAGTCAGCTTAAAATTTTAGAAAAAGAAGGCTATAGTTCGCAACAAGCGGCAGGCACATTGAAAGTTCACCCATTTCGGGCGAAGCTAGCGGCAAAACAAGCGCGTGGATTTAGTCAGGAAGAACTTAATTATGCTTTGCTACGTATTTCAGAGATTGATTTAGAGTTGAAAACGGGAGTTGGGAATAGGGAGCAAAAATTGGAATGGTTTTTGTTTGAGCTGGAGGACTATCGTAAAAGACAAAAAGACCTTATATAAGGTCTTTCAGCTTGTAGAAAAACGCTAAACGTAAGCCAAACAAAACGTACTAAGCACAATCAGACTGATGCCAAATGATGAGATTCTCACGCATTGCCGAGTACCGGAGCGGAGGCAAGAACTCCGAAGATTGTCGTTTATCATCAGTCTGGGGCTTTTTGTGCAAACAAAAAACACCACCGACAGTGATGTTTTCATCGATTATTTAACTTTAGCAGCTAAACGAGATTTGTTACGAGCCGCTTTGTTTTTATGAATCAAGCCTTTAGATACAGCAGAATCGATTTTTTTGCTGGCATCAACAAATAATTCTTGTTTGTTGTCAGCGTTAGTAGCAGCAGCTTCTTCTACTTTTTTAATGGCTGTACGCATTGCGGAACGTTGAGCAACGTTACGGCTGTTGCGTGTTTCAGTTGTTTTTACACGTTTAATCGCAGATTTAATATTTGGCATTCCATTCACCTCCGTCCAAACTAATGAGGTACTATTTATTTCAAAACATACCCTTTTTAAATTACATCAGAACAAATGCTATTATACATAAAGATTGGCGGATTTGCAATAATACTTTCCAATTTTTATTTAAAAATCATTTATTTTTGAAAGAAGTCATTGAATAATCGTGTTTCTACTGATATAATCAAGCTTAGCTTGCCATCTTATAAGGGATGAGCCAAAATCAGGAGCTGGGATAATGAATAAAAAAGAAATGCTAGAAAGACAAAAGAAAATAAGAAATTTTTCCATTATCGCTCACATTGATCATGGGAAATCTACGTTAGCTGATCGTATTTTAGAAAAAACGCATGCTTTGACGCATCGGGAAATGAAAGATCAGTTACTTGATTCGATGGATCTTGAAAGAGAGCGTGGGATTACAATTAAATTAAATGCGGTTCAACTTAGCTATTCTGCTAAAGACGGTGAAACCTACACTTTTCATCTTATCGATACTCCTGGGCATGTCGACTTCACCTATGAAGTGTCGCGAAGTCTTGCCGCGTGTGAGGGCGCTGTTTTAGTTGTGGATGCTGCACAAGGTATCGAGGCGCAAACGCTAGCAAATGTTTATTTGGCGCTCGATAATGATTTAGAAATCTTACCTGTTATTAATAAAATTGATTTACCTGCGGCTGACCCGGAGCGTGTTCGCGAGGAAATTGAAGATGTTATCGGGCTTGACGCAAGTGAGGCAGTGCTTGCTTCTGCTAAGGCGGGCATCGGCATCGAAGATATTTTAGAGCAAATTGTGGAGAAAGTTCCGGCGCCACAAGGGGATATTGACGCGCCTTTACAAGCGCTTATTTTTGACTCGGTGTTTGATGCGTATCGCGGTGTTATTGCGAACATTCGAATCGTTGAAGGTACAGTGAAAGCTGGGGACAAAATCCGTATGATGTCAAATGGCAAGGAGTTTGAAGTCACAGAGGTTGGAGTTTTTAAACCAAAAGCAACGGCTCAAGATGTTTTAATGGTTGGAGATGTTGGTTATTTGACAGCTTCGATTAAAAATGTTGGAGATACACGTGTCGGGGATACTATTACGCTTGCAAATAATCCAGCGAAGGAAGCTTTGCCAGGATACCGGAAGTTGAACCCGATGGTGTATTGTGGTTTATATCCGATTGATTCTTCCAAATACAACGACTTGCGTGATGCACTTGAAAAATTGGAATTGAATGATTCTGCACTTCAATTTGAGGCGGAAACTTCTCAAGCGCTCGGTTTCGGATTCCGTTCTGGATTTTTGGGACTTTTGCATATGGAAATTATTCAAGAGCGGATTGAACGTGAATTTAATATTGATTTGATTACAACAGCTCCAAGTGTTATTTATCATGTGAATTTGACGGACGGGGAACAAATTGTTGTGGATAATCCGGCGGAAATGCCAGAGCCAGGCGTTATTGAATCTGTGGAAGAGCCCTACGTGAAGGCGACGGTGATGGTGCCAAATGAGTACGTTGGTGCGGTTATGGAACTTGCGCAAAATAAACGCGGAAACTTTATTACAATGGAATATTTGGACGATATTCGGGTGAGCATCATTTATGAGATTCCGCTATCTGAAATCGTTTATGATTTCTTTGACCAGTTGAAGTCTAGCACGAAAGGCTATGCATCATTTGACTATGAAGTGCTGGGCTATCAAACTTCGAAGCTCGTTAAGATGGATATTTTACTTAATGGGGAAAAAGTAGATGCACTTAGCTTCATTGTTCACCGTGACTTTGCTTATGAGCGCGGTAAAATTATTGTAGAAAAATTACGCGAACTGATTCCGCGCCAGCAATTTGAAGTGCCGATTCAAGCTGCAATAGGGACTAAAATTGTGGCTCGCTCGACGATTAAAGCTTTGCGTAAGAACGTCTTAGCAAAATGTTACGGCGGGGACGTATCGCGTAAACGCAAATTGCTTGAGAAACAAAAAGAAGGTAAAAAGCGGATGAAGCAGATTGGATCTGTGGAAGTGCCACAAGAAGCCTTCATGGCTATTTTGAAAATGGACGACAATCAATAAAACAAAAGAGTTGCCACTCATTTTTGGCAGCTCTTTTTTAAAGAAAGAAGTGTGGCGTGTATGACGGCCGTGTATATTCATATTCCTTTTTGCGAACATATCTGTTATTATTGCGACTTCAACAAAGTGTTTCTAGAAGGGCAACCTGTGGAACGCTATGTTGATTTGCTCATTCAAGAAATGGAGATGGCGACAGCTTTGAAAAAGCTTGATACAGTGGAAACCGTGTTTGTCGGCGGAGGGACGCCAACAACGTTAAGCGAGAACCAAATTGAGCGATTGTGTGAAGCAGTTCATCGGATTTTTCCACTTTCGCAAGATGTGGAGTTTTCGTTTGAGGCAAACCCAGGCGACCTTTCTGTTTCTAAATTAAATGCAATGAAACAAAGTGGGGTCAATCGGATTAGTATGGGCGTTCAGAGTTTTAATAATGACCTACTAAAGAAAATTGGTAGAATCCATACTGTAGCAGATGTGTATCAGTCTATTCAGAATATGGAAAAAGTTGGTTTTCGGAATGTTAGTATTGATTTAATTTTTAGTTTGCCGGGTCAAACGGAAGACGACTTTAAAGATACACTTCAAAAAGCGTTAGCGCTTGATTTACCGCATTATTCAGCTTACTCGCTCATTATTGAACCGAAAACGATATTTTATAATTTGATGCAAAAGGGACAACTTATTTTGCCAAACCAAGATGCCGAAGCGAACATGTATGATTTTTTGATGAGTGAGATGGAACGACGCGGGAAGAAGCAATATGAAATTAGCAATTTTGCTGAAGAAGGATTTAAAAGCCGCCATAATATAGTTTATTGGAGCAATGAGCATTATTTCGGCTTTGGAGCAGGCGCACATGGTTATTTAAATGATACGCGGTACAGCAACTTTGGTCCGCTGAAGCAATATATGACACCGCTTGAAGAGGGCAGACTTCCCATTTTTCAAACAAAAGATTTATCTCTTAAAGAGGAGATGGAGGAAGAGATGTTTCTTGGGCTTCGCAAAGTTGATGGTGTCAGCAAGGTGAGGTTTTTTGAGAAATTTGACCGGGAGTTAGATGCTACATTTCAGAAAGCGATTGCTACGACTGTTGAAAATGGGTGGCTTGAAAATACGAAAGAATATGTAAAATTAACAAGAGAAGGTCGTTTTTTAGGAAATAACGTTTTTCGTGAGTTCTTATAAATCGCATGGTTGACCAATTTTGACCAAACAAGTCGGTCTTTAGTCTTAAATGAAGTGTTTTCAGTTGACTAGAGCTGATTTGTTTGGTAAATTTATACTTGTATTTAGCACTTGAACGATTTGAGTGCTAAAAAAAGAGGTGAAAGGTATGTTGACGGAAAGGCAGCTTCAGATTTTTCGAGCGATTATCGATCATTTCACTTGGACTGTTCAGCCTGTGGGTTCTAAAAATCTGCTAAAAGAAAGCGACCTTCCTTACAGCTCTGCGACAATTCGAAATGAAATGAGCGTGCTTGAAGAATACGGCTTTATTGAAAAGACGCATTCATCTTCGGGGCGAGTACCATCTGAGAAAGGTTACCGGTTTTATGTGGACTATTTATTAAAGCCAAAGGAACTTTCAAAAGAAGATCAAAAGGTGATTCAGTCGGTATTTCAAGCGGATTACGATGAGGCGGAAGAGCTGATTCAAAATTCGGCATCGCTACTTTCGGAATTGACAAGCTATACGTCCATTGTGCTTGGTCCACATTCAGCTGCAAATAGGTTGAGCGGATTTCGGTTTGTGCCGATTAGTCGCCAGCAAGCAATGCTGATTTTAATTACGGATCAAGGTCATGTGGACAATCATTTGGTGGCGCTCCCTGCTGGGGTTACACTTTCGGATATGGAGAGGACCGTGAACATTTTAAACGATCGCTTGGTCGGAGTTCCGCTTGACCATCTAGAGTCCCGTATCGCGCACGAAGTACAGGCGCTTCTCACCGAACATGTTGAAAATGCTGAGCACATGAGCGATATTTTGTTAAATACGCTGCATCGTGTGAATAAAGAACGCATTTATCTCGGGGGGAAAACGAATATTTTAAATCAACCTGAGTTTCATGATATTGCGAAAATTCGTGGTTTCTTGCAACTGGTTGAAGCGGAAGATGTCCTTTATGATTTATTCCGCGATATTCCTGACGGGATTGCGGTTAAATTTGGTCGCGAACTGAACAACGAATTCATGGACGATTTAAGTATCGTGACAGCGACCTACCAAATTGCCGATGAGCGCGTTGGCGGTATCGTCCTACTCGGTCCGACAAGAATGGAATATAGCCGAATGCTCGGGCTAGTCGATGTATTTAGTCGCGATTTAACAACCGTTTTAACAAAACTTTATCATGAGAACCAAAAATAGAAAGGGCTGAAGAAACGAACGTTTTTTCAGGAGGTGACACTTTTGTCTGAGAAAAAAGATAAGCAAGCTAAATTGGAAGAAGAGCTTCAAAAAGAAGCAGACGTTGAAACAAATGAAGTAGAAGTTGAGATGGAAGAGCAAGAAGCGGCAAAAGCTTTAGAAGCCAAAATTGCTGAGCTTGAAGAAGAACTTGCAAAACAAGAAAATCGCTATTTGCGTTTACATGCTGATTTTGAAAATGTCAAAAAACGTAACACGCTAGACCGTGAGGCGGCGATGAAGTTTCGTTCTCAAAGCTTAGCAGAAGATTTGCTACCAGCGCTTGACAGCTTTGAAAAGGCGCTTGATTCTGAATCGGATAACGAGGAAGTACAAGCGATTTTAAAAGGCATGAACATGGTGTACAGCCAAATTGTGACGGCTTTACAAAAAGAAGGCGTCGAGAGCATTAAAGCCTTAGGTGAACAATTCGATCCGAATTTCCATCAAGCGATTATGCAAGATCAAGATGAAAACGCGGCAAGCAATGAAATAACTGCAGAACTACAAAAAGGCTACAAGATTAAAGACCGCGTAATTAGACCTTCTATGGTCAAAGTAAACGAGTAAACAACTTTATTATATATATTCAGGAGGAATTTAAATTATGAGCAAAATTATTGGTATTGACTTAGGAACTACAAACTCAGCAGTCGCAGTATTAGAGGGCGGCGAAGCGAAAATTATCCCAAATCCAGAAGGTGCGCGTACGACACCATCTGTTGTCGGCTTTAAAAATGGTGAACGTCAAATCGGTGAAGTTGCCAAACGTGCGGCAATCACAAACCCAAACACAGTGAGCTCTATCAAACGCCACATGGGAACAGATTACAAAGAAACAGTGGAAGGAAAAGACTACTCCCCACAAGAAATTAGCGCGATTATTTTACAATATTTAAAAAGCTATGCAGAAGATTATTTAGGGGAAAAAGTAGATAAAGCAGTCATCACAGTACCTGCGTACTTCAACGACGCCGAGCGCCAAGCAACTAAAGATGCAGGTAAAATTGCAGGACTTGAAGTAGAACGAATTATCAACGAGCCAACTGCAGCTGCACTAGCATACGGCATGGATAAAACCGAGCAAGACCAAACCATTTTAGTTTTTGACCTTGGTGGTGGTACGTTTGACGTATCTATCCTTGAACTAGGCGATGGCGTTTTCGAAGTGCATTCCACAGCGGGTGACAACCATCTTGGTGGTGACGACTTCGACCAAAAAATTATTGATTATTTAGTCGCTGAATTTAAAAAAGAAAATGGCATTGACCTTTCTAAAGATAAAATGGCGTTACAACGTTTGAAAGACGCCGCTGAAAAAGCGAAAAAAGATTTATCTGGTGTAACAAGCACACAAATTTCCTTACCGTTCATTACAGCAGGCGAAGCCGGTCCGCTTCACTTGGAAGTTAGTTTAACCCGTGCGAAGTTTGATGAACTTACTCATGATTTAGTTGACCGTACAATCGGCCCAACTCGTCAAGCGCTTAAAGATGCAGGCCTTTCTGCTAGCGATATTGATCAAGTTATTTTAGTTGGTGGATCAACGCGTATTCCAGCTGTTCAAGAAGCGATTACGAAAGAGCTTGGTAAAGAACCGCATAAAGGCGTAAATCCTGATGAAGTAGTGGCAATGGGTGCAGCGATTCAAGGCGGCGTGATTACAGGTGATGTAAAAGACGTTGTTCTTCTCGATGTAACGCCATTATCACTTGGTATTGAAACAATGGGTGGCGTAATGACTGTCTTAATCGACCGCAACACGACGATTCCGACTTCTAAATCGCAAACATTCTCGACTGCGGCAGATAACCAACCAGCTGTTGATATTCACGTGCTTCAAGGTGAACGTCCAATGGCGAAAGATAATAAAACGCTTGGTCGTTTCCAACTTGCGGATATTCCACCAGCACCACGTGGTATCCCACAAATTGAAGTATCGTTTGATATTGACAAAAACGGTATCGTAACGGTTCGTGCGAAAGATCTTGGAACAGGTAAAGAACAAAATATCGTAATTAAATCTTCTTCAGGTTTAACAGATGACGAAATCGATCGCATGATGAAAGATGCAGAAGCAAACGCAGAAGAAGATAAGAAAAATAAAGAACATGCTGAACTTCGCAATAACGCAGACCAACTTGTCTTCACGGTTGATAAAACCCTTAAAGAGTTAGAAGGCAAAGTAGACGAAGAAGAAGTGAAAAAAGCAGAAACGGCACGTGATGAACTTCAAGAAGCACTTAAAGGTGAAGATTTTGAAGCAATTCAAACGAAAACAGATGCTTTAAATGAAATCGTTCAAAACTTATCTGTTAAACTTTACGAGCAAGCTGCAGCTGAACAACAAGCGGCACAAGGTGAAAATCCAGAAGCAGCAGGTTCTGATGATGTTGTTGATGCTGAATTTGAAGAAGTAAATGACGACGAGAAAAAAGAAGATAAATAAGTAAGCAGTAGAAAAGGTCAAAGTCATAGTGGCTTTGGCTTTTTCCGGCTTGTAGGCTGTTCTTATCAAAAGTCTTGTGATACAATACGTAAGGATAATGAAAAGGAGTGATGGCGGATGGCCAAACGCGATTATTATGAAGTACTTGGCGTTTCAAAGAGCGCTACGGCAGATGAAATCAAAAAAGCATACCGGAAACTGTCCAAAAAGTACCATCCGGATATCAATAAAGAGAGTGGCGCTGATGAGAAGTTTAAAGAGATTTCTGAGGCGTATGAAGTATTAAGTGATGAAAACAAACGCGCGCAGTACGATCAGTATGGACACGTTGATCCAAATCAATTTGGCGGCGGCGGTGGCGGTTTCTCTGGCGGCTATTCGAGCGGAGGATTTTCAGGATTTGAAGACATCTTTGATACATTCTTCGGAGGCGGCGGTGCGCGTCAAGACCCAAATGCACCGCGTCAAGGAAATGATTTACAATATACAATGCGCTTGAAATTTAAAGAAGCAGTTTTTGGAAAAGAAGCTGAAATTGAAATTCCGCGTGAAGAAGAATGCGATACTTGTCATGGTTCAGGAGCAAAACCAGGCACACATCCTGAAAAATGTTCGCATTGTGACGGAAAAGGTTCCATTAATGTGGAGCAAAATACACCATTTGGAAGAATCGTGAATAAACGTACGTGTAGTTACTGTAATGGCACAGGAAAAGAAATTAAAGATAAATGTTCTACTTGTCACGGTACAGGTCGCGTGAAAAAGACGAAAAAAATCAAATTGAAAGTGCCCGCTGGTGTGAATGATGGGCAACAAATGCGTGTTGCTGGCGAAGGGGAAGCTGGTATTAACGGCGGACCAAGCGGCGATTTATTCGTAGTATTTGTCATTATTCCAGACGAATTTTTCGAACGAGATGGCGATGATATTTTTGTAGAAGTACCACTAACATTCGTTCAAGCAGCATTAGGCGACGAAATTGATGTGCCAACTGTTCATGGTAAAGTGCGTCTTAAAATTCCTGCGGGTACGCAAACAGGCACGACTTTCCGTATGCGAGGTAAAGGTGTTCCACATCTTCGCGGCAGCGGCACAGGCGACCAACACGTGTCCGTGAAAGTTATCGTACCGAAAAAACTCGATGATAAACAAAAAGACATTTTACGTGAGTTCGGGGCGACAATAGGCGATAAAGTTGATGAGCAAACATCAGGTTTCTTCGACAAAATGAAAAAAGCTTTTAAAGGCGATTAAAAGAGAACCGTATGTTGACTAAAAGTAGGTTTTTCAACATGCGGTTTTTTACATAGGAGGAGTGAAAAAAGTGGAGTGGTCTGAGGTTGAAATCCATACATTAAATGAAGCGGTAGAGGCGGTCGCCAATCAGTTGACGGAATACGGGGCGAGCGGTGTTTCGATTACAGATGCCAGTGATTTTCACCGGGAGCGTGAAGATAAATTTGGCGAAATTTACGCGTTGAGTGCGGCTGATTATCCCGATGACGGTGTAGTGATTAAGGCATATTTTTTAAAAACGGATGAATTTATTGCCCAGTTACCTGACATGGAGCAAGCCATTCGCGATTTAAAACAATTCGATATTCCACTAGGCGAGCTTAGCTTTCACGTCAATGATGTGGACGACGATGACTGGGCGACGGCTTGGAAAAAATATTATCACCCTGTTCAAATTACGGAAAAGGTGACAGTTTCACCAACGTGGGAAAACTATGTGGGCAGTCAAGACGAGATTGTCATTGAACTTGATCCGGGCATGGCTTTTGGAACGGGGACGCATCCGACGACACAGCTTTGTATGCGGGCACTTGAAACATATTTGCAGGAAGATGACACGGTGATTGATGTCGGAACGGGATCTGGTGTGCTTTCGATTTTATGCGCGAAACTAGGCGCGAAGGAAGTGCTGGCGATGGATTTAGATGAGGTCGCTGTGCGAGCGGCACAGGAGAATATTAATCAGAATCAAGTGGACGCTATTGTGACGCTCAAACAAAACAACTTGCTCGAAGGTCTGAACGAGCGGGTCGACCTCATTGTGGCTAATATTTTAGCCGAGGTTATCTTGCTTTTCCCAGAAGATGTGTATCAAACATTAAAACCAGGCGGCACATTTATTGCTTCGGGGATTATTGCGGAAAAAGCGGAAGTTGTTCGTGAAGCGATTGTGAATGCTGGAATGACGATTGTTCAAACGGAAACGCAAGGGGACTGGGTCGCGATTATTGCGAAACGAGGCGAAGCATAAGATGCAACGTTATTTTACAAGCCAAAAAGTAGATATGACAAAACCTTTTTCGATTTCTGGCGATGATTTTCATCATATGTCGCGTGTTATGCGCATGAAAACGGGGGACCAAATTTACGTGGTAGATTGCAGTGAAACAGCTTTTGTTGCGGAGCTTACGAATTTAGTGGCAGATTCAGCCGAGCTTCGCGTACTAAAAAAGCTTGAGCAAAGTCCTGAGTTACCTGCGCAAATTTCGATTGCGAGTGGTTTGCCAAAAGGAGATAAGCTGGAACTGATTGTGCAAAAAGCGACGGAATTAGGTGCGCATGCATTTATTCCGTTTGCTGCGGAGCGTTCGATTACGAAGTGGGAAGCGAAAAAGATGCGTAAAAAGCTCGAACGCTTAGAAAAGATTGCCAAAGAAGCAGCGGAGCAATCGCACAGGACACATATTCCAAGCGTTTCTTTTTGTGAAAATTTAACGGCATTAATGGCGACTTTTGCAGATTATGATTATGTGCTTTGTGCGTATGAAGAAAGTGCGCGTGAACATGAAACGAAGACGCTCGTGGCTACTTTTGAAAAAATGCAACCTGGTGAGAGGCTGTTAGTTATTTTTGGTCCAGAAGGCGGCATGAGTGAAAATGAAGTAGCTCGGCTCGTAGAAGAAGACGCATCGTTAGCTGGTCTAGGCCCGCGAATTTTACGAACTGAAACAGCGCCGTTCTACGTTTTGGCTGCGGCCTCGTATCATTTTGAGCTTCGTTAAGTAGTCATTGGGCTAATTTTTTAATAAAGTTAACGATTTCATGTTGACGCAAAAACAGGTTTCATATATAATTTTAAATGAGTGAATGCTTATCCTGTTATGCTTTCAGAGTTTTGCTAACAGTTCGCTAGCATTCTGAAGCCTTATAAGGACTTTCACTAGTCCATGTAAGTGTCGGAGGGAGGGAAAGAGAGATGTCAAAAACAGTAGTTCGTAAAAACGAATCGCTTGAAGATGCTCTTCGTCGCTTTAAACGTACTGTTTCTAAAAGTGGAACTTTGCAGGAATCTAGAAAGCGCGAATTTTATGAAAAACCAAGCGTAAAACGTAAGAAAAAATCAGAGGCAGCAAGAAAACGTAAATTCTAAAATTAAAGGCGATGATATCGTTGACACTGCTTGACAAATTGAATGAAGATATGAAGCAAGCGATGCGTAACAAAGAAAAAGAAAAACTTTCTGTTATCCGCATGTTAAAAGCTGCTTTACAAAATGAAGCGATTAATCAAGGTGGCACTCTTTCAGGAGATGATGAAATCACTGTTCTCGCTCGTGAAATGAAACAGCGTCGAGATTCTTTGTCTGAGTTTGAAAAAGCTGGGCGGGAAGATTTAGCTGAAAAAGTTCGCGCTGAAATTGTTATCGTGGAGCACTATTCTCCGAAACAATTGTCAGATGAAGAGCTTGAAGAAATTGTAAAAGTAACGATTGCAGAAGTTGGCGCCTCGTCAAAAGCCGATTTTGGTAAAGTGATGGGGAAAATCATGCCGAAAGTAAAAGGCAAAGCTGATGGAAATGCAGTGAATAACTTTGTTAAAAAATATCTTTCATAAAATGCTAAAAAGGCTAGCCTAATGACTAGCCTTTTTTTTGATGCTGAAACTATGTGCATGTTTAAATGATGGCGCATTGGTCTGAGTTTTTATTATGCGGCATTTTCGTGTATAATAGAAGTGAAATTTAGTTTAAACGATAAGGGGTTAAAGCATGCAAAATGAGTCCTACAATGAAATCATTGAATTAAATGAAATGACCGATGGACGCGATTTATTCGGCAATAATGACGCAAACATCGATATTTTAGAAGATTCCTTACAAGTTAAAATTGTAACGCGTGGGGGAGATGTTTCCATCACGGGGACCGAGGAAGCCGTTTTGCAAACAAAGCATGTGATTGCAGCTTTGATTGATGTGCTTAAAAAAGGCGTGCATATAGACGGACGCGATGTGGCTCAAGCAATAAAAATGGAAAAAGGCGGAACACTTGAGTATTTCCCAACATTATTTGATGATGAAATCACGAAAAACGCACAAGGGAAACCAATTCGTCCCAAAACCTTTGGGCAGCGAAAATATATGCAAATGGTTCGGAAATATGACATTGTTTTTGGCGTCGGTCCAGCAGGAACAGGAAAAACGTATCTTGCTGTTGTTATGGCCGTTGATGCTTGGAAAAAAGGAAAGGTAAGTAAAATTATCTTAACCCGCCCAGCGGTTGAAGCAGGTGAGAGTCTGGGGTTTTTGCCGGGTGACTTAAAAGAAAAAGTCGATCCATATTTGCGCCCTGTTTATGATGCACTATACGATATTTTTGGCGTCGAACATACAACGCGTCTGATGGACCGTGGCGTCATCGAAATTGCGCCGCTCGCTTATATGCGTGGTCGGACGCTAGATAATGCGTTTGTCATTCTTGATGAGGCACAAAACACGACGATTGCACAAATGAAAATGTTCTTAACGCGACTTGGTTACGACTCGAAAATGATTGTGAATGGTGACATGACACAAATTGATTTACCGAAAGGCGCGGTGAGTGGCCTAGTCAATGCTGAACAAGTTTTAAGCGATGTAAAAAATATCGGTTTTGTTTATTTTGAGCATCACGATGTGGTCAGACATCCGCTTGTGGCAGAAATCATTAAAGCGTATGAGCGAATTTAGCCAAGAAAGGCTGTGATTAGGTGAAGCAAAAATGGCAAGATGTCTATAGCAAACACAAAGAAAAGCTTTTCATCCCATTATTTATCGCAGTTCTTTTTTTCGCATCCTATTTCTTACTTATTCAAGTTACGAAGCCAGAGTCCTATCAAGCGAAGCTGTTTTCGGTTTCTGAGAAAACCATTCGTTCCCCTCAAACCGTTGTGGATACGAAAAAAACAGAAGAGGAGAAACGGAAAGCAAGCGACGAAGTGGAGGATGTTTATGTTTACAATCGTGAAACAGCGGCGAATCAAGTTGCCTTCACGGAATCGATTTTTGATTATATAAACGAAGTAAGAACGGAAACTGCCGATGCCGAGAAAGAGGCGAAAGCGGAAGCTGAGTCGAACAATAAGCCGATGCCAAAGCCAGTAACAGACGCTAATAAACTTAAATCTTTTAAGGAAAAACTCGTTGGGGATCATGCTGAAAATATAACAGAAAATGTGTCGGACGCAACGTTTATTAATCTTTTGAACGCCACGCAAGCCGATTTAAAAGCAACAGAGGACGAAGTTATTTCAGAAGTGAAGCGTGCCATGGACGACCGCATTCGCGAAAGCAATTTAAATACAAAGAAAATTCAAGCGCGTGATGCAATCGAATTGTCCGCTATGCCGTCCAATTATAAAACAAGCGCGAAATCGCTCGTTTCAAATGCCATCATTCCAAATGAAACGGTGGATAAAGAACAAACAAAAGCGCGTAAAAAAGAAGCCGCAGACAATGTCGTCCCTGAAAAGATATTACAAGGTCAAGTCATTGTTCAAGAAGGGCAAATTATTGATAGAGAAACATACCGACAACTGGAGTTACTCAATTTAATTGATCAGAAAATGCCAATCAAACAATATACAGGATATGCATTTTTAGTATTAGCACTCTTTCTTTTACTTTATTTTTATACGAAGAAAAGAAAATATCCACCTAAAAAACGCCGTCAAACTATCTTGATTTTTACGAGTGTCTATGTGACAACGCTTGTGTTCTTGCTTGTGATACGCTGGCTTGAAGGTGCGAATATCATGAATATTGCCTTTGTTTTTCCAGCCGCGTTTATGCCAATGGTGCTAAAAATTCTTTTAAACGAACGATTTGCTTTCTTTGGCGTTATTGTCGTTGCAATCACGAGCTTGTTCGTGTTTGAATCAGACACGACGAGCATTATGAATGTGCTGATGGTCGCTTTCATTCTTTTAAGCGGGCTAACAAGCGTTGTCGCACTCAAAGATTACAGCCGCCGCATCGCAATTTTCCAAACAGGCATGATTGTAGGCGCGCTGAACGTCGTCTATGCGCTTTTGCTTCTCGGGATTAATAATTCCACTCTTCTTAGTTTAAACGCCGTCCAAGTCATCTTTTACGCGTTTTTAGGTGGAATAGGTTCATTTATGTTAGGCTTGGCGCTCATTCCTTTATTTGAAACGCTGTTTGGTATTTTAACAACGAGCCGCCTCATTGAACTCGCGAATCCGAATCACCCACTGCTAAAGAAAATTTTGATGAAGGCGCCTGGAACGTATCATCATAGTATGATGGTCGCCAATCTAGCCGAAACATGTGCTGATGAAATTGGCGCGAATAGTTTATTAGTGCGAGTCGGCTGTTTCTATCATGATATTGGTAAAACTTTGCGCCCGCCGTATTTTGTGGAAAACCAATTGCAGGGCATTAATCCGCATGATAGGTTGACACCGAAGCAAAGTCGCGATATCATTTTAGCGCACACAACGGACGGGGCAGAAATTTTAAAGGAAAACCATATGCCACAGCCAATTATTGACATTGCACTGATGCATCACGGCACGACAATTTTGAAATATTTTTATGTAAAAGAAAAAGAAAACCATCCTGACGTAAGCGAAAGCGAATTCCGTTACAGCGGACCGAAGCCACAGACGAAGGAAATTGCGATTATTAATATTGCAGACAGTGTGGAAGCCGCTGTTCGTTCCTGCGATGTGCCAACGAAAGAAAAAATAAGTACCATTATTGATGGCATTATTCGCGAACGCATTTTAGACGGTCAATTTACAGAATGCGATATTACGTTGCATGAAATTGAAACGATTCGTGACACCTTAAAACGGACGCTAAACGGGATTTACCATCAACGGATTCAATATCCAGATGATTCGAAAGGGGAAAAAGAATGAGTGATTTGGAACTAGACTTATTCGATGAAACAGAGCAAGTTTCAGAAAAAGAACAAGCTTTTATTCGCGATATTTTAAATTTTTCTGTGGATTATTTAAAACTAGAAGGCATGATTGAAATGTCAGTCACTTTAACCGATAATCCCCGCATTCAAGAGATAAACCGTGAATATCGCGGAAAAGATCAACCGACCGATGTGATTTCCTTTGCGCTCGAAGAACTCGGCGAAGATGAAATGGAAATCATGTCAGAAGAAGAGCTACCACGGAACATTGGTGACATCATCATCTCGATTGAACGCGCAAAAGAACAAGCTGACGAATACGGACATACTTTCGACCGTGAACTTGGATTTTTAGCCGTACATGGACTGCTCCACCTGCTCGGATACGACCATATCGAGCCAGAGGACGAAAAGGAAATGTTCGGACTTCAAAAAGAAATGTTGGATGCTTATGGGTTACAAAGATAGAAAATATCAGCGGAATCGCAATTTATTTGAGTCTTTTAAACATGCTTTTACGGGAGTAAAAACGGCAGCAGCCGAAGAGCGAAATATGCGAATTCACCTCTTAGTCGCACTTGTCGTCTTGATTGCCGCCTTCGCATTTTCAGTGACTAAAACCGAGTGGCTTATTCTCCTTGTCTGCATTTTCGTCGTCATTCTTCTTGAAATGGTAAACACCGCGATTGAACGGGCAGTCGATGCGATTACAACTGATTTTTCACCCGAAGCAAAAAAAGCAAAAGATGTTGCAGCTGGCGCCGTTTTAATTGCCGCAAGCATGTCTTTTATCATCGGACTTATCATTTTTATACCATACGTGTTAGCTATTTTTTAAAGAGATAGGAGTTTAAAGTATGAAAGAAAGTAATTTTGTTGAACTTGCAAAACGTGCGCGTGATTTTGCTTACGTCCCGTATTCCAAGTTTCCAGTAGGCGCTGCGCTTGTTACAGCAGATGATGAAGTCGTATTAGGTTGCAATATTGAAAATGCCTCATTTGGGCTAACCAATTGTGCGGAGCGAACCGCGATTTTTAAGGCTGTGTCAGAAGGGAAGACGAATTTTAAAAAACTGGTTGTTGTGGCGGATACAGACGGACCAGTTTCACCTTGCGGGGCATGTCGCCAAGTTATAAGTGAGTTTTGCGACAAGGACATGCCGGTTGTACTAACAAATTTAAAGGGCGATGCAGTTGAAGTAACCGTTGAAAAATTGCTTCCTGGCGCCTTTACGAGTGGAGATATGGATAATGAGCGATACGTTTAAGTCTGGTTTTGTTGCGATTGTTGGGCGCCCGAATGTAGGAAAGTCCACGCTTTTAAACCAAATAATAGGTCAAAAAATTGCGATCATGAGTGATAAAGCGCAAACGACCCGAAACAAAGTGCAAGGGGTTTATACGGAAGACGATGCGCAAGTAGTGTTTATCGACACGCCTGGTATTCACAAGCCCAAACATAAACTTGGTGATTTCATGGTCAAAGTGGCCTTAAATACATTTCGCGAAGTCGATTTAATTTATTTTGTTATCGATGCGGAAGCTGGCTTTGGCCGCGGCGACGAATTTATCATTGAGAAATTAAAAAATGTGGAAACACCTGTTTTCCTGCTTATCAATAAAATCGATTTAATTTCCAAAGAAAAATTAGTGGAGCTCATCGAAAAATATAAGGAGCTACTCGATTTTGCGGAAATTATTCCGATTTCAGCTTTAGAAGGAGACCAAGTGCCAAATCTACTAGCTGAAACGAAAAATTACTTAGATGAAGGTCCGATGTACTATCCAAAAGACCAAATCACTGACCACCCAGAGCGTTTCATCATCTCAGAACTTATCCGTGAGCAAGTGCTTCAATTAACACGTGAAGAAGTGCCGCATTCGGTGGCGGTCGTAATCGAAGGCATCGAAAAAAATCCGAAAACGGAGAAGCTTACAATCATGGCCACAATTATTGTCGAACGCAGCACGCAAAAAGGCATTATTATCGGCAAACAAGGCCAAATGCTCAAACAAATCGGCATGCGCGCAAGAAAAGAAATCGAACTTTTAATGGGTTCCAAAGTATTTTTAGAAGTTTGGGTAAAAGTCCAAAAAAATTGGCGTGACAAAGAGCATTATTTACAGGATTATGGTTTTAATCAAGATGAATATTAATAGAAAATCGTAAATAAAAACACAAAAGCGTATGGGCTTCCTAAACTTTTAGGAGAAGCACCATTCACTTTTGTGTTTTTTCAGTTATTAGATTTAAAAAGTCTTTACGATTATTAATCTTGGAGAATTCAGTTATGCACATTGTCAGAGAGTATCAATCCATTTATGTACTCTTTCGCTTCTTCTAAAGAGACATGTGGTTGGTACTCACAAACTTTTTGAACTGCTTTTATTGTATTTTTTCTAAAAATTAAATATGAAATTTCAGTTTCCTGTTCTTTAGACAAAGCTATTTTTTTATTGTTGACTCTTCAAAAGCATGGGGGAGGGGCACTTTAGAAAGATCCGACATACTTAAATTATCCACATATTTTTTTGCAGTCGCTATTGACACCCCAGGTTGCCAATCCATAATCATCTTTACCGCTAAAATTTTGTTTTGCCGATAAATCAAATCCAATACTTCCATTTTCTGTGGCTCTGCTAAATTAATCATTACTGAATCTGTCGTTGTCTCTTGTTTTTGGCGTTTAAAACTGTTTTTGATTGCAATCGCCACTATTACGAAAAATGTAAAAAATACTACTATAGTCACACTTATACCTATTGTCATGGCTAACATGTTCTCTCTCCTTGTTGTAAAAATTCAAATGCACTAAGCTCTATAATCTATACGAGAAACCAAACTCTTTTAGTTCCAAATTAAATTATCGTACTCCATTTCAAGAAAACCATCATCACCTAAATACTCGTAATAAATCGAAAAACTCACTGTCTTCCCAGGCTCAATCTTTTCATGAAAGTAATCTTTTTTTTCTATTTCTGCGTAGTCAGCCGCATCATATTGGAACAAATAAAAATCTTTAGCGGACACATAAATCGGTTCTTTACCATCGTT
This sequence comes from Listeria sp. ILCC797, assembly GCF_900186185.1. Taxonomy (NCBI): domain Bacteria; kingdom Bacillati; phylum Bacillota; class Bacilli; order Caryophanales; family Listeriaceae; genus Listeria; species Listeria sp. ILCC797. The sequence goes on from NZ_FYBS01000001.1 coordinate 53,590, forward strand.
GCGCATTTTGACATCAACTTTATAGTATTTATCAATTCCACGCTCATCAACTTCATACGTCGTAGGCTGCTTAACAAGCACCGTCGCATCCTCACTAGATTTCCCCTCATCACCAAAAGAGAGCTCCATATAATCTTCATCACTATAATCATCTGTATAACCTTCATTATAATCACTTGAGATTTCTGTATCATTAGACGTATTCTGCTCGCTCACATAATAAATAAACGCGCTAAGTCCAATCAGGCAGCTAATTAGAAAAATAGCACCGCCAATGCTCGTAAATAAAATCCCCATAAGCTTCTTTTTCTTTAAAAGTAAGAGTGCGACACCCGTAATGGTGGCGGCAAACGAAATCAAGCAAACAAATCCAATGACAATCGAATAAATCATATGCGCGTCTCCTTTTTTTATACTACTAATATTGTACCATCTCCGCACAATTTAGAGAACTATAAATACACCAAAAAACCTGCCAAAACAAACTAGGCTAATTTTGTTGTAATATATTTAAATTGTTAATAGATTTATAGTCAATAAGAATGTTTGCCAGAATCCATAGACTCCACATAGGCTTCATGCTATAATTTTCACGAGGTGAAACAAATGGGAAAACAAATTAAACTGCCAAGTAATAGGCTTTCAGAGCACGCGACAGACATTTCTAAGCATTCAGCTGAGTTAAAATTAACTCTATCGTCGCCTTTGTCCTATTCAACTGGTTCGGCTCAAAGCCTTCAGTACAGTTTGACAGAAATTTCAGAGGGACTTACAGGTTTTCAAAACGCAATTCAAAAAGAAGCAAAGAATTTGAAAGAGATTGAGCGAGCAATGGAGGAAAATGAACACAAACTTGCAAAAATGATTGCAACAACGCTAAAGCAAGTGGGTGAGCATTTATGAAAAAAATAGACTATGAAGAAGCTTTATACCAAAAGCATCTTCAGAAAAATCGTATGGAATGGGTAAATGAGGATATTGAGCGATTAGGACAACTACAACTTGAGATTGTCAATCTTGCAAAAGCAGGATGGCGAGGACAAGCCGCCAACGAATTCTGTATTGAATTGGAGGAGACCGCAGAGCAAGAGTGGGGGAGTCTCAAGCAGGCGAGCAAATCTTTGGAAGAAGAGCTAGAAAACGAAAGAGCAAAACTACATATTGCACAACAAAAAGGGAATGAAGACAATGGCAAGGATTGATATTGCAGAAGTGAAGCATATGTGCGACCAGTTTCAAAGAGAAGCCAATCGAATGAAAAACGCGCTAGATGGTCTAAAAAAAGATGTCACCCAATTGATTGAGGACAATGATCTTCAGGGACAAATGGCGGACAGTGCTAAAAGTTACTACCAGGATATTATTTTAGTCCTTGTCAAAAAAGGAAAAAATGTTTTGGATGAAGGGATGAAAAAGGTGAAGAAATATATAGCCGATTTCCACGACCAAGTAGACCCTTCTGGTAATGCACGATTAGACTCAGAAGTATTATATGAGATGGAAATTCAAATTGCAAACTATCAATATATGATGGAGAATATTCTTGTAGAAATGAAAATGGTTGGGGGCATTGATGCATTACCCCAGCAATTTAAACAGTTAGATAAGTGTACAAGCGCGATGAGTACCATCAACAAGAAAATAGATATTTTACGCAAATTTGAAACCTTTGAAGCTAGTCATCAAGATACATTAAATGAAGTTTTAACTGATTTATATTACGTTAAACAAGGTTTAGAAGATGTACAAAGTGGTCGCTTTTTCAAAGGGAAAAGTCATTCTTACGAAGTCAATTCAAAAGTCACTTGGCTCAGTCATTTAAAAGAAAAAGATAACAAAATGAAAACCGATTATGATTGGGACTCGTTTGAAAAACATAAAGATAATAATGGCTTCTGGATGCTTTCAAAAAAGGGTTTGTCTTATAAAGAACGGCTAGAAATTTCCTCTATCTACAACGGCTTAATTATAAACGGCAAACTTAAAAGTCCTGATGAAATGGAGCAAGAAGAATCCGAAGAAATGACCAAAATAATGGCAGATACGATTTGGGCAGCTTGGGCAGATCAGCTCCAAGATGGTAGTGGCAACAACTTAGATAACGTGCAAAAAATGTCGATTACGATTGGAAGCTCAATTGGGCTTGCCTCACTACTTTGGGTTGGCAAAACAGGTAGTAAAGGTGTTAAAATTAATTCTGCTGAACTGACAAAATTAAAAAATATGCAGAAAACAATGGAAGGCAGTACATATTCGGTTAATAAACCCACAAGTGTACTTCAAAGTCAACTAGTTCGAGATTATATTCGAGATATTGAAACGCGGACCGGGCGAGGTATCCCTAAGAATCAAGTGGATTTATTGAAAGAGGCTCTGCGGGTTAAGGAATATACAGCTTTAAGTAAAGCTGAGACGGCCACTCACAGAAAAGAATTTAACAGAGTAAAAAATGATATTATAGAAGAATGGGAATTAAATACAGGACAGAAGTGGCCTACTTATGATGAACCAGTTTATTCAGCGAATGGGAATTTGATAAAAAAGGTTGGGTATAAGTACGACGCTCATCATATTATTGAAAATGGTTTTGGGGGAGATAATAAGTGGTGGAACATACATCCAGCAAAAGCCTTTGATGAACATCAAGGCGGTATCCATGGAAGTAATGCACCATCAAAAGATATATTTAAGAGGGAGTGAGTTTAATGTATAAATTTATGAAAAATAATCCAGAAAATGATTTTTATAATGTATCAAAAAATGAAATTGTTGAGGTAGAGAATCAATTAGGCTTTACTTTTCCTTCTGATTTAATTCAATTTTACACAGAGCTTGGTTATGGGTTTGTTTTTGAAGGAGATCAAAATAATGATAATCGGTTAATGGATCCAGTTTCAGTAAAGGACTTTCGTCTGAGAAAAGATTACTTTGCTTGGCTACCTGATATAGAGGTATATTCATTGTTTGAAGAAAATAAGTTGATTTTTTTTCAAATTAACGAGTCAGCATTTCTATCAATTGGTTTTAAAGGAGAAGCTATGAATAAAATTTTTTATGATGATACGTGCATAGCACAAAATTTACAGGACTTTTTCAAAAAAATGGAAGTGAATAATGAGTATTATCTAGAATTAGTGTAAGTTTGATTATGATAATTATTATTTTGATATACTCAACTAGTTAACTTTTCTGGCTGTGAAAATTTTTTGTTTTGGACTAGCGAACACTCGTTCAGCATTTTACTTTAAAAATAGCTCACTAGGGTTTATATCTTAGCTACTGAAGCTTTTAGAATACGCCTTTTCCGTGTATAATAAAAGCTTGGGGAGGTGTTCTTTTGGAAAAATGTGAAGGCATTGTTTTGCGTGCTAGCAATTACCGGGAGTCTGATAAAATCGTTGTCGTTTATACGCGTGAATTCGGGAAAATCGGAATGGTTGCGCGTGGGGCTAAAAAAGGACAAAGTCGTCTTGCCGCCGTGACACAACCGTTTACACAAGGAAGCTTTACTTTTTTCGGAAATAGAGGGCTCGTAACACTCCAGCAAGGTGATTTGATTCATAACTTTTCAGATATCCAAACAGATATTTTTTTAACCGCGTACGCCGCTTACGTTTGTGAGCTACTCGATAAAGCAGTAGAAGAGCGGAAACCAAACGCTTATATATACGAACTTGTTTCAGAGATTCTAAACGACATTGATGAAGGCTATGATGCGCAAATTTTAGTGCAGATTTTTGAAATGAAAATGTTGAATGTTTTAGGATTTTACCCCGTTATGGATAAATGTGCGATTTGTGGGGCTACTTCCGGACATTTCGATTTTTCAACGCACGCAGACGGTCTAGTTTGCCACCGCTGTTTTGAAAAAGACCATTATCGGTTGCATTTACCTGAAAATGTTGTGAAACTTTTGCGTCTATTTTATATTTTCAAGCTTGATCGCCTTGGCGAAATTAATGTGAAGCCAGAAACGAAGGCCTTGCTTGAAAAAACTATTGATACGTATTACGAGGAAAAAACGGGGCTGTTTTTGAAAAGCAAGCGTTTTTTGCGTGATATGTCGAAGTGGGATCACATGTTAAAGAAGGAAGATAGCGATTGACAAAGCTAGAAAAATGAAGTATCTTGTAAATAAGATTTAAATAGGTACGTTGATGAGAAAAAGTAGAAACAAGCTCTTTATTTAGCGAACTTGGGTAGGTGAGAGCCAAGTGAAATCTTGTTTTGAAAAGGCGTTTCGGAGTACAGACGAAATCAAGGTGGGAATTTAACAATTCCAAGTAGGGTGGAACCGCGAGATAACTCTCGTCCCTATATGTTGTCATGGCATATAGAGACGAGAGTTTTTATATGGCCGTAAAACTTTGGAGGTGCTAAAAATGAATTTACAAAAAATGATTCGCACATTGCAAGATTATTGGTCAGAACAAGGTTGTATCATGTTACAATCCTATGATGTTGAAAAAGGAGCCGGAACGATGAGTCCGTATACGTTCTTAAAAGCAATCGGACCAGAACCGTGGAAAGCGGGTTACGTGGAACCATCGCGCCGTCCAGCTGACGGTCGTTACGGAGAAAATCCTAACCGCTTGTTCCAACACCACCAGTTCCAAGTTGTGATGAAGCCGTCACCAGACAATATTCAAGAGCTTTATCTCGGCTCGCTTGAAAAGCTAGGCATTAATCCGTTAGAACATGATATTCGCTTCGTTGAGGACAATTGGGAGAATCCTTCACTAGGCTGTGCTGGTCTAGGCTGGGAAGTATGGCTTGACGGGATGGAAATCACACAATTCACTTATTTTCAACAAGTAGGTGGGTTGGAATGTTCGCCGGTCACATCGGAAATTACGTACGGCTTGGAGCGCTTAGCAAGCTACATTCAAGATGAGGAAAATGTTTTTGATTTGGAATGGACAGAAGGCATCACCTATCGCGATATTTTCTATCAAGCTGAATATGAAAATTCTAAATATGCGTTTGAAACGTCCAATACTGAAATGCTATTATCGCTGTTTGACACATATGAACGCGAAGCAGGCAACCAAATGGGCGAAGGGCTCGTTTTCCCGGCATATGACTACGTGCTAAAATGCTCGCACACCTTTAACTTGCTCGATGCAAGAGGTGTCGTATCTGTAACAGAGCGCGCGCAGTACATTGGCCGAATTCGAAATCTCGCAAGACGAATTGCACGCACCTTTTACGAGGAACGCGAAAAACTTGGCTTCCCTTTAATAAAGGAGGAACAAAACCATGAATAAAGACTTTTTACTTGAAATCGGGCTTGAAGAAATGCCCGCTAAATATATTACGGCTTCTGTAGAGCAGCTAAAAGAACGCGCTGCAGACTGGTTTAAAGAGAAAAAAATTGCTGTTGAAGCGATTCAAACGTATTCTTCGCCAAGACGCCTCACAATTTTGGCGAAAAACGTTGCCACGAAGCAAGAAGACCAAATCGAAGAAGCAAAAGGACCAGCTAAAAAAATCGCTTTTGATGAAAACGGTGACTGGTCCAAAGCCGCACAAGGATTCGCTAGAAGTCAAGGCGTTACGCCAGATGACTTTACTTTTCGGGAAATAAAAGGCGTCGAGTATATCTATATCAAAAAAGAAGTAAAAGGCCTTAAAACGCTTGATTTACTCTCTGAATTCCAAAAAATCGTAACAGACATGACTTTCCCGGTTAGCATGCACTGGGCAGACTGCGATTTGCGCTACATTCGGCCGATTAAATGGCTTATCGCGTTATTCGATACGGAAATTATCCCGTTTGAAGTGGCAGGTGTGAAAACGGGAAATGAAACGCGGGGGCATCGCTTCCTCGGCAAGTCTGCGGTTGTGAAAACGCCATCTGATTATGAAAAAGTACTCCTTGAACAATTTGTTGTAGTTGATGCGGAAGCAAGGAAAGATGCGATTCGCGAACAAATTGCGGAAATCGAAACTATTCAGAACTGGAAAATTCCGGCCGATGCGGATTTACTAGAAGAAGTCAACAATCTTGTCGAATATCCGACCGTTTTATTTGGTAATTTTGAAAATGAATATTTGGCGCTGCCAGAAGAAGTTTTAATTACAACAATGAAAGAGCATCAACGTTATTTCCCAGTATTTAGCGAGGATAACAGCTTGTTGCCGCATTTTGTGACGGTTCGTAATGGAAACCATGAAAACTTGGAAACCGTGCAAAAAGGAAACGAAAAAGTACTGCGCGCTCGGTTGTCAGATGCGGATTTCTTCTATCAAGAAGATTTAAAAATGACGATTGACGAGGCTGTTCATAAGCTCAAAAATATTGTGTTTCATGAACGTCTAGGCTCATTGACTGAAAAAATGAAGCGTGTTCAGAAAGTAGCATTACTGCTTGCTGATTACTTGGACTGGGCGGAAGAAGAGAAAAAAGATATTTACCGCGTGACGGATATTTACAAATTTGATTTAGTCACGAATATTGTCGGTGAGTTCCCTGAATTACAAGGCATTATGGGAGAAAAATACGCCAAGCTTCAAGGCGAAAATGATGCTGTGGCTACAGCAATTCGTGAACACTACATGCCAATTTCGTCTGAAGGAGAACTGCCACAATCAGATTTAGGTGGACTAATTGCTGTGGCCGATAAATTAGAAACGCTCGTTAGCTTCTTCTGTATTAATATTATTCCAACTGGTTCAGCTGATCCATTTAGTCTTCGCCGTAGCGCGTTTGGTGTCATGCGAATTATTCAAGCGAACGAGTGGAATTTGCCATTTGCAGAAGTACTTGCTGAAATTGTAGGCATTGAGCGCAAAGAAGGCTTCTCAGATTTACCGGGCGAAGAAGTTTATCAAGTGGCGCAAAACTTCATGAAAAACCGCCTACGTGCCATTTTACGCGGTCATGATGTGCGTCAAGATATTATTGAAGCGGTTGTCGGCGGTGAGCCAAATCGCATCCCAGAAGTAATCAACAGCGCAAAAGTATTAAATGAATCGGCGCAAGATGACTGGTTCCGACCTACTGTTGAGGCTTTAACACGTGTGACAAATATTGCGAAAAAATATGATGACCATGAACCCGTTAATCCAAACTTGTTTGAAAACGAGTATGAAAAAGAACTCTTTGAGAGCGTGCAAGAGTTAAAACATGATTATCCAAACATGACCATTGTTGAGCGACTGAAACGCTTTGCTAAAATTCGCCCGATTATCGATGCTTATTTTGAGAATACGTTAGTCATGAGTGAAAATGAGGCCTTAAAAGCAAATCGTCTAGCGCTCCTTGTTGAGCTTTCAACCTTTATCCGCGAATTTGCACAAATGGATGAAATTCAGGTAAAATAAATATATAAAATGAAGCAGGAATTTTTCTAGAAATGGGAGTTCCTGCTTTTTAAAGGAGACGAGTTTAATGACCCAACCAGCCGTTTATGTCGTTTCCGATTCAACTGGTGAAACTGCTGAACTTGTAACACGAGCTGCTCTTGCTCAGTTTGGACAAACCCCAAAATTCATTCACCGCTTTCATCATGTTGACTCGATTGAAATGATTGAAGAAATTATTGATTTAGTAGCTGTTAACAATGGCATCATTGTGCATACAGTCGTTTTAGAAGAAGTACGCACTCGGTTAAATGAAACCGCAGAAGCTTACGGGGTACCGATTATTGATATTTTCGGTCCACTTCTAGCACAACTTGAAAAAACGTATAAAATTAAGCCGCTATCTGAGCCAGGTCGCGTCCGCTCGTTAGATGAAGCTTATTTCAACAAAGTAGCTGCGATTGAATTTGCGGTAGAAAATGATGACGGGAGAAACCCGCGAGGCATCTTGCAGGCGGATTACGTTCTAATCGGGATTTCGCGAACATCTAAAACGCCTTTATCCCAATATTTAGCTTTAAAAGGGTTAAAAATTACCAATATTCCAATTGTGCCAGAAGCAAGCATTCCAGAAGAACTGTTTGAAATTGACCCGAAAAAAATTATCGGGCTTAAAATTAACAAGAAAAAATTAAATCAAATTCGTTCTGAACGATTAATTTCCATGGGGTTAAGCGGAAAAGGAATGTATTCCAGTGGCGACCGGATTGACGAGGAGCTCAAATTTTTCAAAAAGTTGACGGATAAATTGGGTTGTTTCGTACTCGATGTGACAAATAAAGCCGTTGAGGAGACTGCAAATGAAATTTTAAGTCACATTGGTCAACTTGATGAAGAAAAATTTGATTTATAAGAAGGAATTTTAACTTTTATGTCGAATATATATATTATACGCGATTTTTAAGCTTGAAAATAAGATTTTAATCGCGTATAATGCAATTTTGCTACATGTAAAATTGTTATGCATAAAAACGGGTTATCAGCTCGTTTTTTCGTTTGTCATCAGCTGAAAAGGAGGGAATGATTTGCCAAAAATAATTGTGGATGCAGATGCATGCCCCGTAAAGGCAGAAATTAATCAGCTCGCTAAAGATTTTCAGCTTGAAGTTATTTATGTCGCTTCTTATAACCATTATAGAAGCACAGAAACCGATGAAACTTGGATTTATGTAGATACAGAAAAGGAATCTGCAGATATCCGGATTGTCAATTTAGCTCAAAAAGGAGATATTATCGTCACGCAGGATATTGGGCTCGCAAGCATGTTGCTCACAAAATGTATTGTTTTTTCAAACCGAGGTGAAATTTACTTGGAAGAAAGAATGACGATGATGCTCGAACAGCGTAACGACAGACGCAAAGAGCGCAAACTTGGGAAGTATAGCAAAGGACCAAAAGCGATGACGGACCAAGATCATATTCGTTTTTACCAAAATGTTCGTGATTTTTTAGAAAATAAAGTGGAGTTGACGATAAAAAATGAAAAGGATTCCTGAAGAAACGATTGACCGCATTCGGAATCAGACGGATATTGTCGATATTATTGGTAACTACGTACAGCTTAAAAAACAAGGACGAAATTATATTGGTTTATGTCCTTTTCACGGGGAAAAAACGCCATCTTTTTCCGTTTCACCTGAAAAGCAAATTTTTCACTGCTTTGGTTGCGGAAAAGGCGGCAATGTATTTTCCTTTTTAATGGAACATGATCACTTAACTTTCACGGAAGCCGTTCATAAAGTGGCGGAACTAGGCCATATTGATGTGGATCTCCCCAAACTTACAAGCGATGAAACTTTGTCGGCACCTAAGGAAACAAGCGAAACACATAAAATGATAGATATGCATCAGCTTGCGGCTAAGCTTTATCATTATTTGCTTTTGGAAACCGAAGAAGGTTTAGAGGCTTTAAATTATTTGAAGGAACGCGGCATGAGCGAGGAACTCATTCAGACTTTTCAAATTGGTTTTGCGCCGAATCAACATGCGACGCTGACGTCTTTTTTTGAAAAGCGCGCGATGGATTTGCATTTGGCGGTAGCGGCTGGTCTGCTTTCTGAGCGCGATGACGGCAAAATTGTGGACCGCTTTCGCAATCGAATTATGTTTCCGATTACGGATGACAGAGGGCAGCTAGTTGGCTTTTCTGGCAGGTTATATAATCAGGAAGACGGTCCAAAATATTTAAATAGCCCGGAAACGCCCATTTTTAACAAAAGAAAGCTCTTGTATCATTTTTCAGAAGGTCGTCAGGCGATTCGAAAACACGAGGAAGTAATCCTTTTGGAAGGGTTTATGGACGTGATTTCGGTGAGTGAAGCGGGGCTTTTAAACGGTGTGGCTTCGATGGGGACCAGTTTGACGGAAGAGCATATTGGGCTGATTAAACGCGTGGCGAATCGTGCTGTTATTTGTTATGACGGAGACCGCGCGGGAATTGAGGCGGCTTTTAAGGCGGGGAATCTGCTTGCACAAGGCAGAATGGAAATTTTCGTCCTTAGTCTGCCGAGCGGAAAAGACCCAGATGAATACATTCGAACGTACGGAGCAGAAAAATTTAACACGCTTTATTTGCATGAGCGGCAAACCTGGACGGCGTTTAAATTGTATTACTTGAGCCGCAATCGTAACATGGCCAATGATACGGAACGCCTAGCGTACATCGATGAAGCACTTCTTGAAATCGGCAAAATTGACCAAGCTGTCGAACGCGAATTTTATTTAAAGCAGCTTTCCGATGAATTTGACATTACAATCCCAACTTTAAAAGAGCAACTTCAACGTGCGATGCAGGAATTGGCTCGAAAGAAACCACGCGAAACGCAGTTTGATGATTTTGCCAATTTGGCCCCGCCGCCTGATGATGATATGAGTTTTGTACATGCGGGACCAAGAGAACAGCAAAAACGTGAGGCGCATTATGTGGCGGAACAACATTTGCTTAAGGCAATGATTGAAAACCAAGATGCCTTTAGCCAAATCCATCAGCTTCTAGAAGGACTTGTTTTTTATAATGATGATTTTCAGGCGCTGTATACGCATTTGATTGCCTACTATTTAGACGGAAATGAAGCAAGTGCCTCAAGGTTTATGGATTACGTGACGGATATGCGCTTAAAAAACGTTGTGTCCAGTCTCGAAATGTTGGAGTCGCCCGAAGAACAAACAATAGAAGCTTATTCAGACTATATTTTAAGCATGAAAAGATATCGTCTTGAAATAAAGATTAAACAAAAAGAACAGGAAGTATCTGAGAAAATGCGCATGCAAGACCATGAAGGCGCCATAAAGGCATCTAGCGAAGTGATTTTGCTTCGAAAAAGTCTTGCCAACAAGGATTATGATTCTGCAAGTGATGAAACGTTTTAAAACCGCGAAATGATGGTAATGACTAATAGTTGGTCGTAACGCGGTATTTTGGGAGGAGGAAACAGGCAGTATGAGTGAAAAAGCACAAGAATTAAAACAAGAAACGATTGAACAAGCGAAAGAAGGCCTAGTTGAAGAAGGTAAAAAGACAGGGATTTTAACCTATAGTCGAGTAGCTGCTAGATTAGCTCCCTTTACACTAGATTCAGAGCAAATGGACGAATACTTGGAACAGCTCGGGGAAGCGGGGATTGAAGTCGTAGATGATGATGACGATGCAGATCCAGATGAAACTGAGCTTGTAAAAGAAGAAACTGAAGAATTTGACCTCACAGATATGAGCGTTCCTCCTGGTGTTAAAATTAATGACCCTGTCCGTATGTATTTAAAAGAAATCGGTCGAGTTGACCTTTTGTCAGCGGATGAAGAAATCGCGCTCGCAAAGCGCATCGAAGCAGGCGATATTGAAGCGAAAGGTCGCTTAGCTGAGGCGAACTTACGACTGGTTGTAAGTATTGCGAAACGTTACGTTGGTCGCGGTATGCTTTTCCTCGATTTGATTCAAGAAGGAAACATGGGCTTAATGAAAGCTGTTGAAAAATTTGATTTCAACAAAGGATTTAAGTTTAGTACGTATGCTACGTGGTGGATTAGACAAGCTATCACCCGTGCTATCGCTGACCAAGCACGTACAATCCGGATTCCGGTGCATATGGTTGAAACCATCAATAAATTAATTCGTGTGCAACGTTCCTTACTTCAAGATTTAGGACGCGATCCGTCACCAGAAGAAATCGGAGAAGAAATGGATTTACCGACTGAAAAAGTTCGTGAAATCCTTAAAATCGCGCAAGAGCCAGTATCACTTGAAACGCCAATTGGTGAAGAGGACGATTCTCATTTAGGTGATTTTATTGAAGACCAAGAAGCGACATCACCGTCTGATCATGCGGCATATGAGCTTTTAAAAGAACAACTAGAAGATGTACTTGATACGCTTACGGACCGCGAGGAAAACGTACTTCGCTTGCGCTTTGGCCTAGATGACGGTCGCACGCGCACGCTAGAAGAAGTGGGCCGCGTATTTGGCGTAACGCGTGAGCGCATTCGTCAAATCGAAGCGAAAGCACTTCGGAAGCTTCGTCATCCAAGTAGAAGCAAACAGTTGAAAGACTTTTTGGAATAAAAATAAGAGGTTTGGACTGGGCTTTTTTATGCCTAGTTCCGGCCTCCTTTTTATAGGGAGTGTCATAATGAACGAGCAAAAACTATCAAACCGCCTCACTTGTGTGGCAAATTACATACCTAAAGGCAGCCGAATTGCTGATATCGGTAGCGACCACGCTTATTTGCCTTGTTACGCGATTTTAAATGAAATGGCAAGCTTTGCAGTGGCAGGTGAAGTCGCCAAAGGCCCGTTTGAATCGGCGCAAGAACAAGTCATAAAAGCGGAACTGTCAGGAAAAATTGACGTGCGTTTTGGTGATGGCTTGGCAGTCATAACGTCGGCGGATGCCATTGATACGGTCGTCATTGCTGGCATGGGTGGCACATTAATTCGGACGATTTTAGAAGCGGAACCACAAAAATTGACCTCCGTTAAGCGACTCATTTTGCAGCCTAACATTGGCGCTTGGCAAATTCGCGAGTGGGCGGAAAACAATTACTTTAAGCTTATTTCGGAAGCGATTTTACGCGAAGATAATAAAACGTATGAAATTCTTGTTTTAGAGAAAACAGAAAGGGCAGCGAGCTATACGGATAAGGAGCGTCTGCTTGGTCCGTTTCTCTTAACGGAAAAAAATGATGTTTTTGTCGCAAAATGGCAACACGAGCTAGCGAATTGGCAACGGATTGTTGCAGGGCTTCAAAATGGGCAGGAAAGTGAACAAAATGCGGATAAAATGAAAGAACTTACCAAAAAAATACAATTAGTGGAGGAAGTGCTCAAATGAAAGTAGCAAATGGCTATGAATATGTCGCCATGCTGGAAGAAATTGCACCTAAAAAGCTTGCTATGGATAATGATCCCATCGGACTTCAATTAGGTGATTTATCCAAAAAAGTACGCAAGGTCATGTTTACTTTAGACGTTTTAGAGAGCGTTGTGGAGGAAGCGGTCAGCAAAAATGTGGATATGATTATCGCACATCACCCGTTTTTATTCCGACCGCTCAAAAAAATTGATATGGCAACTGCTGAGGGGCGCATGATTCGAAAGCTGATTAAGCATGACATTATCGTATATGCGGCGCACACCAATTTGGATATCGCGGACGGTGGGGTTAACGATATTTTGGCGGAACTTTTAGCACTCGAAAATACGGAAATCATTGTGCCTACACACAGCGAAAACTATATGAAGATTGCCGTTTATGTGCCCGAAGACAGCGCTGAACAAGTGCGGTTAGCGCTCATGCATAACGGGGCCGGCAAGATTGGTGCAGAATACGAGGAATGCAGCTTCCGCACACTCGGAACGGGAGAGTTTAAACCAAGTGAAAAAGCGAACCCTACGATTGGTGAAAAAGGGGAGTTAACAGCCGTCTCTGAGGTCAAACTAGAAGCCGTAGTCCCTTCTAGCGCAGCTGACAAGGTCGTAAAAGCAGTACGCACTTCTCACCCCTACGAGGAGCCAGCGATTGATTTAGTTCACCTGCAAAACTTGCAGGAAACAAAAGGACTCGGCCGAATTGGTACGCTAAAAAAAGAAAAAAGCATCGAAGCATTCATCGAAGATTTAAAAGGTGCACTTGCGATTGACCATGTTCGTTTCATCGGTGATCCTAGTAAGCTTGTTAAAAAAGTGGCTGTAATTGGTGGCGACGGAAATAAATTTATTCATGACGTCAAGCGAAGCGGCGCCGATGTTTTCGTGACGGGAGATATTTATTATCATACAGGGCACGACTTACTTGCGATTGATTTACCTACGATTGATGCGGGACATAATATTGAAAAAGTGATGAAACGTTATTTAAAAACGGAATTTGAAAAAAGGGCGGAAAATCTAAAATATGAGGCTGATTTTATCATTTCAGAAGTCGATACTGATCCGTTCACGTTCTTATGAAAACGAAATTAATTCTTTAAAGCGGCAACTCAGGCAGTGGGAAAGCAACGCTCTTTCAATGTCATTAGAGTAAATTTTTAATTCAATCTGTCGATGTCTAGTAATGTGAAAATGCTGGGACATCGACAGAAATCCGGAATTCATTGCGGGAGAAGGGAAGATGGCGGAAAGAGAGACAATGACTTTCTTTTTTACTCCATTTTTCTCCAAAAATCCGGGGGTCGACAGAAAATCACTTTTGAGCTATGATGGGAGTAAGAGTCACGAGGGTACCTGTTTTAATCTATGTATTGTGAAATGTAAATACCAGTTCGGAGCGCAACAAACGCAAACCAGTGTGTTTTAATCTATGTATTGTGAAATGTAAATCCATGCCATTATCAGAATCACATACACAATAGGCATGTTTTAATCTATGTATTGTGAAATGTAAATTTGCGTAGCATCATTGGTATTAATCCAAGAACATGTTTTAATCTATGTATTGTGAAATGTAAATTTGATGAATTTTGTGACATCTATCCTAATGCTTCCAGTTTTAATCTATGTATTGTGAAATGTAAATGTTGTTAGACCTGAATAGGCTACATCATCTTGAATGGAGTTTTAATCTATGTCCTATGAACTGTATGTTTAGCCAAATAAAAAGTTAAAGCACAATTAGAGCATATATTAAAACAAAACAAAAAGCATAAATCCAGTAGTGATTCCATTTCAGAAATGGTTTTTACTGGGTTTATGCTTATTTTTTATCGACCGCCGTTTTTTAAATGTTCTAATCGGGCGCGGCGTTTTTCTTCCATGTTTTTCTTTTTGGCACGCGGTAGAATGGCTTCGGCGCTTATTTGGTGGTGGCGTTCCCAAGTTGTGGGGTCATCTGGTTCGTACTGGTCTAAAAAGACGAGCACTTCTCGGATAATATGTGTTGGCGTGCTAGCACCAGCAGTTATCGCCACTTTTTTAGCATCTTTAAGCCAATCTAAATTAATTTCGCTCACATCGGCCACTCGATATGCGGGGACTAAAGCTTTTTCAATCGAAACTTGGGCGAGACGATTCGTGTTATTGCTCCGCGGGTCGCCTACAACAATTGTGACGTCAGCGCCGACAGCTTGTTCTGCAACGGCTTCTTGGCGTGTTTGTGTCGCCATACAAATTTCTTTATGATTTTCTGCTTGTGGGTACAAGGTTTGAATGTAGTCCATCAAATCGAGGACGTCCCACTGGCTCATTGTCGTCTGATTCGTTACGAATATTTTTTCAGAAGAAAGGTTTAAAGCATCAATATCGGCCGCTGTTTCAACAAGGTGAACGATGTCAGGGGCAGTCCCGTAGGCGCCTTCTGGCTCTGGGTGGCCTTTTTTACCGATATAAATAACGTGATAGCCTTCTCTTTTTTTCTCTAAAATGAGGTCATATGTGCGCATAACGTCAGGACAAGTGGCATCAATCGTTACAAGTCCCTTTTCTTGTGCGATTTTTTTTACGCGAGGGGAAGTACCGTGTGCCGTGAAAATAACAGTTCCTGTATCAATTTTTTCGAGAATAGCTTCCCGATTTTCTCCGTCAACCGTGTAGATTCCAATTTCTTCAAATGCATCGGTGACATGTTTATTATGAACAATCATACCTAAAATATGAATAGGACGTGGCAAATTTGGATCAAGCGAAGCGTTTTTAGCAATGACCATTGCATCGACAACACCGTAACAATAACCGCGTGGGCTAATTTTGATAATTTCCATTGAATCCTCCTAAACTAAAAAAGCAAATTCTACATCTATTATAACGAAGAATCTTTTTTTTTGCTAGAACGCGTTTTTCTATATTTTTTTGTCGCAGTCATGCGCTGTAGATGGTATAATGGCACAAGGAACTGAAACGGAGTGAAATGATGACTATGAAAAAGACAAGGTTTGAACAATTTGGTTTTCAGCCTTTTATCAATGTTGCGATTGAAAAATTAGGTTTTTATGAACCAACAGAGGTGCAACAAAAGTTAATACCGGGCGTCATGCGCGGAGAAAGCATTATCGGGCAGTCGCAAACTGGAACGGGAAAAACGCATACTTTTTTACTGCCGATTATTGAAAAAATTAATCCGCATAAAGATGTTTTGCAAGCTGTTATCACGGCGCCAAGTCGCGAACTAGCTACACAAATTTATAACGAAGTAAAAAAAATTACGAAATACAGCGAGAACGACATTAGCGCGCAATTAATTATCGGAGGTACGGATAAAAAACGCGCGATAGAAAAACTTAAGAAACAGCCGCAAATTATTGTGGGGACACCTGGTCGTATTAATGATATGATTCGGGAAAACGCGCTACAAGTATACACGGCAAATGTGCTCGTCATCGATGAAGCTGACATGACACTTGACATGGGCTTTTTAAATGACGTGGACCAAATTGCTGGGAAAATGCCGCCTGAACTTCAAATGCTTGTATTTTCGGCGACTATTCCGCAAAAATTAAAACCATTTTTGAAAAAATATATGGAAAATCCGCGCTATGAGCACATTACGCCAAATGTAGTGGCATCAAAATCAGTCACGCATGAATTAATTGCGGCCAAAAGTAAAAATAAACTCGACTTATTAAAAGATTGCTTGGTGACTTTCCAGCCATTTTTAGCCATTGTATTTACGAATACAAAGCAGACAGCAGATGAAGTTCATGCTGGGCTTGTTAGTCGCGGTTTAAAAGTGGCTAAAATTCATGGCGATGTGAATCCGCGCGAACGTAAACGGACGATGAAGGCCATTGAAAATATGGATTATCAATACATTGTTGCGACAGATCTTGCGGCAAGAGGGATTGATATTCAAGGCATTAGCCACGTTATTAATTATGAACTTCCAGACGATAATGATTTTTATATTCACCGTACAGGTCGGACGGGCCGGGCGGGGCACTCTGGTATTGCCCTTACCATTTTTGAACCAGCCGATGAGGATCGTTTAAATCAATTGGAGAAACTGGGAATTAGCTTTAAACATGTAGAGCTTAAAAAGGGCGAATTTGTTGAGGTTCAAGACCGCAATAAACGCGCGAAACGTGAGGCGAAACGTGAGGCAGCTGATCCGCGTGAAATCGGCATGCGTAAAAAAGCGAAACAGAAGCGAAAACCTGGTTATAAAAAGAAAATCAACTACAAAATGGCGGAAATTAAACGCCGTGAAAATCGTAAAAAGAATCGAGGGAAAAAATGAGCAATTTAAGAATTGGTTCGCACGTTTCGATGAGCGGCAAAAAAATGTTGCTAGGTGCAAGCGAGGAAGCGGCTTCTTACGGTGCCAATACGTTTATGATTTATACGGGTGCTCCGCAAAACACGCGGCGTAAACCGATTGAGGAATTAAATATTGAAGCAGGACTTGAGCATATGGCTGACAATGAGATGCAAGATATTGTCGTGCATGCGCCGTACATTATTAATATTGGTAATGCAGTTAAGCCAGAAACATTCGAACTTGGCGTAAGTTTCTTACGTCAGGAAATCGAACGCACCGCAGCACTTTCGGCGAAGCAAATTGTGCTACATCCGGGCGCGCATGTTGGGGAAGGCGCTGAAGTTGGGATTAAGCAAATCATCAAAGGCTTAAACGAAGCGCTTGATCCAAGTGTTGATGTGCAAATTGCACTTGAAACGATGGCTGGAAAAGGAACGGAAATTGGACGTTCTTTTGAAGAAATTGCCCAAATTATTGACGGGGTGACACATAATGAGCTTTTGTCAGTAACATTTGATACGTGCCATACGCACGATGCTGGTTATGATATTGTGAATGACTTTGATGGTGTTTTAAATGAGTTTGATAAAATTATCGGCATCGACCGTTTAAAAGTACTTCACATTAATGATAGTAAAAATGTTTGTGGGGCACATAAAGATCGTCACGCGAATATTGGATTTGGTCATATTGGTTTTGATGCATTAAATTACATCGTGCATCACCCGAATTTAATGTCTGTTCCGAAAATTCTCGAAACACCTTATGTGGGTGAAGATAAAAATAATAAAAAACCACCATATCGATTTGAAATTGAGATGCTGCGCAAGCAAAAGTTTGATCCCGATTTAATCGAAAAAATTATGGCTGATGAATAAGGAGAGATAAATATGGAAAAAATGTTAGTTTTTGGGCATAAAAACCCGGATACCGACACAATTTGTTCGGCGATAGCCTTCAGCGAACTAAAAAAGGCAGAAGGTTTTGAAGTGGAAGCAGTTCGCCTCGGTGAATTAAATTCTGAAACGGAATTTGTTTTAAAAAGTGCAGGCATCGAAGCCCCGCGTTTAGTCCAAACGGTTGCAAATGAAGTAACTACAGTGTGCCTTGTCGACCATAATGAAGCGCAACAAAGTGCAGACGATATTAAAAACGTGACGGTACATACGGTCATTGACCACCATCGTATCGCCAACTTTGAAACAGCAGATCCGCTTTATTACCGCGCAGAGCCAGTTGGATGCACGGCGACAATCCTATTAAAACTTTTTGTAGAAAAAAATATTGAAGTTCCAAAAACCGTTGCCAAACTGATGGCTTCCGCAATTATTTCGGATACATTGCTATTTAAATCCCCAACATCAACGGCAGAAGATCAAGCTGCGGCAGAAAAGCTAGCAGACATTGCGGGCATTGATCTACAAGCTTACGGCATGGAAATGCTCCGTGCGGGCGCCGATGTAAGCAAAAAATCCGTCGCTGAACTATTACTTGATGCGAAAGAATTCGATATGAACGGTCATAAAATTGAAATCGCACAAATTAATGTCGTAGATGAAGAAGATGTGTTATCACGCATGAGCGAAGTGGAACCTGTTATCCAAAAAGCCATTGCAGACAAAGGCTTAGGCTTATATTTATTCATCATTACCAACATTTTAACAAATGATTCTGTTGGTGTAGCGATTGGTACAGAAACAAATGCTGTAGAAGAAGCGTATAACGTGAAAATTGTAAACGGCAAAGCACCACTTGCTGGCGTTGTATCACGTAAAAAACAAGTTGTTCCAGTGTTGACAGAGATTTTCTCTAAATAATAAAAAAGTGCCAAGCGAAATTACGCGCTTGGCACTTTTTTATTTATATTGCTTTAAACGGAACCAATTCAACATGAAAATCATAATCGCCATAATGAGCGCTGTATAGGCAACAAACGGTGCCAATGCGTAATCGCGAATGAAAATACCGATGAATGCCCAAACAAAAACGAGCGGCACAATAAAATCATTTTGCTTGTAACGAAATACGAGAACGAAGAAGCTTGCTAAAAGAAGTAAAATAATTGTTGCGCCAGATTGAAAGCTCACTAAGCCCAAGACATTGAAGTAATAACAAATGTTAGCAATTGTTGCCACGAAAATCCAGCCAAGATATACTGAAATTGGCACACGCCACAAACGTCGCTTTGAAATTTGCTTTTGATACGCATAAAATAATAGTAGCGAGAGAAGCAAGAGCAGCATCACAACGATGGATAAAAAAATCAAATTGAAATGCCACATAAAAATCCAAAGTGCATTTAAAAGGCTACTTGAAGTAAAGACAAACGCCAGTTGACTTGTTACGTGCTCACGTTTCACAGTCACGCCTACAAGCCAAACAAATAAGAGTAAGTAAATAAGACCCCAAATTGAAAACACATAACCGGCAGGTGTAAACAAGGTTTGATACCGATTGCTCACTTCGCCAGTCGTTACCCCGTTTAAAGGTAAAATATTGGCAAAAGCATTAACTGCCACCATTACAAAATACGTTATGTACATCCAGATTAAATTCATCTGTCGCACCCCCTGACAACTTATTTCCCTAAAGTACAAGAAAGTAATCTTTTTTCTTAATCAGATTCATTACGATTTACATTTTAACATAAATCCGCTATACTAGGAAAGTGCTTGAAAAGCTCAAAAAGGAGTTTTGAAAATGAAAGAAATCTTGGAAATAGCAGGGCTATCCTTTCATTATGATCATGAGGAAGTTCTTGAAAACATACATTTTTCTGTTAAAAAAGGAAGTTTTACAGGTATCATTGGACCGAATGGCTCTGGCAAGTCAACGCTTTTAAAATTAATTTTAGGGCTTTTAAAAAATCAAAAGGGAAGTATTTCTTTGTTTGGCGAGAAACAGCAAAATTTTCGCCATTTCGAAAAAATCGGTTTTGTTTCCCAAAAATCAAACGCGTTCAATTCAGCGTTCCCGGCTACCGTGAAGGAAGTTGTGGCGAGTGGTTTAACCAAGAAAAAAGGGCTGTTTAAAATGTTAGGTAAAGCGGACAACGAAGCCATTTTCGAGGCGCTTAAAACCGTTTCAATGACGGACTTTTTAAACCGCAACATTGGCGAACTATCAGGTGGACAGCAGCAGCGCGTCTTTATCGCGAGGTCACTTGTCAGCAAGCCTGAAATGCTCATTCTGGACGAGCCAACTGTCGGCGTCGATGTAGAAAATGTTAAAGCGTTTTATGAGTTGTTAGGGAAACTCAATCAGACAAAAGAAATGACGCTAATACTTGTAACGCACGACATGCTTGCGATTAACAACTATGTCGACCATGTCATCAGCATCAACAAGCGAATTTTGTTCGATGGGAGTACGCGCGATTATCATCTTTATTTAGAAGAACGTGAAATCGAAGCGGCCACAGAAGGGCTAGAAAGAGAGGGAACGCATTGTGATTGCCACACTGTTTCAATATGATTTTATTCGCAATACCTTTATTGTCGGCCTTGTCATCGGCATTGTGGCACCGCTTCTAGGTAGTTTTATTGTCGTCCGCAAGCTGTCTCTTATGGCAGATGCGCTTAGTCACGTAACATTAGCCGGCATCGCCGTAAGTTTGTTTTTAAGTAAAACGTATGTACCGCTCGTCAGCTTAAATCCACTTTATTTAGGATTTGGCTTTGCGACAGTTGGTTCGCTCTTGATGGAAAAACTGCGCTCCGTCTATAAACACTTTGAAGAGCTCGCCATTCCAATTATAATGTCCGCCGGCATGGGATTTTCCGTCATTTTCATTTCGCTCGCAAACGGTTTTAACACAGATTTGTTTAGCTATTTATTTGGGAGCGTCAGCGCAGTAAGTAGAAGCGATATGTACACCATTGTCGGCATCGCTGCATTTGTTTTTATCGTGATTTTGCTTTTGTACAAGGAATTATTTTTACTTTCGTTTGACGAAGAATATGCACGTGTTTCAGGAATTCGTGCTAAAGCCTTCGATATTATCTTTATGGTACTTGTTGCACTCGTCATCGCGAGCTCCATGCGCATCGTTGGCATCTTGCTCGTATCGTCACTGATGACCTTGCCTGTTGCAGCGGCAATCCGTATCGCGAAAGGCTTTAAGCAGACGATTATTTTCGCGATTATTTTTGGGGAAATTTCCGTTATTGTTGGTCTTGTTAGCGCCTATTACTTAGACTTAGCGCCAGGTGGAGCCATCGTTTTATTATCTGTCATCATTTTAATTTTAACAATGGTTTATCAAAAAATCCGCATGCGCTTTATTCTTGCGAAAAGAGGTGAAGAAAATGGCATTATCAGCGAGTGAAGCACTCCTAAAAATGAAAGATTCCGGGTATAAACATACCGATAAACGCCAATTTTTAATTGAATTATTTGCACGTAAAAATTGCTATTTAACCGCAAAAGACGTTCTTGAAAACATGAAAGACGATTTTCCCGGCATTAGTTTTGACACCATTTACAGGAATTTATCGCTGTTTGTTGACCTCGGAATTTTTGAAGAAACAGAACTTTCGGGTGAAAAAAACTTCCGCCTAGCATGCTCACACGAACATCACCATCATCATTTCATCTGTCTAGGTTGCGGAAAAACAAAAGAAATTATGATGTGCCCGATGGATTTCCTAACCGAAGCACTTCCCGGATACGAAATTGAAGGCCATAAATTCGAAGTTTATGGAAAATGCCCTGATTGCTTAAAAAAAGCAGCCAGTTAACTAGAAAACAGAAATGAGACCCTCATTTCTGTTTTTTTTGTTCATATTTCATTCATAATTATGACGCAAACCTTTCAAAACTATCGTTTATACTAATTGAAGATAGTGAAAGAAAGGAAGTCGTACATGAAACTCAAACAAACTTTAATTGTACTAGCCGCAACAACAACACTCATTTTAGGAGGGTGTTCAAGCAGTGCCGTTGTTAAAACGGACGCAGGAAATGTTACAGAAAGCGAATTATATGAGGCGCTTAAAACGAGTTACGGAAGTGATGCCGTTCAGCAGCTCACTTTTGAAAAAATCCTCGAAAAGAAATATTCTGTATCCGACAAGGAAGTGAGTGCAGAATATAAAAAATATGCGGAGCAATATGGGGATAGTTTTGAATCAACACTTGCATCCAATAATTTAACGGAGGAAAGTTTTAAAGATAATATAAAATATAACTTACTCGTTCAAAAAGCAACGGAAGCAAACATAAAGGTGACGGATAAAAAGTTGAAGGAATATTATAAGACTTGGGAACCCGATATTACGGTTAGCCATATCCTTGTTGATGATGAGGCCACTGCGAAAGAAGTGAAGGAAAAACTTGATAATGGTGAAAAATTTGCAGATTTAGCCAAAGAATATTCAACAGACACATCCACTGCTGAAAATGGTGGTTTGCTTGATCCGTTTGGTCCAGGCGAAATGGATGAAGCCTTCGAAAAAGCGGCGTATGCGCTTGAAAATAAAGGCGATGTTAGCGAACCAGTAAAATCTTCTTACGGCTACCATATTATCCAGTTGGAAGAGAAAACGGAGAAAAAATCTTTTAAAGAAGACAAAAGTAAGGTGAAGGCTGCTTACATAGAGTCGCAAATGACATCCGAAAACATGACAAAAGCGCTTAAAAAGGAATATAAAGCAGCCAATATTAAAATCAAAGATAGCGATTTGAAAGATGCTTTTTCTGATTACACCGATTCGAGTACGGCTACTGAATAAAAGATAAATCCCGCAAAACTCCATTTTAAAAGATGGTATTTTGCGGGATTTATGCTTATTCGTTTTACTTTATACTTTGGCGAAATTGGCACCGTTAATTTGTCCGAAGCGGTAACCAATTGAGTTGATGAGTGCTGGGACGGTGGAAACTTCTTTGATTTCTGCGAGCTTTAAGACAATTTCTGCGGCGGCTTTTGAATCGTCAAGTGCGTTGTGGTGGTTAAAGTAAATGCCGAAGTAGTCCGCGACCTGGTTTAAACGGTGGCTTTTTAACGGCAAGATTTGCTGTGACAAAATGCAGGAGCAGAAATAGTCATTTTCAGGTAAAATCAATTGGTATTTCTCTGCTGATTTGCGGAAGACGCTAATATCAAAACTCGCGAAATGCGCAGTGACCGGTGTTGTGCCGATAAATTCGCTAATGAAAGGATAGATTTCTTGAAAGGTTGGAGCGCCCAGCACATCGTCAGGGTAGATGCCGTGGATTTCAATATTCCGCTTGTAAAATGGTTCTTCGGGATTGATTAGGGAATAAAATGTATCGCGAATTTGGCCATTTTCGACTTTTACAATGCCAATCGAGCAAGGACTTGTTCGGCTTCCATTCGCGGTTTCAAAATCAAGCATACAGTAATTAAGTTGGTTCATCAAATACCTCCTAGAAGAAAAATCGAAGTGCGGCCATTGAAATGATGCCAATCACAACGACCCAAAGTAAGTTTTTAGTTAAAATAGCAGTCAGAATAGTTGGTAGAGCAGCCAAAAATGGTAAAAGATCGATAGACGGAAAGTTACCATCATGTTCCGTGAGCAAGCTTTGTATAAATAAGGCTGTCAAAATGCATAACGGGACATAGGAGAGGTAACTCATAAGCAAATCTGGTAGTTTCATTTTTCTAACAAAAAGAAAAGGCAATACGCGCGGGATAAACGTGACGATGGCGCAACCGATTATCGCGAGGAAGGTGTATGTGCTGATGGCCATTTGTCTAAAATCACTCCAATCAAACAGCCTAATAGTGTCGCGCTAAGAACGGCGAGCTCAGGTGTCATAAAGCGCATGAACAAGAAAACAAGTAGCATAACCGTTGCCATGACAAGTAGCGACGTTTTGATTTTCTTACTTTTATCACTGATAAGCTGTAAATATAGTAGGCCAATAAACATGGCGGTTAAAGCAAAATCAAGACCAAACATTTCAGGATTAGGTAACCAACTCCCAATAATAGCGCCGAATAAACAAGCTAAAATCCAAGTGGCGTAAGCTGTTACGTTTAATCCGTGCATCCACATGACGTTGATGTTTTTTTTATTCCCAATTTGGTTCATAGCGACGGCAAAGGATTCATCTGTTAGAAGAGCACCAATCCCGATATTATGTAAAATCGAGGCTTTTTTAAAACTTGGGGCTGTTGCCATGCTCATCAGGAAATGCCGCGAATTAATAAGAAAAGTGGTTGTGACAATGGCTGAAATAGGACTTTGAAGTAATAATAACCCGCAAATGATAAACTGAGCTGCTCCCGCATAAACAAGTGCAGAAAGAAGTGTAATCTCAAGGAAGCTTAAGTGGGAGGCTTTTCCAACAACGCCTGCAGCAATCCCGATACCAACATATCCTAAAACAGTTGGTAAGCAAGCTTTTACGCCATCTAGAAAAGTTAATTCTTTGTTCATTTAAATCTCCTCTTTTATAACTCATCATAGCATAATTTAAGATGTTTAGGAATAAAATAAATGCAGGTGCAATTTTTAATCGCACCTGCATTTATGAGTGTTACTTTGCCGCAGCTTCTTCAGCTGCCTTTTTAGCGAAATATTCTTCAGCCAAAATGTCAATTTCTTTTTTAAGTTCATCGACCATGATATCCTCAGGCACTTTGCGCACAATTTTACCGTGGCGGAAGAGGAGGCCTTCACCTTTAGCTCCCGCGATACCAATGTCCGCTTCACGCGCTTCGCCAGGCCCATTTACGGCACAGCCAAGCACAGCCACTTTAATGGGCGCTTTAATTGTAGAAATATATTCTTCAACTTCATTCGCGATGCTGATTAAATCGATTTCAATTCGGCCGCAAGTTGGGCAAGAGATTAACGTTGCAGCATTGGAAGAAAGGCCGAATGATTTTAATAATTCACGCGCGACTTTCACTTCTTCAACTGGATCGGCACTAAGCGAAACGCGGAGAGTATTACCAATTCCGCGGCTCAAAATGGCGCCAAGACCAGCAGCACTTTTAATGCCTCCAGCAAATTGTGTCCCAGATTCAGTGATTCCAAGGTGGAGTGGATAATTAAATGCGCGACTCGCCTTATCATAGGCCTCAATGGCTAAGTTTACATCGGAGGCTTTTAAAGAAACGATAATGTCGTGAAAATCTAAATCTTCAAGTATTTTTATGTGGTGCAAGGCACTTTCAACCATACCGTCAGCAGTTGGATAGCCATATTTTTGAATAATTTTCTTTTCAAGGCTACCAGCATTGACACCAATACGAATTGGAATGCCTTTCGCTTTCGCCGCATTCACGACTTTTTCAACGCGTTCACGGCGACCAATGTTACCAGGATTAATGCGGATTTTATCCACACCCGCTTCAATCGCTTTAAGCGCCAAACGGTAATCAAAATGAATGTCAGCAACAAGAGGAATATGGATGCGTTTCTTTATCTCGCTAAGCGCATCAGCAGCTCGCTCATCAGGACAAGCAACTCGAACAATTTGGCAGCCCGCCTCTTCCAATCTTAAAATTTCAGCAACCGTTGCCTCAACATCATGTGTTTTTGTCGTCGCCATACTTTGGATAAATAATTCATTACTACCGCCAATGGTCAGATTTCCAACTTTTACAGGGCGTGTTTCCGTACGTAATATTCTCTCGTTCAAGGACAATTCGCTCCTTTATAGTGTTTTTCACCTAGTATCATACCATTTTTTTAGGGTTAAAGCACGATTTCTAGTATGAGAATTTGATAAGAAAAATGCGACTTGCTGCGTTTTATTCCTGCTCTTTCGTTTTTTGGGGCAGCGATCTAATCGCGAGAAAGAGAACAATTAACGTAACAACCAAATTGATTTCCATACCATAAGGAACCGCTATTTGAAGCCATTCCATAATCATCGTAAACGTTGCAGAAAGCGTAATTGCATAAGTCGCCATCATCCAGTTTTCCTTGTAAGAAATGCCGTTTCGGCCAAAGCCAGTTAAAATGTATCCAAACAATCCGTAAAGACCAACTCGGAAAAATGTTGATCCAAGTGCAAATAAAAAGATAATCAATAAAATAATCGGGATGAAAACTTTGGACATATCAGTGATTGACGCATACAGACTTAAAACATCATCTTTATCTTTAATCCCAAGTGTGTCATAGCTGACAGATTGTGAAGTGCCAGCAGCCGTCACATAAATTTCTTTAGACAAGAAAGCAAATGCTCCGTCATAAGAGCCGATTTTATTATCGACAGCATCTTCATCTAGTGTTCCACTCGCATCAAAATAAACATGCAAGTTCCCTTCATCAATTGAAATCGGCAGGTCGTCTTTGGAAGGATCTTTCGTAACAAGTTTACCACCTTCAATTGTAAAATCAGGAATTTCATTTTTTAACGTGCTTTCGCCAACTTTGAGCCCATTGTTTATAGTCGTTGTTGTGAAATAGGCGAGCGGGAGAAACATGACGAAAGTTAAAACGATGATGTAGAAAATACTTGAACCTACTTTATCTTTTCGGAAGGAAGCAATATCTGCAGGAGAAAAAAGGCTTTTCCAAAAACGTTTAAAAATATTCATTTTTTTCGTAAGCACCTCACAGCTTGTTTTAAATTTTTCGAAAAGGGAAGAGAGAACTGTGTGTACATATTCTCAACTTCTTTCGCTATTTCATCATAGCTTTATTTGAACTGAAAATCAATTCAAGCAGAAAAATTGCATGTGATTTCGGAAAGTGCTAGTCTAAAAGATGTAAGCGAGAGGATAAAATGGTGCGGGTGAAGCTGTTTTTTGGAAGAAAGCTAAGTCTATTGGCATAGTCTGATTTGTTTACGCACAATCAAAATTATTTTCAAGGAGGAATTTTAAATGACTTATGAATTACCAAAACTACCATATACTTACGATGCGTTAGAACCTAACTTTGACAAGGAAACAATGGAAATCCATTACTCAAAGCATCATAATACGTATGTTACAAAATTAAACGACGCTTTAAAAGGTCACGACGATTTAGCGAGCCTTCCTGTAGAAGAATTAGTTGCTAAATTAGATACTGTACCTGAAAATATCCGCACGGCTGTCCGTAATAATGGCGGCGGTCATGCAAACCATACATTATTCTGGTCCATTTTAAGCCCAAATGGCGGCGGCGAACCTGCTGGCGAATTAAAAGCAGCTATCGATGCTAAATTTGGAAACTTTGCTGATTTCAAAGCAAAATTTGCTGATGCCGCAACTACTCGCTTTGGCTCTGGCTGGGCTTGGCTCGTTGTTAAAAATGGTGAGCTTGAAATTATCAGCCTACCAAACCAAGATTCCCCATTAAGCGATGGCTACACACCAGTTCTTGGCTTAGATGTTTGGGAACACGCTTACTACCTTAAATTCCAAAATCGCCGCCCAGAATACATCGATACTTTCTGGAACGTAGTAAATTGGGATGAAGTTGCAAAACGCTTTGCAGCTGCTAAATAAGTTTAATATCTAAACTTTTAAACCGTGATTGGTTAGTGACCAATCACGGTTCTTTATTTTTTCTTATACTATTTTTAATTAAATTCTAACTTGCAGAAGGTGGAAAGTTTGTTAGTTTTCGGCTACAATGTAAAGAGGCATTATCTTTTAAGAGAGGGTTTGTGATAGGTGAAACTGAATTTTAGAAAAAAGAAAGATAAATCAAAGAAAAAAAAGCGTGCCGTCATACCACTCCGACTCAATATTCTTTTCTTCGTCATCTTTATTTTGTTTTCTGTACTCATTCTACGCCTTGGCATTGTCCAAATTGTTCAAGGGGATACGTATAAAAGACAACTAGAAGAAACTGAAAATGTTATAGTCTCAAAAAATGTACCACGTGGTGTTATTTATGACCGCAATTATAATCTTTTAGTTGGAAATACAGCAGTAAAATCGATTACGTATACAAGAAGTCAACAAACAAAACCATCTGAAACTTTGCAAGTTGCGCAAAAGCTCGATAAGATGATTAAAGTTGAACCTGAAAAATTAACAGAACGCGATTTGCAAGATTATTGGATTTTAACAAATGAACAAGAATCGCTTAGCCGATTAACAGCCAAAGAACAAGCACTTGATGCTTCTAAATCTTATAAAATCCAAGTTGAAAAAGTAACAGATAAAGATTTAGCGAGCTTAACAGCGGATGATAAACGTATCGCTACGATTTATAAAAAAATGACAAGCGGTTATGCAATGACCGAAGCGGTTGTGAAAAGCAAAGATGTCACAGATCAAGAAATCGCTAGAGTTAGTGAAAATTTAGAAAGCTTGCCAGGCGTTGATACAACCACAGACTGGAATCGCTTTTATACGTATGATGAAACACTCCGCTCAATTTTAGGATCGGTTTCATCAGCAAAAGAAGGGCTTCCAAAAGAAAAAGCAGAATATTACTTATCGCAAGGCTATAGCCGAAATGATCGTGTCGGAAAAAGCTATCTAGAAGCAGAATACCAAAACGTTCTCGCTGGACAAAAATCGCAATCAGAAAGCGTACTTGACAGTCAAGGAAATATTATCGAAACGGTACAAAAAAATGAGGGCTCAAAAGGAAAAGACCTCGTTTTATCCGTAGACGTTGAATTCCAAAATGCTGTAGAAGAAATTTTGCGAAATAATATTAAAAAAGGTAAATCTTCTGGTGGATCTGATTTGCTTGATCGCGCATTTGTCGTTGCGATGGATCCATACAGTGGTGAAGTTTTAAGTTTAGCTGGACAAAAAATAAACGACAAAGGCGAATTTGAAGATTATTCCCTTGGAACGTTTACAACCGCCTATAATATGGGGTCAGCTGTAAAAGGTGCCACGGTTTTAAGTGGGATTATGAGCGACGCCATCACAAAAGATACAGTTTTTGTCGATCAGCCAATTGTTTTCAAAGGTACAAAACCAAAAAGTTCTTGGTTTAATAGAAATGGGGAGCGCTCGCTTGCGCTTAACCCAGTTGGCGCACTTGAAATTTCATCAAACTCCTACATGTATCAAGTTTCCATGAAAATGGGGGGCGCGAAATACGTGCCAAACGGTCCGCTTCGTGCGCCGCTTTCAACTTTCGATGAAATGCGTTATTATTACAATCAATTTGGCTTAGGCGTCCGAACAGGCATTGATTTGCCGGGCGAACAAGTTGGGTATAAAGGTCAAGATGATACAATCGGTAAAATTCTTGACTTTGCAATTGGACAGTATGATTCTTATACGCCGCTTCAACTTGCGCAATATGCGTCAACGATTGCAAACGGCGGTTCACGTATTCAGCCATCTATGGTGAAGGAAATCCGCAATCCAAGTACTTCAGGCGACACCGTTGGAACGGTTGCATCTAGCAACGAACCAAAAGTGTTAAACCGTTTAGGTGTTACGGAGGCGGATATTAAAACAGTACAAAATGGTTTTTACCAAGTAACACACGGACCAAATGGTACAGCGCGTACTGTTTTCGGTTCTGCGGACTATGATGTAGCAGGAAAAACTGGTACGGCCCAAGGTTTCTATGATGGACCTAAAACAGCTTCAAAAATGGCCGAAGTTTGGAATACGACTTTTGTTGGCTATGCACCTGCCAAAAAACCAGAAATTGCTATTGCCGTTGTTGTCCCGTGGGAATATCGCGATGGATATAGTGACAGCAAAATCAATATGAGTATTTCAAAGGAAGTCTTAGATAAATATTTCGAACTGAAGAAGAAACGTTCGGAACAGAAAAAAGAAACTTCAAATGTTGACCAACCTATTAATAATCTGCAAGCAGCACGAGCGGCACAATCGAAACAAACGGAAAAATAATAGGTAAGGCCTTGTCTGAAAATCAGGCGAGGTCTTTTTTTCAAAAAAAGTGGAAAAGAACTGCGAAATAGTGCGTTTTATGATATGATAAATAGAGTTTAAAGTGAACGATCACTTTGATGAAAGCAAAAATGAAGGAGGAATAATGAATGACAAAAAGCTATCATGTTGCCGTTGTCGGTGCGACTGGCGCAGTAGGAACACAAATGATTCAGTTATTAGAAGAGGCGGCGACGTTTAAGATTAAGCAAATTTCTTTCTTATCTTCCGCACGTTCTGCAGGACAAAAACTTACTTTTAAAGGAAAAGAAGTTATCGTGCAAGAAGCTACACCTGAGTCTTTTAATGGTGTTGATATAGCTTTATTTAGCGCAGGTGGCTCGGTTTCGAAAAAGTTTGCCGAGGAAGCCGTGAAGCGTGGCGCTATTGTGATTGACAATACAAGTGCATATCGCATGGATGAAAATGTTCCACTCGTTGTCCCAGAAGTGAACGAAAGAGCGCTAAAAAAACATCAAGGTATTATTGCCAACCCAAATTGTTCGACCATTCAAATGGTGGCGGCACTTGAACCTATTCGCAAAGAATGGGGCTTAAATCGGATTATTGTATCCACATATCAAGCGGTTTCTGGTTCTGGCGTTTCTGCCATTCAAGAACTGAACGAACAATCACGCGCGGTGTTAGATGACAAACCTTTTACGCCTGAAATTATGCCCGTCAAAGGTGACAAAAAGCATTATCAAATCGCGTTTAACGCGCTACCGCAAATTGATGTTTTCACCGAAAATGACTATACATACGAAGAGATGAAAATGATCAATGAAACGAAGAAAATCATGGAAGATGCTTCTATCAAAGTAGCCGCAACGTGTGTGCGAATTCCCGTTGTTTCTGGACATTCTGAATCCGTTTATATTGAAGTTGAAAAAGAAACAGACGTGGCGAAAATTAAAGCTTGTTTGAAAGAGGCTCCAGGCGTTGTTTTAGAAGATGATCCAGAAACGCAACTTTATCCGCAAGCGGCAAATGCGGCTGGGAAAAAGGAAGTTTTTGTTGGACGAATTCGTCGCGATTTAGATAATCCGCTAGGTTTCCACTTATGGATTGTATCGGATAATTTACTCAAAGGAGCGGCTTGGAACTCCATTCAAATTGCAGAGAGCCTAGTTAAATTAGAAATTATTTAGAGGTGCAAGGAATGAAAATGATAGTTCAGAAATTTGGCGGGACGTCGGTGCAAAGTCCGGAAACACGCGAAATGGCATTTAAGCACATTAAACGTGCCGTTTCTGACGGCTACAAGGTCGTTGTGGTTGTGTCAGCAATTGGGCGTTACGGCGATCCTTATGCGACTGATACGCTACTTGAATTGATTGGCGCTAAAAAGACGAAGCTTTCAAAACGTGAACAAGCTATGCTGCTTTCTGTTGGGGAAACAATTTCCTGTGCAGTTTTTACGAACATGTTGAAGGAATCTGGCGTGTTGGCAGAAGGGTTTTCAGGTGGGCAGGCTGGTATTCGCACGACGCCTAATCATTTGAATGCGAAAATCTTGGAAGTGGACACCGAACGAATTACAGCTGCTTTAGAAAAAAATGATGTTATCGTAGTTGCAGGTTTTCAAGGCGTTGATGAGCATCATGATGTGACGACGCTTGGTCGCGGCGGTAGTGATACGTCTGCTGCGGCTCTTGGTGTTGCGCTTCGTGCGGAATATGTCGATATCTTTACGGACGTCGATGGCATGATGACAGCAGACCCGCGCATTGTCGAACACGCGAAAAGCTTACGGCAGGTGAGCTACAATGAAGTGTCCAACATGGCATATCAAGGGGCGAAGGTGATTCACCCGAGAGCTGTTGAGATT
Organism: Listeria sp. ILCC797; assembly: GCF_900186185.1. Taxonomy (NCBI): domain Bacteria; kingdom Bacillati; phylum Bacillota; class Bacilli; order Caryophanales; family Listeriaceae; genus Listeria; species Listeria sp. ILCC797. The sequence continues at coordinate 85,262 of NZ_FYBS01000001.1, forward strand.
GCGATGACAGCAAAAATTCCGATGCGCATTCGCTCCACTTATTTGGACGGAGAAGGCACGCTGGTCGCTAGCGGAGAAGCAGGGCACTTTGATGTGAAGGAGCGCCTCGTAACAGGCATTGCTCACGTAACGGATTTAGTACAAGTTTCCGTGCAAACAGATGCCAAAAGAACGCAGGAATCAGCTTTTGCACTTTTAGCAGACGGCGGAATTAGCCTTGATTTTATCAATATTTCGGCCACGAATATCGTGTTTACCGTTCCAGAAGAAAAAAAAGAAACCGTTGAAAAACTTTTAAAAGCAAAAGATTTTTCGGTTATGTCTAAAACGGAGTGCGCGAAAGTTTCAATTGTTGGCGCGGGCATAACAGGAGTACCAGGTGTCACAGCGAAAATTGTACGCGCACTTGCCCAAAAAGGCATTCAAATTTTACAATCCGCAGATAGCCATACGACCATCTGGGTTTTAGTCAGCGAAGACGATTTAATTCCAGCAGTTAATGCTTTACATGATGAATTTTGTCTTGATTTTGAGTAATTCCCTACTATTTAGGAGGAATAAAAATGAACTTTGGGAAAGTGATTACGGCGATGGTAACGCCGATTCATCCAGAAAAAAATGTAGTCTGCCGCAAACGAATTCATGCTTTAGTGAATTACTTGATTGAAAATGGAACGGACGCGCTTGTTGTTTCAGGAACAACGGGCGAGTCACCAACTTTAAGCCACGATGAAAAAATCAAATTGTTTACAGAAGTGGCGAAAGCAAATGATGGACGCGCGAAACTAATTGCAGGTACAGGATCAAATAATACCGACGAAACAATTCGGTTCACAAAAGAAGTGGCCGACCTTGGCGGCTATGACGCCGCACTAATTGTGGCGCCGTACTACAATAAGCCAAATCAAGATGGGCTTTATGCGCATTTTAAAGCAGTTGCTGAAAATTCGCCGTTGCCGGTGATGATTTATAATATTCCGGGTCGTTCTGTCGTTAATATCGAGCCAGAAACCATCATTGAACTCGCGAAATTAGACAATATCGTTTCTGTTAAGGAATCCAGCGGGAACTTAGATAATATTTCCAAAATTATTGAAGAAACAGCAGCTGATTTCTCCGTTTATAGCGGAGATGATAGCTTGACGTTGCCTATTTTAGCTGTTGGCGGGCACGGCGTGGTATCTGTTCTTAGCCATGTAGCGGGTCCTGAAATGCAAGAAATGATTCATTCGTTTGAAAATGGGGAAGTGAGAAAGGCGGCCGCGATTCATCGGAAGTTGCTTCCGCTCATGACTGGTATTTTTGCCGTTCCAAACCCAGCTCCAACGAAGTTTTTACTACGAGAATTAGGGGTTGATGTTGGCCCTGTTAGACTTCCTCTTGTCGATTTGAATGCTGTGCAAGCGGAAAAATTACAATCTATTTATAAACAAGCGAAAAAAAGCTAAAGGAGGTTTCCGCTTTGACAATTAAAAAAGCGAAACAGATAAAAATCATTCCTCTTGGTGGAGTGGCTGAAAGCGGAAAAAACATGTATGTGGTAGAAGTGGACGATGAACTTTTCGTCCTTGATGCGGGGCTGATGTTCCCAGAAGATGAATTGCTCGGCATCGATGTGGTCATTCCCGATTTCCGCTATTTGGAGGAAAATAAGGACCGTGTTAAAGCGATTGTACTATCGCACGGACATGAAGATGCGATTGGCGCCTTACCGTACTTACTTCAAAAAGTAAAAGCGCCAGTTTACGGGACGGAGCTTACGATTGAACTTGCGAAAGCTTCTGTAAAAGAGTATAAAAAAGTGCGCTTTAAAAATTTCCACGTGATTGATGAAGATAGTGTCATTGAATTTAAAAAAGCAAATATTCGTTTCTTCCGGACAACACATACGATTCCTGATTCCGTTGCAATCGTTGTTGATACTAGTGAAGGCGCGATTGTTTACACAGGAGACTTTAAAATTGATCAATCGGCGAAAGATGGCTATGAAACAAGTTTGAGTGCCATTGCTGATATTGGAGAGTCGGGCGTTCTCGCGCTTCTTTCCGACAGTTCTGAAGCGGAACATCCTGGGACAACTTCTAGCGATAGCGACATTGAGGAAGAAGTGCGTCACGCTTTCCGCACAGCAGAAGGACGAATCATTGTGGCATGCGTAGCCTCAAACGTCATTCGCTTGCAGCAAGTTTTAGATGCTTCTGCCGCAACAAAGCGTAAAGTCGTTATTGTTGGAAAGGAATTGGAACGAGTAGTAGAGATAACAAGACGCCTTGATAAACTTATTGTCGAAGATGATTTGATTATTTCTCATAAAGACATGAAGAAATACAAAGATCATGAAATTACGGTGATTGAAACTGGGAATCTAGGCGAGCCCATTCAGTCGCTGCAACAAATGACAAAAGGTAACCATCCGCAGCTTAACATTAAAGCGGGCGATACGGTTTATGTCACTACGACACCAAGTCCTTCGCTTGAAACGATGATGGCGAAAACAATGGATATGCTTTACCGGGCGGGCGCTCGTGTTCTGACAATGAGTCGCAATTTATTCATTTCTGGTCACGGGAGTCAAGATGATTTAAAATTGGTCTTAAACTTGTTGAAACCGACGTATTTTATTCCCGTTCACGGAGAGTATCGGATGCTCATTAGTCATGCTAAATTAGCTTATAGTGTCGGCATTCCGAAAACGAACGTTTTTGTCGCTGGGAAAGGCGATGTGGTAGAATATAAAGCAGGCAAAATGACAATGGGCAATCGTGTTTATGCTGGCAATACGCTCATTGACGGTTTAGGTGTTGGCGATGTTGGTAACATTGTCTTGCGCGACCGCAAATTGCTTTCAGAAGATGGTATTTTCATTGTGGTTGTAACATTAAACCGCAAATCGAAAACAATTGTGTCGGGTCCTGAAATTATTTCGCGTGGCTTCATTTATGTGCGCGAATCGGAACATTTGATTGAGGAATCGGCCAAAGTGGTGAGCAAAATTGTTTTAGACAACTTACAAGAAAATGAATTTGAATGGGCGAAACTAAAACAAGATATTCGTGATAAATTAAATCGTTATTTGTTTGAGCAGACTAAACGTAGACCGATGATTTTACCGATTATTATGGAAGTTTAACAAAACTGCAAAGCCAGCGATGGTTTTGCAGTTTTTTGCCTCCCTGTTCAATAAATGATATGATAAACACAATATTTCATTAAAAAAGGAGACATAATATGGTATTTTGGATTTTTGGTGGAGTCATCTCCTTTATCTTATTCATTATAGGAGTGGTCATCCTCTTTTTCCCGAAAAAAAGAAAAGTGGGTGCCATTATTCTTGGAAGCAGCACGGTTTTGATGATTGCTTCGATAATTGGAATTATTGTGGCGTTTAAGAATTTCCAAGACGTGCAAGATAGCGTGCGCAATTTCTCAATGACCAATGATTCAGGGGAAAGCTCGGCAACGGAATCGAAAACATATCCTGTGAATTTTAAGCAGACGGACAACCAAATTGAAAGCAAGATTACGAGTATCAAAGTGGAGAAAAAAGCGATTTATTCTTCGCTTGAAGACAAAGAATTGCCGGGAAGTGTGACGGTAGCGCTTGAAATCACGAATCATGGGGACAAGAAAGTGACCACATATCCGAATCAAGGGGAATTGAAGACACCGAAAGAAAGTGTGAACGGCGGCGATATGCTCCTTTCAACTTTCGATGATAGTGAAATCGAAAAAGGAAAAACGATTTCTGGTGAGCTAGTTTTCCCGATTAGCAAAATTGATAAAGTCAGTGATATCAAGTGGATTTCTTTATCATGGCTTTCTTATGTGGGCGATTCGCTTTCGCCTATTACGATAGATACGGGTCAAATTACTTTAAAATAAGAAACGGGGCAGATGATGGATTATATCAATTGGATTCGTTCAAAAGTAGGGCATGAAAAAATTATTTTGACATTCGTTGTAGGCGTTATTGGGAACGGGAAAGGTCAGATTTTAATGCAACGCCGCGGAGATAGCAACCTTTGGGGATTAACGGGTGGGGCAATGGAACTTTCTGAGAAACCTGAAGATACACTTCGACGTGAGATTTTTGAAGAAACAAGTATCGAAAAGTTTTCGGTTAGGGACTTTCAAGGTGTTTATACGACGCTTGAACAGCACTATCCAAATGGTGATGTTGCGCAGTGCATCGATTTAGTCTATCAAGTTGTTGTATCAGAAAACGTTGATTTAAGCTTTAACAATGAAGAAACGTTGGAACTGAAATGGGTGGGACAAAACGAGATTCCGCCGCTTTTCAATCCAACGCATATGGAAATTATTGAAGATTACTTTAAAAAAGCGTGAATCCAGTTGGATTCACGCTTTTTTATCAGTCATTCACTTGCATGACTTCTGCTAAATAGCCGTCATAACTAATTTCTTTATTGTAGAAATTATCTTTAGAAAGGTTCACAATTCGCGTTGCTATACTTTCAAGTAGTTGATGGTCATGTGAAGCTAAAATCATCGCGCCTTTAAAGCCAAGTAGGCCGTTATTTAGAGCGGTAATCGACTCCAAGTCCAAGTGGTTAGTAGGCTCATCAAGCAGTAGTACGTTGGAACCTGAAAGCATCATTTTCGACAACATACAGCGTACCTTTTCGCCCCCAGAAAGTACTTTCACTTTTTTAAGCACTTCGTCACCGCTAAAGAGCATGCGTCCAAGGAAGCCGCGCAGGAACGCTTCGGAATCGTCTTGCGGAGAATATTGGCGCAGCCATTCCACGAGATTTAGATTGTTTTCTGTGAAAAACTCAGAGTTATCTTTCGGGAAGTAGCTTTGGCTTGTTGTCACGCCCCAGCGGAAAGTCCCGGAATCCGGCTCCATTTCACCAGCTAAAATCTGGAATAGCGTCGTTTTCGCAACTTCATCGTCACCAACGAGCGCCACTTTGTCATCGCGATTAATCGTGAAGGAAACATTATCTAAAACCTTAACCCCGTCAATCTCTTTGGTTAAATTTTCTACGGTTAGGAGGTCATTGCCGACATCCCGGTCAGGCTTAAATTGAATGAATGGATAGCGCCGACTTGATGGCTGAATATCTTCTAGCGTAATCTTTTCAAGCATTTTCTTACGGCTAGTCGCCTGTTTTGATTTGGAGGCATTCGCACTGAAACGCGCAATGAAGTCCTGAAGTTCTTTCATTTTCTCTTCTTTTTTCTTGTTGCGGTCGCTCATCATTGTTTGCGCCAGTTGGCTCGACTCATACCAGAAATCGTAGTTTCCGACATAGAGTTTAATTTTGCTGAAATCAAGATCGGCAATATGCGTACATACTTTGTTTAAAAAGTGACGGTCATGCGATACGACAATAACCGTGTTCTCAAAGTTGATTAGAAACTCCTCTAACCAATGAATCGCCCGAATATCCAAGTGGTTTGTTGGCTCATCGAGTAGCAAAATGTCAGGTTTACCAAATAAGGCTTGTGCAAGTAACACTTTCACTTTTTCAGAACCTGTTAAGTCTTTCATCATTTTACCGTGAAGTTCAGATGGAATGCCAAGACCGTTTAAAAGGACAGCTGCATCTGGCTCAGCTTCCCAACCGCCAAGCTCACCAAATTCGCCTTCGAGTTCAGCCGCACGGATACCATCTGCATCGCTGAAATCCGGTTTCATATAAATTGCGTTTTTCTCTTCCATGATGTCATAAAGCGTTTTATGCCCCATAATGACGGTGTTTAAAACGAGTTCATTATCATATTGGAAATGGTCTTGTTGAAGCACAGCAAGGCGCTCGCCAGGCGTGATATGCACATTTCCTGATTGCGAATCCACTTCACCTGATAGAACTTTCAAAAATGTCGATTTACCGGCCCCGTTTGCGCCAATTAAACCGTAACAATTACCTGGTGTAAATTTAATCGATACATCTTCAAATAGCTTTTTATCGCCATATCGAAGTGCGACGTTATTCACTGTTAACATTATTTTCCTCCTATAAAAAAGCACATTATCCCTATTTTACCATGCTACCGCTCGTAAATAAAGCTTTTCACGTGTTATACTAAAAAAAGAGGTGGGGCAAATGGAATTTGAATTAGAACGAATAAAATGGGTTGCCTTTTGCGAGTCCTTACAAGGAGCAAAACTGACTTTCCCGTTTGGAAAAGAAGCAAGCGTAATGAAAGTTGGCGATAAGATGTTTGCGCTTATTCATCGTCACCAAGATATTCTGTTCATTAGCGCAAAATGTGAGCCTGAACGGGCGGAACGTCTAAAGGAAGAGTATCAGGCGATTGTGCCGGGCTATCATTTGAATAAGACGCACTGGATTTCGGTGATGATTTCGAGCGATTGCGATGTGCCAGATGAACTGCTTTCTGCCATCTTGGAAAATAGCTATAAGCTGGTTTTTGCGAAGCTTAGTAAGCGAAAACAAAACGCGGTGCTATTTTCAGGAGAAGAATAGGGTTTACTTTTTTTCTTGGCATGGTATAATAGGTTTTGTTAAGAATTTCATATTACGTTACCACAGGGGGGGCTTTAAGCTGAGATTGAGTGTTTCACTCTGACCCTTTGAACCTGTTCGTTAATACGAGCGTAGGGATTGTGGCGATTGCATTTTTCATATTGAAAACTGCTTTCTTCTGCGGTGCGTGTATGTCCAAAAGAAGAAGGGAGTTTATTTTTTATGGCAAACAAACGTTTAATTGTTTTACTGGAATGTGCAATTTTTGCAGCGATTGCGATGATACTAAGTTTTATACCACTTGATATCGGTTCGAGCTTTTCGATTTCGCTCGGCATGATTCCCATGTATGTAGTAGCAATTCGAAGGGGCTTTTTAGCTGCTGGATTTGCTGGACTTCTATGGGGGGTGCTTCATTTTTTAACAGGAAAAGCTTATATTTTAATGTGGAATCAGGCGCTCATTGAGTATGTTCTTGCTTTCGCTTTCATTGCTTTTTCTGGAATTTATTCTAAAAAAATCAGAGCCTTCTTAACTGAGAAAAACTTTAAAAAAGCCATCACTTTTGCGTGGGTGGCGATGTTTGCGGGAGGTATTGCTAGGTATTTCTGGCATTACCTTGCTGGTGTTCTATTTTGGGGAGCGTATGCATTCGCTGGTTGGAGTGCCCAACTTTTCTCCATTGTAATGAACGGACTAAGCTGCCTTGCGACAATAGTTGTTTGTGGCTTGGTGATTACCGTGATGATGAAAATGAAACCGCAGTTGTTTCTGCCGAAATAAATTAGGAAACTCCTTGTAGCGCCATCTACAAGGAGTTTTATAGTGCTTAGAAGTTAGATATGTTGCGTTTTGCTAGGCACAAGTATATACTTTTTATATAGTCTCCTTATAGATAGTTCTATAAGGATTTTTTGTTTAGACGCCTAGAAAATAGGGAACTTGACTAAAGATTGGTTAAAATAGAAATACATATGGAGGTGTTCTTCGTGTTAAAGTTTGAACACGTTACGAAGACGTATAAAGGTGGGAAAAAGGCGGTTAGTGACTTAAACCTGAATATTGAAAAGGGTGAATTTATTTGTTTTATCGGACCAAGTGGTTGTGGGAAAACGACTACGATGAAAATGATAAATCGTTTGATTGAACCTTCTGAAGGTAAAATTTTCATTAACGATAAGGATATTTTACAAGAAGATCCAGTAAAACTTCGCCGTTCAATTGGGTATGTGATTCAACAAATTGGTTTAATGCCGCATATGACGATTCGCGATAACATCGTTTTAGTCCCAAAGCTTTTGAAGTGGTCGGATGAAAAGAAACATGAACGCGCTAAGGAATTGATTAAACTGGTCGACTTGCCAGAAGAATATTTAGACAGATATCCATATGAGCTTAGCGGTGGACAGCAACAGCGTATTGGCGTACTTCGTGCCTTAGCAGCTGACCAAACGCTCATTTTAATGGATGAACCGTTTGGGGCACTTGACCCGATTACGCGTGATGCACTTCAAGAGGAATTTAAAAGCTTGCAGCAGGAACTTGGAAAGACAATTATTTTTGTGACGCATGATATGGACGAAGCTATCAAACTAGCGGACCGAATTGTCATTATGCGTGACGGAAAAGTTGTACAATTTGATACACCAGATGAAATTTTGCGTAATCCTGCTGATTCGTTTGTTGAAGATTTCATTGGAAAGGATCGCTTGATTGAGGCACAACCGAATGTAACAATCGTTAGTCAAATTATGAATCCAAAACCAGTTTCCATTACGGCAGATAAATCTTTACAAGCTGCGATTCAACTTATGAAGGAGCGCCGAGTAGATACGCTTCTTGTTGTTGACGAACGCAATATTTTGAAAGGTTTTATCGATGTCGAGCAAATTGATTCTAACCGACGAACAGCAACATCTGTTGTGGATATTTTGGAAAAAAATGTATTTTACGTGAAGGAAGACGCGCTGCTTCGTGACACCGTGCAACGGATTTTAAAACGTGGCTATAAATATGTGCCCGTTGTAGATAACGATAAGAAACTCGTTGGGATTGTAACGCGAGCAAGTCTTGTTGATATGGTTTACGATTCTATCTGGGGCGATGATGATATGGCTTCTACTTCGGAGGAAAAGAAAGGCGAAGAACTTGCGCACAGTAGTCAGGGGGGAGAATAATGGATGCGATTACGCAATTTTTCCAAGAAAATGGGCATAACTTGCTTGTTCAAACTTGGCAGCATCTTTACATATCGCTTGCCGCTGTTATTTTAGGCATCATTGTGGCTGTTCCTGTCGGCATCTTGCTGACGCGTTCACCGAAAGTGGCGGATTTTGTAATCGGCGTTGTGAGTGTCTTGCAGACTGTCCCTTCGCTCGCGATTCTTGCGTTTATTATTCCAATTTTAGGTGTTGGAACATTCCCTGCGATTATCGCACTATTCATTTATGCGCTCTTGCCAATTTTACGGAACACGTTTATTGGCGTGCGTGGTGTGGATAAAAACTTAATTGAATCAGGGCGCGGCATGGGTATGACAAGTTTCCAGCTTATTATAAATGTGGAAATTCCCAATTCGATTTCCGTCATTATGGCGGGCATTCGGCTATCGGCTGTGTATATCATTGCATGGGCAACGCTCGCATCATATATTGGTGCCGGTGGGCTAGGCGACTTTATTTTTAACGGTTTAAATTTGTATCGCCCAGATTTAATTTTAGGCGGTGCAATTCCAGTTACGATTTTGGCGCTGCTCGTTGAATATTTCCTCGGTAAGCTCGAAAATGTGTTAACACCAAAACCACTTCGCGATGCGAGAAACAACGGTTAGGAGGGACGGAAAATGAAAAAAATTACAACTTTAATAGCTGTTTTATGTGCGTCTTTCGTCCTTTTAACAGGCTGTTCATTACCTGGTTTAGGCGGGGGTTCAAGCGATACCATTCGAATTGGTTCGATGTCGACAACAGAATCGCAAATTGTTGCAAATATCGTGAAACAAATGATTGAACATGACACGGATTTAAAAGTAGAAATGGTAAATAATTTAGGCTCATCTGTCGTGCAACACCAGGCGATGATGAACGGAGATGTGGATATTACCGCGACAAGATACACGGGCACGGATTTAGTTGGCCCACTTGGCGAAGAGCCGATTAAAGATCCAGAAAAAGCGCTTGCGGCAGTTCAAAAAGGCTTCGAAGATAAATTTCAGCAAACTTGGTTCGATTCATATGGATTCGCGAACACATACGCATTTATGGTGCGACAAGACACCGCTAAAAAATATAATTTAAACACGATTAGCGATATGCGTCCGGTTCAAAACGAGCTTACAGCTGGGGTAGATAATTCTTGGATGGAACGTGCCGGTGACGGGTATAAAGCTTTTTCAAAGGAATACAACATCGACTTCAAAAAAATATTCCCGATGCAAATTGGTTTGATTTATACGGCGCTTAAAAATGACCAGATGGACGTGGCGCTCGGTTACTCCACAGATGGACGGATTCCAACCTATGATTTGAAGATTTTAGAGGACGACAAAAAATTCTTCCCGCCATATGACGCGTCACCTGTAGCTACAGACGAGATTTTAAAAGAACACCCAGAACTTAAAACAACTTTAAACAAACTGGTTGGAAAAATTTCGACAGAAGAAATGCAGAAGTTAAACTATCAGGCTGACGGTAAATTGAAAGAACCGTCTGTTGTTGCAGAAGAGTTTCTTCAAAAAAATAACTATTTTGAGGATGAAGGCAAATGAATACGTTTAATCAATTAATCGACTATTATGCGACCAATGGGGCATATGTGGCAGAAGCTTTTTGGCGACACTTTTTGATGAGCATCTACGGTGTGCTTTTCGCAAGTATCGTGGCGATTCCACTTGGCATCTATATCGCGCGTAAACGCCGTCTTGCCAATTGGGTCATTCAAATTGCGAACATCATTCAAACCATTCCAGCGCTTGCAATGCTCGCTGTCTTAATGCTGATTATGGGACTTGGCACAAACACCGTCGTACTCTCACTCTTTTTATATTCACTATTACCTATTTTAAAAAATACGTATACGGGTATACAAAATGTAGATGGCGCTTTGCTCGAATCAGGCAAAGCCATGGGGATGACAAAATGGCAAGTTTTACGCATGATTGAGTTGCCACTCGCACTTTCCGTCATTATGGCCGGCATTCGTAACGCACTCGTTATCGCGATTGGCGTTGCAGCCATCGGAACATTCGTAGGTGCTGGGGGACTAGGCGATATTATCGTTCGGGGGACAAATGCGACCAATGGAACAGCCATTATTTTGGCTGGCGCTATTCCAACCGCGCTCATGGCTATCATCGTCGACCTCGTACTCGGATTTATCGAACGTTCGCTAAATCCTGTTAAAAATAAAAAGAAAAAACTTACAGAAGCACTTTAGAAACAAACTGGCAAATGTGGTGTACGTCTAGCTACATTTGCCTTTTTGGTACAAAAAGAGGAGGGATGCTTTTGAAAAAGGAAAAGCAAGCTTGGCGCCGCAAAGAATCAGACTCGTCACTAAGCGAAGTGAACAACACCGTTAAAGTACCTCAAAATGCCACTTTTTTTAGAAAACTTCTTGCGTTTATGGGCCCAGGGGCACTGATTGCCGTCGGCTACGTAGACCCAGGGAACTGGGCAACGAGCATTGCCGGCGGATCTGAGTTTGGCTACACACTCCTGTCAGTCATCCTCATTTCAAACCTCATGGCGATTTTATTACAGTCACTTGCCTCCAAACTTGGCATTGTCACCGGCCGCGATTTAGCCCAAGCCTCACGAGATAGCTTTCCAAAAGGCGTGTCATTCGTTTTATGGATTTTAGCAGAATTAGCCATCATTGCAACCGATATAGCAGAAGTCATTGGGAGTGCCATCGCATTAAATCTCCTTTTTGGGATTCCACTCATTTGGGGCGTCTGCATTACATCGCTCGACATCTTTCTTGTTTTACTCTTACAACATCGTGGTTTTAGATACATCGAAATTATCGTCATTACGCTGATGGTAACCATTTTAGTTTGTTTTGGCATTGAACTTATCATGAGCCATCCAGATATGGCCGCAGTTGCGAAAGGGTTTGTCCCTCAAAAAGAAATCGTTACGAATCCAGCAATGCTCTATATCGCGCTTGGAATTCTAGGAGCAACTGTCATGCCGCATAATCTTTATTTACATTCCTCTATTGTGCAAACAAGACAGTATGAACGAAACTTAAAAGGCCGGAAAGAAGCCATTAAATTTTCATTTATCGATTCTACTTTTTCGTTAACAATGGCTCTTTTCATTAATGCCGCTATTTTAATTTTATCGGCGGCCGCGTTTTATTATACTGGGCATAGGGAAGTTGCTGGGATAGAAGATGCATATAAATTGCTTGATCCAACACTTGGAAGCAGCATTGCGAGTACGCTTTTCGCAGTGGCGCTACTCGCATCTGGGCAAAATTCGACGCTTACAGGAACGCTAGCAGGACAAATTGTGATGGAAGGCTTTCTGAATATACGTTTAAAACCATGGCTACGAAGACTGCTTACGAGACTATTAGCCATTATTCCAGCCGTCATAGTAACAGCGCTTTACGGAATAGAAGGAACCAATGATTTACTCATTTTGAGCCAAGTTATTTTATCTATGCAATTATCATTTGCTGTTATCCCACTCGTTTTATTTACAGGAAATAAAAAGAAAATGGGAGTATTTGTGAATGCCAAATGGTTGCAAATACTATCATGGACAGTGGCCATTTTCATTGCATTGCTGAATATTTACCTCCTCATTCATACATTTGTTTAACGATAATAAGATTATGTAAACTATAAATTAGAAACATCTTAATATTTTCCCTCGAATTTTTCACCTAGATTCGTTATAATTAAATTATCAGAATAAGCGTAGTAAAGGTGTTGATTATAATGGCTAGCAAAATGTTGAAACCACAGAAAAAACTTTTAGAGCAAGACCATGTGTTACCTTATAAAATAGATGCACAAGATCAATTATTTCAAGTTGTCATTTTTACAAAACTAGGAAAGATCTCCGGCATCACAGTGCTAAGAAGTGAAGATGAATTAGCCAGCCGAGAAGAGGCTCTAGCGGTTGTTCAAAAATTACAGAAGTACAATTTTTATTTTGAATATTTGACAAAGCGGGCAAGTATTGTGAAAGAGCGGGACAGTATTGTGGCCGAACGAATTGAACAAGCTCAACTCATTTTAAACAATAACGTTCTGTTTGGAGAAGAACTTCAGCCGACAATCGACCAACTTAGTTTGGCTCTTGAAGTATACAAACAACAGCAACATAAAATGGATATTTATCAAGAAGATATTGCGTTACTTAATGAAAAAATTAAAGAACAAGGGCTTATTAAACCAGAAGACTGGAAATCAGCAGAAGATTTATCGATTGCTTTCATGAAGGCTGCATATGCACAAACCATTTATTTAGAAGCAACAAGAGAAAATCGGGTGGCACTTGCAAAATGGTATCATAGCCATCAAAAACAACTCCCTTCTGAAGAACGAAAAGCGCTTGCTAAAATGGTAACCGTTTTAAGCGATACAAATGGCGGTTTAGTCTTTGATCAAATTATTTCGCTACTTCCACTTGTAGAAGAAGGGCTATTAATTGATAAAACAAACCCGCTACCAAAACGTGCACAAGAGTTTAATATGGAATACGAAGCACATTGTCGCTTCTATAAACCAAATACGAATAAAATCATAGAACTTATTCGAAATGAATGAGAAAAACGGATACTAAAAGCAATGAGCTCTTAGTATCCGTTTTTTTATTTTTTAAGAATGTTTTCTTTGATTAAAAAGGCACGTGCGACTTCTTCGGCAGATTTTCCATTTACATTAACTTCATAGTTCATTTTCCGCATTTCGTCATCCGTAATTTTGCCAGCAAGCTTATTGAGTGGCGCCCTAATTTCTGGGTACTTCTCAATCGTTTTAGTTAGCATTAGCGGAGCACCTTGATAAGGCGGGAAAAATTGTTTATCATCTTCTAAAACTTTCAATTTATACTGCGCGAGCTCACTATCTGTTGAATACGCATCAAGCAAATTAATATCATTCGCTAAAATAGCATTGTAACGCAGTTTTGGTTCCATCGTTTTGACATTATCAAATTGCAGGCCGTACGTTTTTTGAATGCCTTTATAGCCATCATCACGGTCATTGAATTCCAACGTAAAACCAGCTTTAACAAGATTTTGGACGCCAGATAAATCGGAAATTTTCTGCAAATCATTTTGTTTCGCGAAATCATTTGACACCGCGAGGGCATACGTATTGTTGTATTGCATCGGTTTTAAGTAAGTCATGTTAAATTGCTTAGCAAGTCCGTCCCGTGCTTGTTCGTACACTTGATTCGCGTCATGCGATTTAGCAGGGTCGTTTGTAAAGGTTTCTAAAACGGTGCCAGTAAACTCAGGATAGATATCGATATTGCCGGATTTAAGCGCGTTAAACAAGAAACTGGTTTTTCCCATATTTGGCTTTAAATTCACCGTTAAGTCCGTTTCATCTTCAATGACTAGCTTATACATATTGATGAGTATTTCTGGCTCTGCACCAAGTTTACCTGCAATGGTAATTTCCTTTTTGTCGGTCGTGAAGAGCGGGACAATAATTAGGGCAGCAGTCAGCAGGACGCCGATAGACACCGTTATAATTGTGCTTCTGAAACTGGCTTTTTCCAAGAAGCGTAAGAGGACATCAAATAAAATCGCGAGAAGCGCTGCGGGAATGGCTCCGAGCAAGATTAAACTATTGTTGTTGCGGTCGATTCCGAGCAGGATTAAATCCCCGAGTCCACCAGCACCAATTAGCGCAGCAAGCGTTGCGGTTCCAATAATTAGTACCATCGCCGTGCGAATGCCGGCCATAATAACAGGCATGGCAAGCGGCAGCTGAACTTTGTAAAGGCGGCGCCATTTGTTCATTCCCATTGCACGCGATGCTTCAACGAGAGCCGGGTCGACTTCATTGATCCCCGTGTATGTATTTCGCAAAATCGGGAGAAGCGCATAAATAACAAGCGCGATAATCGCTGGAACAATCCCAATTCCAACAAGCGGAATCAAAAGACCAAGAAGAGCTAAAGACGGTATGGTTTGAAAAATAGCCGCGACTTGGATAATCGGTTCAGCTATTCGCTTATGTCGAGTTAAGTAGATGCCAAGCGGGAGGGCAATTAAAACCGCAATGAAAAGGGAAATGAATGAAATTTGAATGTGCTGAACGAGCGCCGTCCAAAGAACATCTTTTCTTTCAACGAACGTATTAATGAGCGTATTCATTTCGCATCACCAACCTGTTCTAATTGACTAGCTAAAAACTTCGTCAAATCTTGATGTGTCACAACATAAGTTTTCCCGTCATCATTTTGAATTTGCACCGCATTGTTCCCTGAAAGTGCCACAATCATTTCGCTAATCGCCGCATCGCTTTTTAAAACAGGTAAATTTGGCGTATTTTTTTCCTCTATAGTTAAAAGCTCTATAATATCTTTGGCTTTTTTATTTTCAGGCAATAGATGAGGCTTCGCAATATTTCCAGAATCAAGGAAATGTCTAACAAAATCATTTTTCGGGTTTTTGAGAATATTAGACGGCGTATCACATTGAACGATTTCTCCGTCTTGCATGAGGCAAATTCGGTCACCAAGTGCCAGAGCTTCTTGCATGTCGTGTGTCACGAAAACAATCGTCTTTTTAATTTTCTTTTGAAGGAGAGAAATATCTTGTTGTAATTTTTGACGAGTGATAGGATCAAGTGCGCTAAATGGTTCATCCATTAAAATGATACTGGGGTCGGCTGCTAGTGCTCGCACAACACCAACACGCTGCTGTTCGCCGCCTGAAAGTTCTTTCGGTTTACGGTCGCGATAAGATGCTGGATCAAGGCCAACCATTTCAAGTAGTTCTGTTGTACGGTTATAAATCTTTTCTTTGTCCCATTTTTTAAGTTCTGGTACAATCGCGATATTTTCAGCAATCGTCATATGCGGGAAAAGGGCAATTTGTTGTAATACATAGCCAATATCAAAGCGAAGCTCATGAATATTGTAGTCACTAATACGTTTTTCGTCGATGTAAATCGTTCCAGTAGTAAGTGGAATGAGACGATTAATCATTTTAAGTGTTGTTGTTTTTCCACAACCACTCGGTCCAATGAAGACAAAAAATTCACCGTCTTTTATATCTAAGTTAAGTTTATTAACAGCAACGTTATCGTCAGTATAGTTTTTAGTGACATCTTTAAAGCGTATCATAAGGGCCTCCAATCTTTTAAAACAAAAAAGCGAATATTTGTTCCCACAATTTACCATTTTTTTTTATGAAAAACAATTATTTTACATTATTTTGTAAAAAACAGGCTTCGTGGTAAAATAGAAGAAGTGAAACTTACAACGTGAATGGAAGGTTTATAAAATGGAAAAAGTAGCGAAAAATTTAAGTGAAGTCTTACCAGAATTAATCATTAAAAAACAGGAAAGTCTTGCTAACTATACATATACAAAAACTGGTGGTCATGCAGATTTATTTGTGATGCCAAAAACAAAAGAAGAAGCGCAAACCGTTGTGAAATTTTGTCATGATGAACATGTGGCACTCACAATTTTAGGTAACGGTTCGAATTTAATTGTAAAAGATGGCGGTATCCGAGGTATCGTCTTGTATTTAGATTTATTAAATAAAGTGGAGCGACGGGAAACAACGATTTATGCGGGGAGCGGTGCCAAATTAATTGACGTATCACGTTTTGCACGCGATGAGAGTCTGACAGGACTTGAATTTGCTTGCGGGATTCCTGGTTCAGTTGGCGGTGCACTTTATATGAATGCTGGGGCATATGGTGGCGAAATTAGCGATTGTTTAGAAGGCGCAACAGTTTTAACAATGGCTGGCGAATTGCTCCACTTAGAACGTTCAGAATTAGCGGCGAAATATCGCCATAGTACCATTGCAGAAAAGAAATTGATTGTGCTTGAAGCTGAGTTTAAACTGGCGCTCTCGGAAAAACAGCCAATTGAAACGAAAATGGCCGAATTAACCGAGGCACGTGAATCCAAACAGCCACTTGAGTATCCTTCATGTGGCAGCGTATTTAAACGGCCACCAGGATATTTTGCCGGTAAACTTATTCAGGATAGTCAGTTGCAAGGGTTTCAAATTGGTGGTGCACAAGTTTCTAAAAAGCATGCCGGCTTTATCGTAAATGTTGGCGAGGCAACCGCGACAGACTATATGAAGGTCATCAAACACGTACAAGCAACTGTAAAACGCAATTTTGACGTCGATTTAGAAACAGAAGTCCGAATCATTGGGGAAGATTAAAGTGTCAGACTTGCGATGTATCTTTTAAAAAGATGGCTGTTTGCGGGGAAGTTATTTGTTACAATGGGATTGTTACTATTGTATGGGAGGACTATATTTGGAAAGTTTATTTGATTTTTTCAGCAAAAAAAGCACGCGACGTGTGTTAGTTTTTATGTTAGTCGTTTTTGTTTTGTATTTGCTCCGCAGTATGATGGATATTATCCTATTAACATTCATCTTTTCATTCTTAATTACAAGACTAGAGAACTTTATTTTAAAACGGATTTCCATTTACCGACAAATTATTGTGCTCATTTTATATGCCTTAATTGCGCTCGGGCTCACATTTGTTGTAGTCAAATACATACCAGTTCTAACCGAACAAATTGGGCAACTGGTGAAATTTGCTAATACTTTCTTTACACAGGATTCAAACAATGATTTCATTAACTATATCGTTACGATGGCGAATCAAATTGATATTATGAAATATACAGAGCAAGGCGTTCAAATGGTTGTCACGTATTTAACGAATATAAGCGTGGTTGCCTTTAACGTATTCATTGCCCTTATTTTAAGTCTGTTTTTCTCTTTAGGAAAAGATCAATTAATCACCTTCACTAATCAATTTGCGACCAGTAAAATTTCGTTCGTGTATGATGAGATAAAGTACTTTGGTACAAAATTTGTTGGCACTTTTGGTAAGGTGATTGAAGCACAATTTTTGATTGCCGTTGTGAATTGTGTCCTGACGACAATTGCTTTATGGATTATGGGATTCCCACAACTATTAACGCTTTCGATTATGGTGTTCTTATTGGGCTTAATTCCGGTTGCCGGTGTCATTATTTCGATGATTCCGCTCACCATTATTGCTTATACAGTTGGTGGTTTCCAATACGTCTTTTATATTTTAATTGTGGTTGTGATTATTCATGCGCTTGAATCTTACGTTTTAAACCCTAAATTAATGTCTGCTAAAACGGATTTACCGGTGTTTTATACATTCATCATTTTGATTTTTGGAGAGCACTTCTTTGGCGTTTGGGGACTAATTGTTGGGATTCCTGTCGTGATGTTTTTCCTAGACGTATTAGGGGTTACCGACCAAGCTGAACATTTACTTGAGAAGAAACCGAAAAAAGCGGATAAAACCTAGGCTATGTGTCTAGGTTTTTTTATTTGTTTTTGATACAATGGGAAAAGAAAGAGGTGCGTAGTATTGGATAGACATTTGTTTATAATTTCTTTTGATGCTTTAGGCGCAAAAGATTTGGAAGATATTGAAAGTTTACCAAATTTTAAAAAGATAAAGGAACAAGGCACTCACGTTAAAAAAGTTCGCTCAGTTTATCCTTCACTTACATATCCAGCTCATACCTCAATTATAACGGGGCATTATCCGCTCGCTCATGGCATTGTAAATAATACAAAAATTCAGCCTGATAAAGCTTCGCCTGATTGGTATTGGTACAAAGATGCTATTAAAGTTCCGACATTATATGAACTGGCGAAAGCGAAAGGATATAAGACGGCTTCTTTTTTATGGCCTGTTGCTGCACAGAGCGGTATCGATTATAACATCGCGGAAATTTTCCCAAATCGTTTTTGGTTAAATCAAGTGATGGTCTCTCTTTGGGGGAGTTCGCCACTTTTTCTTTTAAATATGAATAAAAAATACGGTCATTTGCGAAATGGGATTGAACAGCCGCAATTGGATGATTTCATAACGGCTTCAGTCATTGATACGATTCAAACGAAGAAACCGGGTCTTTTAATGGCGCACTTTGTTGACATGGACAGCATGCGGCATCGCTACGGAGTGACTTCAGATGAAGCGAAATCAGCGTTACAAAGGCACGATAAACGATTAGGGGAAATCATTGAAGCTACCAAAGAGGCTGGTATTTTTGAAAAAAGTGTTTTTGCGGTTTTAGGTGACCACTATCAAATTGACGTCGACACGATTTTGCGCCTTAATATTTTGTTCGCGGAGTATAACTGGCTTAGCGCTGGCAATGACAATAAAATAGAGACGTGGCAAGTATATGCGAAAAGTTGTGATGGATCTGCTTATATTTACATAAAAAATCCTGAACTTGAAAGTCAAGTTTTCGAAGTACTGCAAAGTTTACCAGGGATTGAGAAAGTATACAATTCAACGGAAATCATTCGCTTAGGTGCAGACGCGGAAGCGACATTTATGGTAGAAGGGGTCCCTGGCTGTTATTTCATGGATAACATCGACGGCCCACTCGTTGAAGAAGTGACACCAGAGAAAATCGGGCAGCCAGATTACTACAACGCCGTGCATGGGTATCACCCGCAGAAAAAAGATTACGAAACGACTTTACTTCTAAGCGGTCCGGGAATAAAACGCGGAAAAGAAGTGGAGCAAGCCAGTTTAATTGACGAGGCGCCAACCTTTGCAAGAATTTTGGGCTTTAAGATGCCAAAAGTCGAAGGGCAAGTCATCACAGACATTTTTGAGGGAGAATAAGTGAATGTTTACAAAAGAGGAGAAAAGTTGGATACTTCAAGATTGGGCGAATTCCGCCTATTCCATTATGATTACGACGGCGATTTTGCCGATTTATTTTAAAAGTTTAGCATCTAGTGCTGGAGTAAGCGATCATATGTCAACGGCTTACTGGGGGTATGCGAATTCAATTGGGACTTTGCTCATTTCTTGTTTGGCACCGATTCTTGGGACGATTGCGGATTACCAGTTTTTCAAAAAAAGATTCTTTAATATTTTTACGCTTTTAGGGGTTTTATGTACGGTTTCATTCGTTTTTGTGCCAAACGATGGCTGGTTTATTTTGCTTGGGCTTTATGCGCTATCTCTAATTGGTTTTTCGGGCGCGAATATTTTTTATGATAGTTTTTTAGTTGATGTGACGACGAATGACCGGATGGACCGGATTTCGTCAGCAGGCTATGCGTTTGGCTATTTGGGAAGTTCGATTCCATTTGTGATTTTTATCATTTTAAAAGCAACAGGAATACTGCCCATTAGCGAAGTGGCTTTAGTGAACATCGGTTTTCTACTTACAGCGATTTGGTGGCTTGGTTTTACGGTTCCTTTCTTTAGAAATGTTCATCAAAAGCATTTTCTGGAGCGAGTGAAAAATCCAGTACGCACGAGTTTTAAGCGTTTATTTACGACACTTCGGCAAATTAGCCAATACCGCACGATAGCGCTATTTCTAATCGCTTACTTCTTTTATATTGATGGTGTCGATACCATTTTTCGAATGGCGACATCATATGGCATTGATTTAGGGATTACGGACACAACGTTAATCATCATTTTGTTGGTCACGCAACTGATTGCTTTCCCGTTCACTATTTTTTACGGCTTTTTAGCCAAGCACTTTGGGGCGAAAAAGTTGATTCTCGTCGCCATTTTCGTCTACCTTATCATTTGTGTTTATGCAGTGTTCATGAAAACAACGCTTGATTTTTGGATTTTAGCAGTGCTTGTAGGAACAAGTCAAGGCGGCATTCAAGCACTGAGTCGTTCTTTTTTCGGGAAAATTATTCCAAAAGAGCGGTCAAATGAATTTTACGGTTTCTACAATATATTTGGTAAATTCTCCGCGATCATTGGCCCTGCACTAATGGGTATCATCACACAACTGACTGGAAATACCTCTTATGGTGTTGCCAGCTTAATCGTACTATTTTTAATTGGCGGGATTTTATTTTTATTTGTACGTGAGGAACGAATTTAAATTTTCTTTAAATCCTTTTAACGAATTGTTTATAAGTTAGCGCTATACTAATATAAACCATTCAAGTTAGGAGGAAACAAAATGAAAAAAATAGCTTCTATCGGAATCTTACCTTTTGTTTCCGTAGCGCTAGCGCTTTATCTTTACGTCTATTATTTTAAAGGCTGGCTATTATTTTACTTACATCACATTATGGAAATATATAGTTTTGTAGATTACATCGTGATTGGACTAACGGCACTTTTTATTTATCTCATCGGCGTACAGCTGATCGAATGGAATTTTAATAAGAAGTTAACGATTTTAGCCTATATGTTATATTTTGCTAGCTTGATTGTCCTATTATTTGGTAAAGCTAGTCATGTTCAAGGCTTTTCTTTTGAAACTTTTGATTTTATTTTTCCATTTTTAGAAGGGAATTTACGCGTCATTACGACAGGGAATATTTTAGCTTTTATTCCAATCGGCTTTTTATTTTATAGATGGAACTTTATTAGCACTTTACTAACAGCCATCATCTTAATTACGTTAGTCGAAAGCACTCAATTTATACTCGCCGTCGGTTTTTTTGATACAGGGGATATCTTTTTAAATGTGCTAGGCATTATGACTGGATATTCATTAATTCGTTTAAAAGTATTTATGACAATGAAAAAGAAAATCATAAAAAGTCAATGAAACTATTGGCTTTTTTTTGCGTATAAATGGCATAAGAAGCCCCTTTTTCGTGAGAGTGCTCTTTTTTATAAAAAAATTTAAACAAAAAGTGTTGACGAATCTACTACTTTGTATTACTATATAGTTGTACCTAGTAATACAAAGTAGAGAGGTGGACCTTATGAAAGGATTGACAGAACTGTTAAAAGGTGTCTTAGAAGGCATGATCCTCCAGAAAATTTCTAAAGGAGAAACATACGGTTATGAAATCACTAAGTATTTGAATGATTTAGGTTTTGATGAAATTGTCGAAGGTACTGTGTATACGATTTTAATGCGTGTAGAAAAGAAAGGCCTTGTAGAAGTTGAAAAGAAAAAATCCGATGTAGGACCTGCTAGAAAGTTTTACACGTTAAATGATACGGGTAAAGAAGAATTAGCAAGTTTTTGGAAACGTTGGGATTTTATTGCAGCTAAAATGGTAGAGGTAGAAGGAGGGGAAGCGAAATGATGAATTGGTATAAAAAATACCGCGAGGAAAAGCGTGCCTATAAAGCTTATAAAAAACGTGTTGCTGCCTTACCAACTGAGTATCGCCGTGTCATGGAGGGCATTCAAACGTATTTATGGAATTTCGCAAAAGGCTCAGGCATGATGGATATTTTAACGAGTGTTCTTGAAATGTTTGAAAGTGCCGTAGAGGACCAGCTAGATGTACGCGATGTTGTTGGTGATGATTTGGCAGAGTTTGCAGACAATTTATTAAATGAATTTCCAGAAGAAACTTGGATGGAAAAACAACGGAATGCACTTAGAAAAACGCTTAAATAGAAAGGAGAGGCTATGATGCCTATTATCGATATTCGGAATATTAAGAAAAATTTCAAAAAACAAACAGTTTTAGAAGATGTGAGCATTCAAGTAGAAGCAGGTAGTATTTATACATTGCTTGGTGCAAATGGTGCTGGAAAAAGCACATTGCTTAAAATTGTGACAGGGCTTTTAAATAGCGACGGAGGGAAAGTTGAAATTGACCAACTACCAGTTGATAAAGACCCGCGCGAAGCACAAAAAGTGTTTAGTTACAATGCCCAGCATGCAAGTGTTGACGAGGTATTAAGCGGTCTAGAAAATTTAGTACTGATTGGTAAGCTACGACACGTTTCAAATCCTAAAGCCGTTGCACTCTCCCTTTTAGAGCAATTTGGCTTGTTAGATGCGAAAGACAAAATTGTTTCCACGTATTCAGGGGGAATGAAACGAAGACTCGACTTGGCTATGAGTTTAGTAGGAGATGCTAAAATTTTATTTTTAGATGAACCTACAACAGGTCTTGATCCAAGTAGCCGCCTTGATTTGTGGAAAGTAATTCGGGAACTCCAAAGTAGTGGGAAAACCATTTTCTTAACGACGCAATATTTGGAAGAAGCCGATCAATTGGCAGACACCATAGGCTTTTTGAAAGATGGAAAGATTATTGCAACCGGAACGCCTAAAGAAATGAAACGCTTGGCGGGTGAGAACAGACTACATTTGACTTTCTCCCCAGAGGATTTAAAGCAAGCAAAAGAAGTTTTGATAGATTTCGAACCAAAAGTGCTTGCCCCTGAACTAATTTCTATTGAACTGACTGAAGAAATGACAACTATTTTGAATATTTTAAAAGTGTTGAACGACCATCACCTTGAGCCGACTGATTTTGAGACAATCCGTCCTACGCTTGACGATGTATTCGTGACACTGACGAAAGGGTGAACAATAATGAAAGAGTATTTCAGTGATATTTTCGCGCTATCAGGGCGCATTATTAAACACAACTTACGTAGTATTGATACGATGATTACAGTTGTGATTATGCCAATTATGATTATGCTAGGTATGGTATATATTTTCGGTGGTTCCGTGCAGATTCAAGGTTTATCCCATCAAGATTATGTGGATTACATTATGCCAGGGATTCTGCTTATTACAATTGCGTCAAGCTCAGCCTATACATCGCTTCGAATAAATCTCGATAAATCGGCAGGAATGTTTGAACGTTTTAAATCAATGCCAATCGCGAAGTCAGCAGTTTTAGGTGGACACGTGTTAGCATCTGTTATTTTTATGATGATTTCCTGTGCAGCAGTTCTTTTAGTAGGACTACTAATTGGTTTCCGTTCAGATGCAAACTTCGGAGAATGGCTACTCATTATTTTACTCCTTGTTTTATTCGCTTTTATGTTAACATGGCTCTCAGTCCCGTTTGGCTTAATGGCAGGGAGTATTGAAGGCGCAGGCGCATTCTCTTATGTCATCTTAATGCTCTTATTCGTTAGTTCAGCATTCGTTCCAGTTGAAGGAATGAACAAGTTTGTACGGATTTTTGCAGAAAATCAGCCGATGACACCAATTATTCAGACGTTGCGTGACCTATTTAACGCCCAGCCGCTTACGAGCGATGCTTGGCTATCACTTGCTTGGATTGCTGGTTTACTTGTTATTTCTTACATCGCAGGTATGAGAGTTTATCGGAAAGTATAATTAAATCATAAAAAAAACCATTCCAATTGGAATGGTTTTTTTTATGAATAAATTCACTATATTGTCATAGAATTTTAAAATCTATACGCTAAGCTAAAAATACTGAAGTGGCAAGGAGGAATTATAATGAGGAAAAAATCGCTTATTTGGACAATTATCATGTTAATAGGGCTAAGTAGCATCGTTTGCGCCTATCTCTTTTCCCAAAGTCTTAAAGCAGAAGCTGATCAAAATGAAGATAAAAAAACAAAATTTAGTTTATCGGTTGCAACTTCAAAAGATGTAGAAGTACTTGATTATAGTAATATCGGAATAAACGCCTATCAAGATATTTTCAATACGGCTAAACAAGCACAAATTGCTCAATTAATTGCAGCAAAAAAAGCAGCAGGTCACTATAAATTCCCTCAAATTTTAGCATTATCAAATCCGTATTTAACGAATACAACGAGTGTATACATATATTTTGAAACTGAGAAAGTCAGTAAAGTAAGTTACCAAATATCTGCAGCAGGTTATCCCGATTTTGTAGGAGAGGCAAATAGTTCAGAAAATGAATACGAAACAACACATGAATTCCAAGCGATTGGCTTTGTAGCAGGTGTTAAAAATACCATTACCTTAACAGTAACAGATAAGGAGGGAAATGAAACGACAAAAACATTAACCTATACACCTCCAAAATTAGTAAGTAAAGATAAAAACACATTAGAAGTCACTGATGGGACAAGCGAAAAAGCCTTAACAAGCGGTTTGTACACGGTGTTTGGTGATAAAAATGTATCACAAAGAGCCACTTACTTAGTGGATAACGACGGTATCATAAGAGGCGAATATCCCATTCTTTCTTATAACTCTATGCGTTTTGTGTTTGATGAGCAGTCCATGTATTACGGAATTTCAGCAGAAAAAATCGCTCGAATTAATCAGTTAGGGCAAGTTGAACAAGTTTATGATGTAGGAAGCGCGGGCTATAACTTACACCACGACTTTACTTTGGATAAAGAAGGCAATTTATTAGCGCTTGCAACAAGTGAAGAAGCAGAAGAAAAAGACAATTTGGTAGAGGACAGAATTGTTCAAATCAACACTAAAACAGGTAAGGTCAAACAAATTGCTGATTTTAAAGCGTTGCTACCTGATTTATACCAACTGGCAACCGGAATTGAGACTATCACAAGCTATGCAGGTAAATGGGATCCCATTCATTTAAATACAATTCAATATGTTGAAGATGGTAGCATTATTGTTAGCTCACGAGAAACTTCTACAATTATGAAGCTCAGTAATATCGAGGACGCCTTGTCAATCGATTACTTTATTTCAGATGAGAGTGTTTGGAAAGGTGTAGGGAATTATTCTAACTTTGTACTGGAAAAAGAAAGCGATTTTGTTTCACAACTCGGTCAACATTCGGTGACATATGTTGAAGATGCCACATTGGAAGAGGGGCAGTATTATTTATATATGTTTAACAATAATTCAAAAATAATGGATTCCCGAACAAATTTCGATTGGTCGGCATATCCTGATAGCTTCTCTGACCAAAGTACTGATGGTGATTACAGTCGCTATTCTAAATATTTAGTTGATGAGAATAAAGGCACGTATGAACTGGTCGACTCATTAGAAGTCCCGTACTCTGCCTTTGTGAGTAGCGTTCAAGAAATGGGGGATAATCTACTCGTGAATCCAGGATTACAAGGTATATTTACTGAATATGACAAAAATCATCAAGTTATTCGTACTTATCAATTAAGCGGAAACGGAGTAACCTCTTATCGCGTGTATAAGTATGATTTTAAAGGATTTTATTTTAAATAAACTAAGCAAGCGTATGACTGTCGTTAATCGAGAGTCATACGCTTTTTAGCAATTACTTTTCAGAAAAATACATAAAAAGTGTATAAATTCACTGTATATGTGGTCGTTTAAGACGAAAAATGGGGTTTCTGGGGAAGTTTACGTTTTTGACACTTAATTTGTGATATAGTGAACATGATTCATCAACATCACGGTGAATCAATTTATCATCTTTTGGGATGATGAAAACAAACTCAAAGAGAGCCTTTTGGAAGGGGCTCTTTTTGGGGTTCCATTATTGTAAAATTACGTAAATGATGTGGTATAATAGCAAAGTGCCCAAAACAGGGCGAGCTGTTTAAAATAAGGAGAGATCAACACTAAATGACACATGCACTTGAAATAAAAGACTTAAGAAAAGTATACGCAACTGGCGTAGAAGCTTTACGTGGAATTAATTTAGTTGTAGAAGAAGGTGATTTTTACGCTCTACTAGGTCCAAATGGTGCCGGAAAATCAACAACAATTGGGATTATTACATCACTTGTCAATAAATCATCAGGCAAAGTGAATGTATTCGGTTATGATTTAGATACAGAATTAGTTCGTGCCAAGCAACAAATCGGTCTAGTTCCACAGGAATTCAACTTTAATCCGTTTGAAACGGTGCAACAAATTGTCGTAAACCAAGCTGGTTACTACGGAGTTTCCCGCAAAGAAGCGCTTAAACGCAGTGAAAAATATTTAAAACAATCCGATTTATGGGAAAAACGCAATGTACGCGCCCGTATGTTATCAGGTGGTATGAAACGTCGCCTAATGATTGCCCGTGCACTCATGCATGAGCCTCGCTTGCTTATTTTAGATGAACCAACTGCCGGTGTGGATATCGAACTTCGACGTGAGATGTGGAAGTTCCTGAAAGAGCTGAACGAGCAGGGAACAACGATTATTTTAACGACACACTATTTGGAAGAAGCAGAGATGCTTTGCCGTAACATCGGGATTATTCAGACAGGCGAACTAATCGAGAACACCAGCATGAAATCGCTACTCGCGAAACTCCAATTTGAAACGTTCCTTTTTGATCTGGCACCTTATGATAAAAAGCCTGAAATTGCTGGCTATAAAAGTTTTTTCGAAGACGAGTTAACACTCGCTGTTGAAGTGGAACGCAATCAAGGAATCAACGAAATATTTGAACAGCTCTCGAAACAAGGGATAAATGTTCTTTCGATGCGAAATAAATCCAATCGCTTGGAAGAACTGTTTTTGAAAATCACAGAAGAAGAGCACCGAGTGGAGGAGAAACATGTTTAATCTATATTATACAGCCTTAAAAAGCTTAGCCGTAAAAGAAACAAACCGTTATATGCGTATTTGGGTGCAAACCTTAGTACCACCAGTCATTACGACATCGCTTTACTTTGTCATTTTCGGCAATTTAATCGGTGGAAGAATCGGGGAGATGGGGGGATTCTCCTACATGGAATTTATCGTGCCTGGCCTAATCATGATGTCAGCCATCACAAGTTCCTATTCAAACGTGTCATCTTCCTTTTTCTCACAAAAATTTCAAAAAAATATTGAAGAATTGCTAATCGCGCCAGTGCCCACACATGTTATCATTTGGGGCTTTGTCATTGGCGGCTTAGGGCGAAGCATCCTCGTGAGCGCACTCGTTACCATGATTTCCCTTTTCTTCGTACCTTTACAAGTGTATTCTTGGTCTATTATTATCATTTCACTTCTGATGACGGTTATTTTATTCTCATTGGCAGGCTTATTAAATGGTATTTTCGCTCAATCTTTTGATGATGTATCTATTGTACCAACCTTCGTCTTGCAGCCATTAACGTATCTTGGCGGGGTATTTTATTCCGTTGCTATGCTACCACCGTTTTGGCAAGCAGTTTCAAAAATCAATCCCATTGTTTACATGATTTCAGGATTTAGATATGGTTTTCTTGGAAAAACCGATGTATCGCTTTGGGTTTCAGTGGGCATTCTTGTGCTCTTTATCGCCGTACTTTACTCGATTTGCTGGTATTTGATTGAAAAAGGGCGCGGGTTGCGAAGTTAAACAATTTGGAGCATCTAGAAAAGCAATTCTAGATGCTCTTTATTAATTCATGTGTAAAACACCCATTTTTATACCTAATTAATGTGCAATTTTCGTATTTTGTTCACAGCTTTTACGATATAAAATATGCTATTATATAAGTATTCACCAGGCGTTGCAAGACAGTTACCAACTCATTTCTGTCACGAAAAACCGACTTCTTACATTAGAAGTCGGTTTTTCTATTGTTACGTTAAATAATTTGTTTTGTTTATAAGTATTAGTGGAATAATTTACATATTAGGCGAGGAGTTGAAAGAATGAAGGGGAAGAAGATAATCTGGTTCGTTGTTAGCGGCTTTTTGATGCTAGTTGTTTTAGTTTCAGTCGTATTAGTAAAACATCAAGAAGCTGTGCAGGCAGTAGAAGAAAAAGAAGAGGCAAGAAAAGTGGCATTGGAGCAAGAAATGGCATTAGAAAAAAATGCGACTTCTGCAGTGGAGCGCTTATTTGCATCTGAAACTGAAGAATTATTGAGTGACACGTATTCCGAAGATCTTAAAACGAAGGCTGAACAACTTGTGCAACAATTGGCTAATAAAAAAATGAAAGCCAATTTAAAAGGAAAATTAACTCGCGTAGATAAGTTTGTCAGCCAGATTTCTGCAAACCAATTGAAAGTGAATACGTTATTTTCAAATGAGCAGAAGAAAACATTAGCGCAAAATGTAACTCGTGAAGACATTAATAGTGTGAAAAAAGCTGTGACTAATGGGACTTTACAGACTAAATCAAAAAAAGAACAGCTGGCAGATGTACAAAAAGCGTATGATTTACTTATTCGGAACGAAGAATTGCAAAAAGCAGCTACAAGTAGTTCAGCTGAAAGCCAGGCAGACAAAAATTCGAATGATGTTCAATCTTCGGCCAAAGAGTCTGCTACAAGTGTCCAAGAAAGTCCGGAATCGAAATCAAGTAAATCGAATTCCAATAATTCTTCCGGTGCACCATCAGCATCAAGCACGAACATACCGACTGTTGCAAAAATGAAGCTTGCTTCACAAACGAATCAGATTATTACTGTCGTAGCCAGTGGAACGAGTGCAAATGTGAAATTTTGGGAAAAATCAGGCGAAACATGGAAGCAAGTATTTTCTACTTATGGCCAAGTCGGTTCGCAAGGCGTTGGTTCTGCGGATGAATACCATAGCAGGACACCTAAAGGGGCTTACTCCCTTGGTTTTGCTTTTGGAACAAGCAATCCGGGTACATCTTTAGCATTCAGACAAATTACCAATCAAAGTTACTGGATTTCAAATGTAAAGGATAATCAGTACAACACTTGGCAAGAACGAAATTCATCTAGCAGTGCTGATGAACATATGGCAAGTTATCCGGTGCAATATCGTTATGGCGTTGTGATTAACTATAATACAAGCCGAACAAAAGGCGCAGGATCAGGTTTTTTCTTGCATTGTAGCAATGGTGCGCCAACTGCTGGCTGTGTCGCTATACCAACAAGTCAAATGGCAACAGTTTTACAAAAATTGCATAGCGGCGCTTATATCGTAAACGTAACTAGTGAGCAAGAATTATTGCAGTATTGAAGTACAAATTTATTTTTACTTTTTAATCAAATAAGATGTTCAGCATGACTTATCATATAGGCTTGGAGTGGTGTATCATTTTCAGGTAATGAAAAAAGATAACCATTCCAAGCTTTTAATATCAAGTTTTCTAGTTTACATAATATATATTATAGGAAGTATCGAATTATTGTAAACAAAAACGCCTTCTAAAAAGAAAACGTTTTTTACTGTTTATTCCATTGCTTCAACGACATGTTCTACAGGTTGTACTTTCAAAAATAAAATGCCCATGCCAACAATTGCTAAAACGGCAGCAATTAAAAATGGATAACTTGTTCCGAATGCTTCGCTAATGATGCCTGAACATAGCGGCGCAAATGCAGCGCCTAACCAGCGAATAAAATTATATGCACCACTTGTTACGCTACGTGCATATGGTGAATGTTCTATAACGGTTGTGGTAAACAATGCGTTGTTTATTCCTAAAATTAAGCCTGAGATGACGATTAAGACGATTCTAACCCATAGAATGTTAATAAGGCCTAATAAAATTAAAATGATCGCACAGGCTATTAATGTGAACTTTAATATGGTTTTAGAGTTGTATTTGGATTCTAAATCGTGCGCAACTTTGGCGGAGCCAAATGCAAGGCATAAACCCCAGGCGAAAAAGACAAAACCAATTTTGATTGCAGATAATCCAAGGACAAGTGGTGAAAAAGCGAGAATCGTAAAGAAACAATAATAATAGAACATCCCACTTAACGAAATTTGTAGGAATGGTTTATAGGTAAACAAATGCAACATTTGCTTAATTGGAACTTGCTTTTTATCGACCGTGGCTGTAGTGTTTTTTGGCGCTTTTACTTTAAATAAAATGAGCAAACATGCGATGAAAATTAAAATAGCTGTTGCTAAAAATGGATAACGCCATGAAAGATTCCCTAAAACACCACCAAGCAATGGACCAAATGCCATTCCGAGCCCCATCGCCGATTCATATAAGCCAATGGCGTGTGAGGTTGTATGAGAAAGTGAAATTAAAAGCGTCATAGCGGTCGCTAGAAACATCGAATTTCCGAATCCCCACCCTGCCCTAAAAATGGATAAAGCACCAATGCTATTTGAAAAACTACATAAGAGTGCAAAAATTGTTACTAAGAAAAGACCACCAACTATGAGCTTCTTATCTCCTACTTTACTGGCAATAATCCCGATTGGAATCATCATGATGGCCATTGTGAAAATATAGGCTGTAAACAGCATTTCAACTTGTGAATGTGTGGCACCAATACTTGAAGCGATACTCGGTAAAATTGGATCGACAATGCCGATCCCCATGAAGGCAAGTAGCGAAGCCGCAAAAGTAATCCACTTACCAGTATTTTTCTGTTGTTCAGTTAACATGTTCGTTCAACTTCTTTCTATTTTTTTCGACTTTATTAGTGTATCGCTATTTTATTTATATGTCAATATTTACATATGTTATTTTTGGCGAATTCTTTGCACAAATCTGCGAAATAGATTACAATGAGCAAGAAGAAAGCTACGAGAAAGGAAGTAAATTTTGTGAAGTCAAATATTAATTTGCTCGGCTATACTTTGCTTGAGATGATTGCCCGTGAAGCTTCAAGCGGCTATGACCTCGCTAATCGCCTGCGCATCATGCAAAATACAAATCACAGTCAGATTTACCCAATGCTCGCAAGGCTCGAAGATGAAGGCTATTTGATCGTTCACACGCAGCTGCAAGAAGGTAAACCAAATAAAAAGATTTACGCCATCACAGAAAACGGCATTTTTTTATTAAAAGAATGGTCCGAAACGGCACTTAAAATACCAGTGACGCGTGATGAATTTATTATTAAACTGCAACTGGATTGGCTGAACCCTGAACGAACGGCAATTCTTTTAGAAGAACGCATGACCTATTTAGAGGGCCAACTGCGATTGACAGAAGATAGTTTAGTCCATTTCGAGCAACTTTTAGGATTAGCCACAAAAAATGATTTTGTAAATAACATGTCCTACCAAATTTATTTGCGAAAACGCGACTTAATTCGCGCTGAAATCGATTGGTGCCGGGATATTTTAAAACATAAAAAATAAGCCTCCTATAGCGAAGGCTTATTTTTTATGCGTATGTGGCCGTTTTTAAAATCTCATTGGCCATTTTAATCGTTTCCTCATCAGGTGGTTCAATTCCTTCAAGCGGATAACGAATACCAAGTTCTTTCCATTTATAGACGCCCATCGTGTGATATACCAACACTTCAACGCGTTTTACGTTTGGCAACGTATCGATAAAGTCGCGTAAAGAAGTTAAATCAGCAGGATCATCTGTTTTTGTTGGGATTAAGACGTGGCGCACCCATATGGGTTGATTTTTATCGCGTAAATAATGCGCAAAATCTAAAATGGGGGCATTGGATTTCGTTGTAAGTTTTAAGTGCTTCTCAGGATTCATTTGTTTGATGTCAAGCAAGATTAAATCGGTCACTTCCATGAGCCGGTCTAACTTTTCAATGAATTCGGGTTCTCGTGTGAAACAACCACCACAACTATCGATGGTCGTATGAATCCCAGCTTTTTTACATAAAGTAAAGAACTCAATCAAGAAATCAATTTGCAGAAGTGGTTCACCACCACTCACAGTAACACCGCCGTCTGAAGCCTCCCAAAATTCACGGTATTTAATGGCCTCATCAAACACGTCTTGTGCGGAACGTTCTGTGCCTGTGCCAATTTTCCAAGTATCGGGGTTGTGACAGAACTGGCAACGCAGCAAACACCCCTGCATAAAAACAATAAAACGGATTCCCGGACCGTCAACCGTCCCCATTGATTCAACTGAATGTACGCGTCCCATTACTTCTGACATTACTAACCTCTTCCTTTCGATTGGCTTTAAAAAGGGGGATGCTGCTTCTCGCCTAGCATCCCCTTTTTTGAAATCTAATTTTTTAATTACATGCTTTCGTGCATTGTACGGTGGATAACGTCTAGTTGTTGTTCACGAGTAAGTTTGATGAAGTTAACTGCGTATCCAGAAACACGAATGGTTAATTGCGGATATTTTTCTGGGTGATCCATTGCATCCATTAACGTATCACGATTGAATACGTTGATGTTTAAATGATGCCCCATTTTACTAGAATAACCGTCTAACATCGCAACTAAGTTATTAATTTGAGATTCATCTTCGCGACCAAGCGCTTTTGGTACGATAGAGAATGTGTTAGAAATACCATCTTGACCATATTCATATGGTAATTTTGCTACGGAAGAAAGGGAAGCAAGTGCTCCTTTAGTGTCGCGTCCGTGCATTGGGTTCGCACCAGGTGCAAATGGTTCGCCAGCACGACGTCCGTCTGGTGTATTACCAGTTTTCTTACCATAAACAACGTTCGAAGTGATTGTAAGAACAGAAGTTGTATGAACAGAATCACGGTAAGTTTTGTGTTTTTTAACTTTTGTCATGAAGCGTTTTAGTAAGTCAACTGCAATTTCATCTACACGGTCATCATTGTTACCATATTTAGGGTATTCACCTTCGATTTGGTAATCTGTTACGATACCATCTTCGTCACGAATTGGCGTTACTTTAGCATATTTAATTGCAGAAAGTGAGTCGGCTGCAACAGATAAGCCGGCAATACCAGTTGCCATTGTACGTAAGACATGTGTATCATGTAAGGCCATTTCAATGCGTTCATAAGAATATTTGTCATGCATATAGTGAATAACATTTAATGTATTAAGGTAAAGTTCTGCAATCCATTCCATCATCGCATCATATTTTTCCATTACTTCGTCGTATTCAAGAACATCGCTCTCGATTGGACGGAAAGCTGGGCCAACTTGTGCTTTTGATTTTTCATCAACGCCACCGTTAATTGCGTATAGCAATGTTTTCGCTAAGTTCGCACGAGCGCCAAAGAATTGCATTTGTTTACCAACGCGCATGGCAGATACACAACATGCGATTGCATAGTCGTCGCCCCATTTAGGACGCATAACATCGTCATTTTCATATTGAATAGCAGATGTTTTAATCGACATTTTTGCACAGAATTTTTTAAATCCTGATGGAAGTTCAGTAGACCAAAGTACAGTTAAGTTTGGTTCTGGAGCTGGTCCTAAGTTGTCTAATGTATGCAAGAAACGGAAAGAGTTTTTCGTTACAAGCGGTAAACCATCTTCGCTAATTCCGGCGATGGATTCAGTTACCCAAGTAGGATCTCCAGAGAATAAGTCATTATAGTCAGGTGTACGAGCAAATTTAACAAGACGAAGTTTCATGATGAAGTGATCCACAATTTCTTGTGCTTCTTCTTCAGTAAGAACGCCGTTGCGCAAATCACGCTCTACATAGATGTCTAGGAATGTAGAAGTACGTCCTAAACTCATTGCCGCACCATTTTGTTCTTTAATTGCTGCTAGATAGCCCAGGTATAACCATTGGAACGCTTCTTGAGCAGTTTTTGCTGGCTTAGAAATATCAAAACCGTGTTTTTCCCCTAAAACTTTAAGTTCTTGAAGAGCACGAATTTGTTCGTTGATTTCTTCGCGTAAACGAATGATATCATCGCTCATAGTGCGAAGACCTGTGTTATTTAAATCTTGTTTCTTTTGGCTAATTAAGTAGTCAACGCCGTAAAGAGCTACGCGACGATAGTCCCCGATAATACGACCACGGCCATAAGCATCTGGTAAACCAGTAATAACCCCAGATTTACGAGCAGCACGCATTTCAGCAGTGTAAGCATCAAATACACCTTGGTTATGTGTTTTACGATATTCTGAGAAAATATGGCTGATTTCTTCATCAACTTTAAAGCCATAAGATTCTGCAGCTACTTCCGCCATACGGATACCACCGAATGGTTGTAAACCACGTTTAAATGGTTTGTCCGTTTGGAAACCAACAACTTTTTCTAAGTCTTTGTTTAAGTATCCTGGGTCATGTGAAGTGATGGTCGATACGATTTTTGTATCCATATCCAAAACGCCGCCGTTTTCACGTTCTTGCTTTGTTAAGTCCATAACTTGATCCCATAACTTGTTTGTTGCGTCTGTTGGGCCAACTAAAAAGCTGTCGTCCCCTTCATATAAGCGATAGTTTTTCAAAATGAAATCTCGTACGTCTACTTCTTCTTGCCAGTTACCACCAGTAAATTCATACCATTGTTCAGTCATTATGGAAACCCTCCTGTTATTTTGCTCATCTTCGAGCGTTTGTTAGTGAGCAAAGTTAGTTATATTTATACTGTTATCATAACATAAAATAAAAAAAATGCTACAGTTTTGTGCATCTTTTTTCAATCTTTTCTATTACATTTATGTTACATAATGCACAAATGGCTTTATTATCACTTGTTTTAAAGGTGTTTTAACTTTAGTGGAAAAAAATATTTTTATTTTAAAAATGATTTTAATTTGCCTGTATTAGTAAAAAGCACCATTTTTGTTATAGTACAGTTTTAGAAACCGCTTTCTGTTTCATATAATTGTTTTTCATGAAAACAACTACAGACTGATGACGAGGTAAAGCTTCCCTTTGTCATCAGTCTGATACGATACGCATTAGTTTAGAGTTGTTTCGTCCATAATTCTTTATTAGAAGTTGTAATTGCAGTCGCGCCAGCAGCTAAGACGGCATCAATTTGGCTTTGCCGTTCAATCAATCCGCCAGCAATAATGGGAATTTGAAGCTTTTCATGCATGTTTGCAATTTGTTCAGGTAAAATCCCTGGCAAAAGTTCAATCGCATCAGGCTGCACTTTTTCAACCAATTTCATGCCTTTTTGGTAGGCGCTTGAATCAATCATGAATAAACGCTGAATGGCCAGGACTTTATGTTGTTTGGCCTTTAAAATGACATTTCCACGTGTGGAAATAATGCCATCTGGACGAATTTGCTGGCAAATAAAATCAACCGCATAGTCATCATTCTTCAAACCATTAATTAAATCCGCATGGAGCAATACTTTTTTTCCCGTAGACTTCGCAAAATCAACGAGTGATTTCACTTGTGCCACATGTGTTTCAAGCATTACCATATACTGCACAGATTGCTCAGCGATTTTTTCAATATCGCGTTGATGATGAGCAGCCGGAATAATTTTTTGTCCGCCAAATAATTCCTTCACATTGTTCTCCTTACATGACCCGCTTAAACATTTTTTCAAGCTCATAGGTCGTATATTTAATAATAACAGGTCTCCCGTGCGGACAAGTAAACGGATCACTAGCCTCGCGGAGCGTATCAAGCAGTGCTTCCATATCAGCGGTCGTCAAATAGTGATTCGCCTTGATGGATTTTTTACAACTCATCATAATCGCAGTGTCTTCACGGAGCTTATGAATGCTAATGTTTGGAGCATGGAGCGCCTCATCCACAATTGCCCGAAGCGTCTCCTCCTCTTCTCCTTTTGGAAACCAGGTTGGATGAGCGCGAATAATAAAGCTATTTTGGCCGAAAGACTCTAAGAAAACGCCGACTTCTTTAAGCCGCTCCGTTTCAGCACTTAGACGAATGTATTCATCATTGGAAAATTCTAAGACAATCGGGACGAGCAATTCTTGTAGCTCGCGTTCCACCTCACCAATTTTCTCACGGAAAAATTCGTACTTAATGCGTTCTTGCGCCGCATGTTGATCGATGATAAAGAGCCCCTCTTCGTTTTGCGCCAAAATGTACGTCGCATGCATTTGCCCAATCGGATACATTTTTGGAATGCGCTCCTTCTTTTCTTCTGGCACAGGGGCCGCGTCCGTCACGTACTCTTCAGGCGGTTCTTTTAAAATCGAATCCCAATTCTCAACACCTTTTTCTTCAGGAATAAAGTCTGGGACATTTGGCTTTTCAAACAAAGTGGGTGGTTCTTGGCGCTTCGGTTCGCTTTCTGCTTCAAAGTCAATCTGCGTTTGTTCCGAAATGAGCTTCTCGCGTTTGGACACGCTCCCGTCTGGAATGAGCTGTAGCTTATGAAAAGCCTCTTTGATGGCCGCTGTAATCAGCTGACCGAGTTCCTTTTCTTTGCTTAGGCGGACTTCCAATTTTGCGGGGTGCACATTGACGTCAATGATAATCGGATCCATTTCAATTTGCAAAACAATAATCGGAAAACGCCCAATTGGCAATAGCGTATGGTAGCCTTCCTGAATGGCTTTCACAAGTGCGAAATTTTTAATGAAACGTCCGTTAATTATCGTTGAAATATAATTGCGATTCGAGCGATTGACTTCCGGTAAAACCCCGTACCCGCTCACTTTAAAGTCGAGTGATTCAGCAGAAATCGGCACAGTTTTCTTGGCAATTTGCACGCCATAAATCGCCGCAATGACTTGGCGTAAATCATTATTGCCGCTCGTATTTAAAAGTGGCTTGCCATTATGACTCAGGCGGAAACTAATTTCAGGATGCGCAAGCGCTAGACGGTTGACAACATCTGTAATGTTTCCGAGTTCAGTTGGCAAACTTTTTAAATATTTTAAGCGCGCTGGCGTATTGTAGAAAAGATCGCTTACTTCAATTTGCGTCCCGCGCCTTGCCGAATCACTATGCTTTTCTTTTTCGCGACCACCTTCGATGACAATTTTTGTCCCAGTTTCCCCCGTTGAAGTTGTCATTTCAACGCGTGCCACAGAAGCGATACTCGGAAGAGCTTCTCCTCTAAACCCTAGCGTGTGCACACGGAATAAATCATTTTCGTTTTTTATTTTGCTCGTTGCATGGCGCAAAAAGGCTGTTGAAACGTCTTCTGGATCAATGCCTGCACCGTTATCGATGACCGTCATTTTTGTCAGACCAGCTTCTTCTATTAAGATGTCAATGACAGTGCTTCCCGCATCAATCGCGTTTTCTACGAGTTCCTTGATGACCGAAGCAGGTCGTTCAACCACTTCACCTGCAGCAATTTTGTTCGATAGGTCGTCTGTTAATTCAATAATTTTGGCCATAAAATCACAACCCTTTATAATTTGCTTTGTAGTTCATACAATTTGTTCATTGCGTCCATTGGCGTCATCTGCATCAAATTCAATTTTTTAATTTCTTTTTCAACCAAACTACTTGCTGCCTGCTGCTTAACCGGCGTTTCCATTTCAAACAGCGGCAACTGCATATCGTCAGATACATCAGTCTTAGTTTCTTCTTTTGGAGCAGCGACCAGTTGATTCCCTTCCGCTTCAAGCGTTGCCAAAATCTCGGAAGCACGCTTAATTAAAGGGGCCGGCAATTCCGCAAGCTCCGCTACATGAATCCCGTAACTCTTATCTGCTGGACCTTCATTAATCTTATGAAGAAAAACGACTTTTCCATTTTCCTCTACCGCACTAACATGAATATTGCGCAGTTTTGGTAATTCGTCATCTAAAACCGTCAGTTCGTGGTAGTGGGTTGAAAATAACGTTTTGGCATGGACTTCACTGTGAATGTACTCAATAATCGCCTGAGCGAGCGCCATACCATCGTAAGTTGCCGTCCCGCGACCAATTTCATCGAATAAAATTAAGCTATTTGCTGTTGCATGCACAATCGCATTGCGCGCTTCAAGCATTTCCACCATAAAGGTACTCTGGCCAGCGATTAAATCGTCTGCCGCCCCAATTCGTGTGAAGACTTGATCGAAAATAGGAAGTGTCGCACGCTCTGCAGGAACAAAACAGCCAATTTGCGCGCAGATTGCCGTTAGCGCGACTTGACGCATATACGTACTTTTCCCCGACATGTTCGGTCCTGTAATGAGCAGGATTTCGCGATTCTCGTTCATCAGGCAATCATTGGCGACATAGCTCTGTGCACCCATTACTTTTTCAACGACCGGATGGCGACCTTGAACAATTTCGAGCTTGCCGTCTGCGCTTAACTCCGGGCGAATAAAGCGATTTTTTTCGCTAATTTCAGCAAAGCTTTGCAAGCAATCAATTTCACTTACCGCCTTTGCAAGCGCTTGAAGCCGCTCGATGTAGTCTTTGACAAATTCCCGAACTTCCGTAAACAATTTGTACTCAAGCTCAACACTTTTTTCTTCCGCATCTAAAATCAGTTTTTCCTTCTCTTTTAGCTCTGGAGTAATATAACGTTCGGCATTCGTCAGCGTTTGTTTTCGCTCATAACGCCCCTCTTGTAATAAATGCGTATTGGCGCGAGTCACTTCAATATAGTAGCCGAACACCCGATTGAAGCCCACTTTAAGCGATTTAATCCCCGTGAGTTCGCGCTCCTGCCGTTCCAGTTCAGCAATCCAAGTCTTCCCGTTTCGGCTGGCATCGCGGTATGTATCAAGTTCATCGTTGTAGCCATCGCGAATAATGCCCCCTTCACGAATCGAAATCGGCGGGGAATCAATTACAGCTTTTTCAAGTAAGTCAGTAAGGTCCTCACATGGATCAAGTTTTTCACCTAAACTATTTAAATGTTTGGCGCCTTCCATGTTCGTAAGTACAGCTTTAATCTTCGGAATTTGAAACAGTGAATTGCGGAGCTGAACTAGGTCGCGAGCATTGACATTTCCGTATGCAACCCGGCCAGATAAGCGTTCCAAGTCATAGACATTTTTTAAGTTTTCAACAAGTTCAACGCGCTCGAAGAAATGTTTCATCAATTCTTCTACATCATTTTGACGCCCAGTAATCATTTCATGATCAATAAGCGGGCGGTCAATCCATTGTTTGAGTAAGCGTCCGCCCATTGCTGTTTTTGTATGGTCTAGCAACCATAAAAGCGTCCCCACGCGTCCTTTGCCACGAATCGATTCCGAGAGTTCCAAGTTGCGCTTAGAATAGTAGTCCATTTTCATGAAGTGGCTCGTTTCGTAGTGAACAGCTTTTTGAAGGTGCCCTAAATCGCGTTTTTGTGTATCAGAAAGGTAGTTCAGTAATAAGGCAATCGCTTTTTTCTCCGAAAGAGCAGTGATGCGGTCAATAAGTTTATTCGCGAGCTCACAGCCTTCCGTTTCTTCATGATTTGAGATAAGCAGCCCCATTTGTTTAGTCAGTTCCTCAGATAAAAGGAGCGCGTCATCTTTACGAGCCACAAGTTCTTTTGCAGAAAGCGTTGTGAGTTCATTTAATAAACGATCTTCGCGTGATTCTAAAACGGTCGATTTGAGTTCCCCGGTTGATAGGTCACAGTAGGCAAAGCCAAATTCTTTATCCTCGTATAAATAAAAAGCCGCGATGTAGTTGTTTTCCTTCTCTTTCAACCCTTTTTCGTCCATCACGGTCCCGGGAGAAATCAGCTGAACAACTTCTCGTTTTACCATGCCTTTTGTCGTTTTTGGGTCTTCTACTTGTTCGCATATCGCTACTTTATAACCTTTTTCAATCAATGTATCAATATAGCCACTTGCTGAATGATAAGGTACACCACACATTGGGATTTTACCTTCTCCTCCGCCTTCACGCCCAGTTAGTGTAATTTCTAAAATTTGCGACGCATTTAACGCATCTTCAAAAAACATTTCATAAAAATCACCTAAGCGAAAGAAAAGGAAAGCATCTTGATAGTTCTCCTTAATACTCAAGTATTGTTGCATCATTGGTGTGTACGTTGTCATTTTCTACATCATCCCTTACTTCATCGCGTTTTTTTCATCTTTATATTATACCATAAATTTTTTATCGATTAAAAAATAAACAGACTGATGACGTTTTTTATCATCAGTCTAGATCTTTTTTCAATTCACTGTAAATCGAATCCGTAATCGTTTGGAGCAAATCATTGGCGTCGCTTTGGGCACGTCTAAATTCCCTCACAACAGGCAAATCATCAATTTCTTTTTTTAACTCTTCAATTTTTGCTTCTGACTGTTTCATTGCTTCATACTTTCCGTAATGTTCAAGGTTGACGGATTGCTTTTGCAGCTGTTTAATCTCCGCGATTTTAGCCTGCACTTTTTGGTTCGCATTAATTTGCTCTTCCGCTTTTTTATAAAATTCGATTTCCTCTGTATGTTCAAGCGCTTCTTTTAATTCCGCCGCTTTTTTCAAAATGTCTTCTTTCTTATACGGCATGCTTACACCCCTCTTTTATTCATAAAATGGATGATCATCATTGATTAAAATACGTTCAATTTTGGAAGCACGTCCTGTTTTTTCGTCTAAAGTTATTAAGCAACCAGATAATACGCCGCGTCCTTCTTTTGGTACTTCAAATCGCGTTGGCAGCTGTGTTTTAAAGCGGCGCAGCACAGCTTCTTTATTCATACCAAGAATCGCATCATACGGTCCAGTCATTCCCGCATCTGTTAAATAGGCCGTGCCTTCTGGCAAAATGCGATTATCCGCAGTTTGCACATGCGTATGTGTACCAACAACAGCTGAAACACGTCCATCTAAATGCCAACCCATCGCTTCTTTTTCACTCGTTGTTTCCGCGTGGAAATCAACAAAAATGACATTCGTTTTTTTAGTGGCTTCAGTAACGAGCGTATCAATCATTTCAAATGGATCTTTCAAATCTTGCCCCATAAACGTGCGCCCCTGCAAGTTAATCACCGCAACAAGCGTTTCATTTACTTTTACATACACAATGCCCGTTCCAGGCGTACCTGCTGGGTAGTTTGCTGGGCGCGCTAAATATTTCGCCTCATCAATAAACTCAAACACATCACGATTATCAAAACCATGATTGCCAAGCGTAACGGCATTCGCCCCTTGCTCTAAAAAGGTTTTATAAATTTTTTCTGTGATACCACGACCAGATGCAGAATTTTCACCATTCACAATCGTCACAGTAGGTTTGTATTTCTGCTTTAATTTCGGCAAATATTCCGTAATCATCTCACGACCAATCGAACCGACACAATCACCTATGAATAAAATTTTCATTTTTTGTTTCTCCGTTTCCTTCAAAAATTCGCTTAAAAAGCTTGATTTCGGCGTTCTAAAAGAGCAACATCCCGAAAAACACCATCCATCTTCCCTAAATTCTTATGTATACAAAGAGTTTCAAAACCAAATTTGTGATGGAGCGCAATGCTCGCCTGATTCTCCGGAAAAACAAGCGATGTCAGCGTCCAAAAGCCCGCTTTTTCACTCTCCGTAATCAAGCTTCTCATAAGCGCCTTGCCAACGCCCATTCCTTGTGCAGCCTTCGCAATATAAATACTTATTTCAGCAACACCACGGTAACTTGGCATGCTTGAAAAAGGCAAAAGTGCTGCCCAGCCAATGACTTCCCCCGCTTTTTTCGCAACGAAGCGGCAGTCCTTGAGGTATTTTGCATCCCATTCA
The DNA here is from genome assembly GCF_900186185.1 of Listeria sp. ILCC797. Taxonomy (NCBI): domain Bacteria; kingdom Bacillati; phylum Bacillota; class Bacilli; order Caryophanales; family Listeriaceae; genus Listeria; species Listeria sp. ILCC797. The sequence continues at coordinate 126,702 of NZ_FYBS01000001.1, forward strand.
TAAAAGGTGAGCGGCTCAGTGAGAAACGTGGCATTTTTTGATTTAATGCCTTCTAAATGAATGGCCGCAACCTCTACATAATCATCTTGCTGCATCTTCTCAATTAAAATTTCCATCTCACATTGCCTCCCTTCAATTTAAAATCCGATACACGTTATAAATCCCCAAAACACTTGCCTTCCCGCCTAGCAAGCGAATTTCTTCGAGTGCATTTTGAACGAGCTCCGCCTTGTCTTCCGATAACAAGTCAATTAAAAAGAAATATTCCCCAAGCGCCGTTTTCAACGGACGCGATTCGATTTTGCTCATATCAATATTCCGCCAAGCAAACGTCGATAAAATTTTATGTAAGGCACCGGGAATATTGTTTGGTAGAAGAACGCTCACGGACGTTTTTTCCTCTTCTTTTTTTAAAGGAATCGACATCTTTTCCCTACTTAAAACGACAAAACGCGTTTGGTTTAACTCGATATCTTGCGCATTTTCCTTCACAATTTGAAGTCCGTATTCTAAAGCCGCCATACGCGGTGCAATAGCCGCCACAAGCTCATTTTCATGTTCACTCACCCATTTAGCAGCATAAGCCGTAGAAGGAGTTGCTTCGCGCACCGCGCCGTATAATTCTTCTTTCAAAAAAGTCTCACATTGTGCGAGCCCTTGTGGGTGACTCATGACTTTTTGAACAGACTGCCAAGAAGCCGCATTCATTTTATGTACCATAATATGTTGGGCAATGGGCAAAACAAGTTCCGCCTGAATAGGCACATTTGAAAAGTGAAACAAGTAATCAAGCGTAATATTTACGCCACCTTCAATCGTGTTTTCAACAGGAACGACAGCCGCATCGACTTCGTTATTTTGAATCGTCATAATGCACTCTGGAATAGAGGTAGCAGGAATTAAATCAGCCGTAGGAAAAGCACTCTTCGCCGCACTATGCGTAAAAGAAGCCGCAGGTCCAAGATAAGCAATTTTCATAAGGTAAACGCTCCTTTCTAACCAAGTATCAGGCTGATAAACATGTTTATCAGCCTGATTTTAGTTTTCTACGCCAAAACGGCGCCGGTTACTCTTGGAATTCGAATTCAAAATCAAGCAGGCGAACCGTGTCGCCATCTTCCGCACCGCGCTTACGGAGTTCCTCATCAACGCCCATCGCACGGAGCTGTCTTGCAAAGCGATTAATCGAAGCATCTCTTTCGAAGTTTGTCATCGCAAATAGTCGCTCTACTTTTTCACCACTTAACACAAAAGCGCCGTCTGGGTCACGTGAAATGACAAAATCAGGTTCTTCTGCTTCAAATTTATATAACACCGTATTTTCTTCTTCTTTTTCGAGCAGTTCATCGAGCGGGAATTCAGGCGTTGTTTCCAGCTTGTCAGCGATAGCGAGTAGGAGAGCATTCAACCCTGTTTTAGTTAAAGCTGAGATTGGAAAAACGGGAATATCCTCGTCTAGTTTTTCTTTGAATTTTTGCAAATTAAGTTCAGCATCCGGCATATCCATCTTGTTCGCCACGACGATTTGCGGACGCTCTAAAAGGCGTAAATTGTATTCTTCAAGCTCCTTATTTATCGTCACGAAATCTTCATAAGGTTCGCGGCCTTCCGCACCAGACATATCTACGACGTGTACAATGACACGCGTCCGTTCAATGTGGCGTAAAAATTGGTGTCCTAAACCAACACCTTGGCTCGCGCCTTCAATGAGCCCCGGCAAGTCAGCCATTACAAAACTACGACCATCGCCTGTATCCACCATACCTAAGTTTGGAACAAGCGTCGTAAAATGATACGCAGCAATTTTTGGGCGCGCCGCAGAAACAATTGAAAGTAGTGTTGATTTTCCAACGCTTGGGAATCCAACTAGCCCCACATCAGCAAGCACTTTTAATTCAAGCTGAATATTGCGTTCTTGTCCCGGTTCTCCGTTTTCAGATAGTTCTGGTGCAGGATTCGCTGGTGTTGCAAAACGTTTATTTCCGCGTCCCCCGCGTCCACCTTTGGCGATAATAGCGCGCTGTCCGTGTGCCACTAAATCTGCAATCGTTTCGTCCGTATCAAGATCTTTCACAAGCGTACCAGGCGGGACAGGAATAACTAAATCGCTTGCACCACGTCCATGCATACTTTTACTCATTCCGTTTTCTCCGTGCTCCGCTTTAAATTTGCGTTTAAAACGAAAATCGACTAAAGTACGCAATCCTTCATCTACTTGAAAAACAACATTGGCCCCTTTGCCACCGTCGCCACCAGCAGGTCCACCATTTGGAACGAATTTCTCGCGACGAAAAGCAACCATACCATCGCCGCCATTCCCCGCTTTTACATTTATCTTAACCTGATCTACAAACATATCGTTTTAATCTCCCGTTCTTTAAAAGTCTTATTTAACATTATATCAATAAAATTGCCAATCACACAACATTTTATTTACGCGCACAAAAAAAGGTGCTAGAAACATCCTAACACCTCTTCTTTTCTTATTTAAATGCTTGCGCCGCTTTAACAGCTTTGTGCCAGCCTTCATATAGCGTTTCGCGTTCATCGTCCTTCATTTCAACTTCAAATTTCTTGTCGAGTTTCCAACGTTTGACGATTTCGTTTTTGTCTTCCCAAACACCAACCGCAAGTCCCGCCAAATACGCAGCGCCTAAAACGGTCGTCTCCAAATTGTCTGGCCGCTCAACTGGAACATTCAAAATGTCCGCCTGGAACTGCATCAGAAAATCGTTTGCGGAAGCACCTCCGTCAACACGAAGGGCTTTAAGCTTAATCTTCGAGTCTTCCTCCATCGCATGAAGCACATCACGTGTTTGATACGCCAGTGATTCAAGAGTCGCCCGAACAAATTGCTCTTTCTCTGTGCCGCGCGTTAAGCCGAAAACAGCACCACGCACATCTGAATCCCAATATGGTGCGCCTAGTCCAACAAACGCCGGTACGACATAAACACCATCAGAGGACTCAATCTTTTCTGCATAGCCTTGTGAGTCGCTTGATTGACGTAACATACGTAAACCATCGCGTAACCACTGAATAGCTGATCCAGCAACGAAAATACTACCTTCTAGCGCATACTCCACTTTTCCATCTAATCCCCATGCAAGTGTTGTCAGCAAGCCATTTTCAGACCGAACTGCCTTTTCTCCAGTATTCATGAGCAAGAAGCAACCCGTTCCATACGTATTTTTCGCCATACCACTTTCAAAACAACCTTGTCCGAATAAAGCAGATTGCTGGTCACCGGCAATGCCTGCCACTGGGACTTCCTCGCCAAAGAAATGGTAAGGTACGGTTGTTTCATAAACCTCAGAAGAAGGACGAACTTCAGGAAGCATCGATTTTGGAATATTTAACATATCCAGTAGTTCATCGTCCCATTTCAAATCATAAATATTGTAGAGCAGTGTACGTGATGCGTTAGAATAATCTGTGACATGAGCTTTTCCGCCAGTTAATTTCCAAACAAGCCAACTATCAATCGTTCCAAATAGTAATTCCCCATTTTCAGCGCGTTCTTGTGCGCCTTCCACATTGTCTAAAATCCACCGAACTTTCGTACCTGAAAAATAAGCGTCAATTAAAAGACCCGTTTTTTCACGAACCATATCTTCCTTGCCTGCTTCTTTTAGCTCCTTACAAATGTCTGCCGTTTGGCGCGATTGCCAAACAATTGCATTATAGATTGGATTTCCAGTTTCCTTATCCCAAACAACAGCTGTTTCACGTTGGTTAGTAATCCCGATACCCGCAATTTGTTTAGAGGAAATATTCGTTTTCAACAGAACGCCTGCAATGACGGCTAGTATGGAAGCCCAAATTTCGTTTGCATTATGTTCCACCCAACCTGGCTTTGGGAAAATTTGTTCAAATTCTTCTTGTTCTACCCCAATAACTTCGCCGTCACTATCAATAATCATTGCCCGTGAACTGGTTGTCCCTTGATCGAGCGCTAAAATGTATTTTTTTTCCACTACAATTGCCTCCTTTAAGTATTTTGGGGATACGCTCATCCCCAGATTATCTTATGTGTATTATACTAAATCTTTTTTCTTGTCGATTGTCATTGCAAAAATTAAAACGAGTACGAATAATGCCGCAAAAACCCATAACCAGACACCCATGTCTTTATTTACGACAGCGTTATAAACAAGTGCTCCAAGTCCTCCGCCTAAAATTGGTCCAAGGACTGGGACCCAAGAATAAGACCAATCTGAGCCACCTTTTCCCGAAATTGGCCAAACAAAGTGAGCAATACGCGGTCCTAAATCACGAGCGGGATTAATGGCATAACCTGTCGTTCCACCTAGACTCATACCAATTACAACGATTAGTCCGCCAACAGCAAGTGGATTCAAGCCGTTAGCAAATTGGTTCGCTCCTAAAGATAATAACCCAAAAACTAAAATAAAAGTACCTAATGCTTCACCAAAAAAGTTAGATGTATAATGCCGAATTGCTGGTGCAGTTGAGAAAACGCCTAATTTTGTCGCTTTATCTTCTGTTTTTTTCCAGTGCGGGTAGTAGTGTAACCAGACGAGTGTTGCCCCAATAAATGCGCCGATAAACTGAGCGGCAATATACGGGAGAACATAGTCCCAAGGGAATGCTCCTGCAAGCGCCATTCCAACGGTTACAGCAGGATTTAAGTGCGCCATGCTCATGTAACCGGAAACATAAACGCCCATTGTAACGGCGAGTCCCCAGGCAATCGCAACAACGACCCAGCCTGCATTCTCAGCTTTAGACCATTTGAGTGAAACGCCAGCTACAACGCCTCCCCCAAAAAGTACCAGTACAGCAGTCCCCAGTAACTCTCCTAAGAACTGTGTGCCTAAACTAGTGTCAATCATTTAGAACATCTCCTTTTTATCCTTAAGTTTGGTCCGTCTTTCTTTTATTCCCCTTAACGAACAAGCCAAACTTCATTTTATTTCAAAAAAAGAATGACAACCAAAACATTGGCAAATTATGAAAATTGCCGTTCTGATTGTCATCTCTTCTCCTGACAAGTTGATTAACTTGGTTCTATTAAATCACACTAGGAAAGCGCTGTCAACGAATGAACTTGCTATATTTTTCACATGTGGGAAGGATATATTTCATTCTTATGTAACGATTTTCAGCTATGACAGAAATATTTTCACATAAAAAAACCAAGGTGATAAACACCTCGGTTTTGATTTTACGCTTCTTGCGCAGCAGGATAAACACTAACTTTTTTCTTGTCACGACCCATACGTTCAAAACGTACGACGCCGTCAGTTTTAGCGAAAAGTGTATCATCGCCTCCACGACCAACGTTAGTTCCTGGATAAATTTTTGTTCCACGTTGACGATAAAGGATGGAACCGCCAGTAACGAATTGACCGTCTGCACGTTTCGCTCCTAGACGTTTAGACTCGGAATCACGACCATTGGAAGTGGAACCACCGCCTTTTTTGTGGGCAAAATGTTGAATATCAAATTTTAACATGAAATACACCTCCTATTTGGAGTTTATTTTAATATGATCAGGATAGCTGTACGCTAATGACCTAAGTTGATTCACCATTCCATTTAATAGGATTTGAACATTACTGTTTGCTACAAATTCTTCTGGAACTGTGTAAAAAAGATAACCGGATTCCTCTTCAAAAATCGGGGGAACACCTTCCATATCTTCTAAAGCACCAATCATTCCAAAAACAATGGATGACGCCCCTGCACAAACAAGATCTCTCCCATTTTCCGCAAAATCAGCATGTCCACTCATTGTAAACGAAACAATTTGTTCATTTTTCCAATTAATATTGACTTGAATCATGGTTTCGTCCTTTCAAATTAAGCATTGATTGCATCAATCGTTAATTTTGTGTAAGGTTGACGATGACCTTGTTTTTTGTGGTAGTTCTTCTTAGGTTTATATTTATAAACCGTAAGTTTCTTAGCGCGACCTTGTTTTGTAAGCTTAGCCGTAACAGTTGCTCCTTCAACAAAAGGAACACCCACCTTAGCTGCATCGCCGCCTACGAAAAGAACTTTATCAAAAGTTACCACATCACCAACTTCTCCTGCTAATTTCTCAACATAGATTTCTTGGCCAGCTTCAACTTTGATTTGTTTCCCACCAGTTTCAATAATTGCGTACATACTTGCACCTCCTCATACTCAGACTCGCCATCGTTGGGGGCAAAAATGCACTTGACCCAATTCTGTGCGGTTGTAGCGTGGTGCGCTACAAACATAACAGTAAAATAATATCATACAGAGTCTCTAGTGTCAATCTTTATTCTACTCGCGCAATTTGATAAAAAGGTACCGTTTCATCTGCAATTTCCCAGTCAATTGGTGCGTCAGCTAAAACGCCTAGATCTAAAAAAGCAGATAAAACAGCTTCCGTTGTGATGATTAAAATAAAATTAAGCGAACTAAGGTTATATGTTTTGAGCTCTCGTTCGAGTTCATACGCAAGTGAATTGGCAGATTTCACATGCCCTATCCCTTTGCAACTTGGACAGACATCAGAAGTGATTTCAAGAAGAGAGGCCTCTTTTTTTCGCCGTGTTAGTTGCATAAGCCCTGTTTTCGAAAAACCAGCAACTTGTGTTGTCACGAGCTCTTCTCTCACCAAACGTTCCATTTCCTCCAAAAGTTTTGCATGATCAACATCAGACATACCACCAATAAAGTCAATCACAATAAACCCACTAATTTGTCGCAGGCGCATTTGACGTAAAATTTCAGGAATAGCTTCAAAATTCACTTTTGATACTGTTTTTTCCTTCGTGAAATCACCTGAAAAGCTCCCTGAATTCACATCAATCACCCACATTGCTTCGGTTTTTTCAATAAACAAGGAAGACCCGTTTTTTAGATGAACGATAGGCTGCAACAATTTGACAAGGCTCCCGCTCAGCTTAAACGTATCGAAAATATCATCGTCTGCCACTAACTTTGTAGCAAACGGAAAGGAAACATCAGAAAAAACTTCTTTCACCTGATAAGCCTCGATAAAACGTGTGATTTTTTCAAAAAATAAATCTTCTGATGCATGAATAAGTCCCGGACGCTTTTGTTTCGCCGCTTTCTGCTCAAGCAAAGCGAATTCCCCGCGCAATTCTTCCAAGTGCGAAAAAAGCTCCGCTTCCGCCAAATTTTCCGCATCAGAACGGATAATAACCGCTTCTTCTGGCTTTAAAATATTGGTCACTGTGTCCCGTAACCTCGTTTTCTCATTTTCAGTTATGCGCTTTGAAACCGATACATATGATTTTCCTTTCATATAAACCAAATAAGAATTTGAAACCTCGACAATCCCCGTGACAAGAGGCAATTTTGTTTTCGACCCCATTCGAACAACTTGTACAAGCAAACGTGCGCCTTGCGTTGCGGCAACGTATTCAGGCAAGTCTTTTAAATGTAGGAAGCCCTTTTCAAACCCAAGATTCAAAAAAGCAGCATCTAATTTTTTATCAATCTTTTCAATTTGCGCTAAAAAAATATGACCTACTTGAGCATTTTGGCTCGGCCGAAAAAGTTGAAAATCAACCAATTGTTTATTATGAGTGACAGCAATTCGTTTTTCCGTATTTTTTGCATTAATAATAAGTTGCGGCATTAAAATCCCCACCTTCTTTAAAAAAAGCCCCCTTTTCAGAGGGCCTGTCTCATCTATTATTTACCACTAAAAAGTTTTTTTAACCGTGCAAAAAAGCCTTCTTTTTTAGTTTCAATCGACATAAGTGGAATGGATTCGCCTAAAATGCGGCGTACAATGTTTCTATAGCCTTGTGATGCCCGATTATTCGGTAACATTGCAACTGGATCTCCACTATTTGAAGAACGAATAACCTCATCGTCATCAATAATAATACCTAGAAGTTCGATGGACAAATGCGTTGTAATTTCATCAATATCCATAACATCCCCATTTTGCATCATTTGTGTACGGATACGATTAATAATTAATTTTGGTGGCTCGATATCTTCATTTTCGAGTAAACCAATAATTCTATCTGCATCACGAACCGCAGAAATTTCAGGTGTTGTAACAACAATGGCTTTATCAGCTCCAGCTACAGCATTTTTATATCCAGTTTCTATACCTGCAGGTGAATCAATTAAAATATATTCGTAATCCGGTTTTAGCTCATCGATTAACGTTTTCATTTGATCAGCACTTACAGCTGTTTTATCCGTAGTTTGCGCAGCTGGTAAAAGAAACAGTAAATCATCAAAACGCTTATCTTTAATTAAAGCTTGATGAATCTTGCATCTCCCTTCGATTACATCTACTAAATCGTAAATAATTCGGTTTTCCAGTCCAAGTACTACATCTAAGTTTCGAAGGCCAATATCCATATCAACCAAGCAGACTTTTTTGCCTTGAAGTGCAAGTGCTGTTCCTAGATTGGCAGTTGAAGTTGTTTTTCCAACGCCACCTTTCCCAGAAGTAATGACTATAGCCTCACCCATGTTTATCGTCCTCCCTCAAAATTCGAAATTTCAGGTCTAATTTTTCTAATTTTATGTATGTCATCAATTATGATTTCATCTTCGCGAATATAGGCTGAAAATAGTTCCGTATCCGCGATATCCTTATAATCTTCACTATCAAAGCCAAAAAACTTTTCCGCAATACGCACTTGCGAAGGATATAAGAATTTACCAGCAATGACCGAATCTTTATCGCCTTCAAAACCAGCGTGTACAATTCCTTTAATCTGCCCTAAGACAAAAATATTTCCAGTTGACCGTATTTGCCCACCAGGATTAATGTCACCAATAAGAAGCACATCACCTGTAACTTGAATAACCTGCCCAGACCGAATGATTGTTGCGAGCGAATAGATTTGATCTGCTTCTTTCCACTTTTTCGCATCCGCCTTCGTCATCACGTTACTATAAAAAGCACCAATCTTCATTTGGCTATTTTGAACGATAATTTTCGCAATTCTAGCCTCTTCCTCTTCTGAAAAAAGCCGGTTCCCAATTTGGACTTGGACCGAAAGTTTCTCGCCAGAATAAGGTGCTGTTTTTTGTTCTTTTAAAAGGCTAATCAATTCTGCTTCTAGTTCGTTAATACTTGCAGTGTCGCTTAAGAAAATTTGAATACCTTCTTTTGTTCCTTTCATTTGGACATTCTTTTTCATTCCCATATCACCCCGCTAAACTCATTTTCTTAAAACCGATTGCTTGTTTTATTATAGCAGAACTTTTATCTCTTTAACATAAAAAACAGCTTAATCGTGCTTATCAAGCATAGCAACCTTCCATACTTGATAATGACTCACACGATTTTAGCTGTTTTTATTAGGATTCAGATTTTTTTAATTTGAATAAGAAATATCGGAACGGAAAGAAAACAACTAAATAAAAAGCAAAATTCAATATAAGCGTTGTCCACAATCTATAATCAATGAATTCCGGGAAACTCATTGTCGTTGTTCCAATTAAATAATAAAACGCATAAACAAGTACTTCACATAATATAACATTAAAAACAGCTATCAAGCCAACTAGAACGATATTATTCTGCAAAACCTTCAAGAACTTATCTGTTATATAAACGATGAATGGGAAAATAGCAAAGTAAATACCCATAACACCCGTATAATAAATATCAAATAAAATCCCTAAAGTAAATGCATAAATAAGCGTCGTATTTCGTCTGTAAAAAGCTGTCATAATGACTAACATAATAAGAAGAAAATGAGGAATAAACAATCTCTCTTCTCCAAATAATACGTGTCCAAATTGAAGACTAACGACACCTTCTAAAATAAAAGTACCAATCATGATTGCCGGAAGCCAAATGATTTTCTTGACATTCATGACTAATTGCCTCCAGACGAATCAGTATTTTCATCACCAGACGTAGAAGTTTCCGCAGTACGTTTTAAAATCGTCACATGATTTAAATCATACATATCAGCTCCTGGCTTTACATAAGCAGTTTGTGACAATCCCATTTTATCTGTTTCAACTTTTTCAATGGTTCCAATAAAAATGCCAGATGGGAATTTCCCACCAAGTCCCGACGTCACAATCTTTTGGCCTTTCGTAAACTTCATATCATAAGGTAATTGTTTTAATTCCAATAACTTATCATCACTATTATAACCATTAATAATCCCATAAGCCGAGGCGCTACCTTGAACCATTGCCGAAACACGATTACGCGTGTCAGACGATGTTAATAGCTCAACAGTTGATGACTTTGCACCAGTTGTCGTTATTCGCCCAACTAGCCCACCTGATGTAACAACCGCCATATCAGGTTTCACGCCATCTCTTGAACCTTTATCAATCTCAACTTGCTCATTCCAATTTGTCGGATTACGTGAAATGACAGAACCGTTTATAGGATCATAATCGCTTAAACTCGATTGAATATTAAGTGAGTCCTTTAATTCTTTATTCTCTTTTCGTAAATCTGCAACATCACTTTCCAGTTGCGCCAATTCTTCTAAACGTTCTTTTAAATGCTCATTCTCTGTATAAGTATTTTTTAAATCTTGCGCGCCACTTATAACACCAGAAACAAAGCTTGCTGGTTTCGAAACAACATTTTCTCCAAAACCAACAACATCTTTTACAAATTGTTCAGGCCACGATGCATTTTCTCTGTCTCTGAGAGAAAAACCGACAAGGGCCACAAGAACAATGATAGCTATCAGCATAATAATTAAACGCTTATTTAGAAAAAATTGTGGCATAATGAACACCTCATCTCGTTAATCCTCTTTTTTCGATTTGAAGCTAACACTTTCTAGTTGAAATAAATGAGTGTTCCATTTAGTTCATTTTTTTCTTTTTATACAAGTCCATATTTTCAAGTGCTTTCCCTGTCCCAATTGCCACACAATCAAGCGGCTCATCCGCAATAATTACAGGCATTTTTGTTTCTTCAGAAATGACAGAGTCTAAATTGCGCAGTAACGCACCTCCGCCAGTAAGTACAATACCTTTATCCATAATATCAGCTGACAATTCGGGCGGTGTATTTTCAAGTGTACTCTTAACCGCATCAATAATAGCTGAAATGGTATCGGATAGTGCTTCGCTAACTTCTTCAGGTGTTACTTCGATTGTTTTTGGTAAGCCAGTTACCAAATCACGACCACGTATACTGAAAGGTTCTAAATTGAGATTTGTAGCATCGGCAGAACCAATTTCCATTTTAATGGACTCAGCAGTACGATCGCCAATAAGTAAGTTATATTTTTTACGAATGTAATTAATAATAGATTCATCAAGGTCATCACCTGCAGTACGTACTGAACGGCTTGTGACAATACCTCCTAGAGAAATAACAGCAACTTCAGTAGTTCCCCCACCAATATCGACAACCATGCTACCAGTCGGATCCCATACAGGAAGCCCAGCACCAATTGCTGCAGCGAATGGTTCTTCAATTGTATAAGCATCTTTTGCCCCAGCTTGTCTTGTTGCATCAATAACTGCTCGTTTTTCTACGCCAGTGATGCCAGAAGGAACACAAATCATTACAAATGGTTTGCTAGCGCTCATTCCTTTGCTAGCTTTTTGGATATAATACTTCATCATGGCTGCTGTTGTATCATAATCCGCGATTACCCCGTCCTTCATTGGACGAATAGCTACAATATTGCCTGGTGTTCTACCAATCATATTTTTAGCTTCATTACCAACTGCCACTATTTCTTGCGTGTCTTTCTTCATCGCAACAACGGAAGGCTCTCTTAAAACAATACTCTTTCCTTTCATGTATACAAGTGTATTCGCAGTTCCTAAGTCAATGCCGATATCTTTGTTTCCAAATCCAAACATCTGTATTCTCCTTTTCTTTCAAAAATTAACTTTTGTATAAGTAATAATGAAGCTGACACATTTGCACAGTTCAAAAATTAAGTTTACCTTATCCCTCGAGTGCCACTATTTCTATCTAAACACATATACAACCATTACATTATAACATAACTGTTTCATCACGGCATTAATTTTTAATAAGAAGAAATAAAATTAAAGTTTTCTTTAGAAATACTTTTTTTCTTTCATACTAAGATGGCTGTTTTTGCCTATAATAATGTGGTCTAGCAGGCGAATACCTAATAGCTCACCAGAATTTGCAAGCCGTTTTGTGACTCTGATATCTTCTTGTGAAGGCGTTGGATCACCAGATGGATGATTATGAAAACAAATAAGCGAAGCAGCAGATAATTTTAGTGCAATTCGAAAAACTTCACGTGGGTGCACAACACTAATGTTTAAACTACCGATAAACACTGTTTCGCGATGAATAATTTGATTTTTAACATTTAAAAAGACACAGTGAAAATGTTCTTGATATAAAAAACTAAGTTCCGGCTGCACAATTGAAACTGCATCAAACGGTGTTTTTATCACATAAGTTGTGCTTTTTTCGTTTTGATTTAGCCTTTTTCCCATTTCAAGTGCTGCAACAATTTTCGCAGCTTTTGCAATGCCGATACCATTTATTTTTTGAAATTCTTCGATTGTAGCGTGTTGAACGCTATCCAGTTCCCTAAAGCGCATAACAATCCGATTCGCCACAGAAAGGACAGACTCGTTTTTTGTTCCTGTTTCAATAATTAAAGCCATCAATTCAGAGAGAGTTAGTGCATCAGGGCCATGCCTTACTAATTTTTCCCTAGGCGGGTCGTCCAATTTTAAATTCATTCAAATCCACCGACTTTCAAACATAAATAACTTAAATACCCAAGAAATATAAATGGGACAAAAGGAATCATTTTTTTTCGTGAAATTTTATGGGTTAAACAGGCTACACCTAAAGAAATGGCAGCAATTGTCAGCGCGTAGATAAATATTTTATAACTTGTTGCAAATCCAACTGCAGTACCTAGAATAATCAATATTTTAATATCCCCTAGTCCAAATCCTTTTTTGACAAAATAATAACAGGCACTATAAGCGATAAAGCTAATTATAAGTTGTATAGTAGCGAATAAAACCGCTTGATTTAAAAATTGAAAAATGAGTATTATTGTTAGAAAAAAGCCCAATGCAAGGTTAGGAACATGCAGAAAATAAATATCTGTTAAAAGAAAATAATACAAAAAGAGAAATACAATGAAATGAACCATACCGATATGATGCATAAGATAAAATTGATACAGGACAAGCATTAAAATTGGAAAAGTAATTTCTTGCCAAAAATACATCTTGTGTAGCGCTTTTTGACAGCAAATTGTTTTCCCTTTTTGGACGATATATGAAACAATTGGAATCATGTGTTTGAATGAGATTTCCTGTTTGCAGTAATCGCAATGAGAATGACGAAATAGAAATGGTTTCTTTTGTGGTGAATTTTGCGCGCAAACGTGTAAAAAAGAACCAAAGATCGAACTGTAAATAAAAACAAACATATAGCACAATTTATTTGAACCTCCATTTTTTCTAGATTCTATCAGTATTTTTTAAGAAAGTCATATTGATAAAAATCTATTTTGGAAATGAATTACATTTAAATTCGTAAAGTTTGCTTAGTTAAAAATGCAATTTTGTAGGCAGACTTTCTTCGTAAAATCTTTTTTTCACCGTTTGCATTTTAGTTTGCGATAAACTATATTAAAAAAACTCCCCCATCTAGGAGGAGAAAATCAAACACTACTTTCTTAATAAAAATTTTCGAACTTCCGAAATAAAATAGAGCGAGCCTGAAATATATATAGTCGTCGTCAATTTAGCCGATTGTTTTTCCTGTATAAATTCTTTCCAATCTAGTACAGCGTTTATTCCGTTTTCTTTTGAAATTCGTTTCACATCGTCCTTCGAAAGAGATCTTGGAAAATCAAAAGTTGTTAGATAGAGCTGTACATGTTGAAGTTTTTTTAGAGATTGAATCATACTCGTATAATCTTTATCACTTAAAATGCTAATTAGAAGTTCTATATTATCTTCGTGTTGTAAATTATTAATAAGCGATTGAATGCCTTCAGGGTTGTGTGCGCCGTCCAAGACAAAATTAGGCAGCCCTTGAATTTTTTCTAATCTTCCCGGCCAAAAAGCCTCTTTTAAGCCTTGATAAATAGATTTCGTAGTTAGAGAAATATCACCTATTTCCCGTAAAATAAATAACGTTTGAATGGCAACAGAAGCGTTTTGAATTTGGTGATCACCATTTAAACCTGTTTCAAGATTAGGAAGTTCTTGATTTTTTGTATGAAAAACAAAACTATTTTTTGAAACTTTTTTAGAATTAAAATCCTTGCCGTAAAAATAAATAGTAGAATTTTGCTTATTGGCTAATTTTTGCAATACATCTATCACGCTTGGTTGAACTACACCTGAAACGGTTGGGACGTTTTGCTTGATAATACCACCTTTTTCAAGCGCAATTTCTTCAATAGAATTACCTAGAAACTCCATATGATCAAGGCCTATTGTTGTAATAACAGAAATAAGTGGCGTTAACACATTCGTTGAATCAAGGCGGCCACCTAACCCAACTTCAATGATTCCAAAATCGATTTGATCATATTCTGCAAAGTAAAGAAACATCATTGTCGTGATAATTTCAAATTCTGATGGAGGGCCAAAATCGGTTTTGGCGATTTCGGAAGCTATAGGAGCAACACGATTAGCTAACGTTACAATCATCTCATCTGAAACCGGTTCATTATTGACAGAAATGCGCTCATTAAACCGTTCGATATATGGGGATGTGAAAGTCCCAATTCGATATCCTTCTGCTTCAAGAACGGAGCGAATAAATGTTAATGTAGAACCCTTTCCGTTAGTTCCAGCAACGTGAATCCATTTTGCTTTTTTCTCTGGATTTCCTAGCGTTTCTAACATTTTTTCCATTCGCGAAAGCCCTGGTTTAATTCCTAGGCGTAACGTTCCATGAATCCAATCTAAAGCTTCATCATATGAAGTGAATTTCAAATATACCAGCTCCCTTAAAAAACAGCCCTATCTTATTCAATAAGGCTGTCATTTAGATTAGTTTTTCTTCAAATTAGCAATACGTTCTTCAACGGATGCTTTTTTAGCTAAATAATCTTGTTCTTTCGCTTTTTCTTCTGCAACAACTTTTTCCGGAGCTTTTGAAATAAAGCGTTCATTGGATAGTTTGCCTTGAACTCTTGCCACTTCTTTGTTCCACTTCTCAAGTTCTTTCTCTAAGCGAGCAATTTCTTCCTCAATATTAATTAAACCTTCTAATGGTAAATAGATTTCTACACCGGATATGACTGCGGTCATTGCTGAATCAGATGGTGTCAAATCAAAAGAAATTGTCAACGTTTCTGGATTACAGAAGCGTTCAAGGTAAGAAATATTTTCTTCCAAAATGGTTTTGAATTTTTTATTGGCTGGTTTAAGTTCAATTTTAATTTGTTTACTTAAAGGTGTGTTAACTTCAGCTCGGATGTTACGCACTGCGCGAATAATATCAACCAAAGTTTTCATTGCTTCAGATGATGCACGATCAATGTGACTTTCATCTACTTGCGGCCATGCAGCAACAGTAATAGACTCGCCTTTATGCGGTAAATTTTGCCAAATTTCTTCTGTAACAAATGGCATAAATGGGTGAAGTAATCGCATTGTATTATCCAGTACAAAAGCAAGAACTGAACGAGTAGTTTTCTTCGCTTCTTGATCTTCACCGTACAAGGAAATTTTTGCAATTTCAATATACCAATCACAAAACTCATCCCAAATAAAATTGTACAATGTCCGTCCCACTTCTCCAAACTCGTATTTTTCAGAAAGTGCAGTAACAGTTTCAATGGTTTCATTTAAACGAGTTAATATCCATTTATCACTTACTTCAATAATTTTTGATAAATCAATTTCATCGTATTGTAAGCCATCCATATTAATAAGCGCAAATCGTGAAGCGTTCCAGATTTTATTAATAAAATTCCAAGATGCTTCAACTTTTTCAAAGCTAAATTTCAAATCTTGCCCTGGTGAGGTTCCTGTTGATAGTGTGTAACGCAATGAATCAGCGCCATATTTATCAATAACATCAATTGGATCTACGCCATTGCCTAGAGATTTTGACATTTTACGTCCTTCTGCATCACGTACAAGTCCATGAATAAGTGTATCTTTGAATGGACGTTCTCCTGTGAATTCCACGGATTGGAAAATCATTCGTGAAACCCAAAAATAAATGATGTCGTATCCTGTTACTAATGTGTGATTCGGGAAGAAATGCTTATAATCAGAAGCATCAGTATCTGGCCAACCCATAGTTGAAAAAGGCCAAAGTGCAGAACTAAACCACGTATCTAAGACATCTTCATCTTGTTCCCATTCAGAAATATTTTCTGGTGCTTTCTCACCAACATAAATCTCGCCAGTTTCTTTGTGATACCAAGCAGGAATGCGATGCCCCCACCATAGTTGTCTTGATACACACCAATCGTGAATGTTTTCCATCCAAGTGGTATACGTCTTCTCAAAGCGATTTGGAACGAAATTAACTTTTGTTTCTTCTTCTTTTTGTATCGCAATAGCAGCTTCTGCTAAAGGTCCCATTTTGACGAACCATTGCATAGATAAATATGGCTCTACGACAGCATCAGTACGTTCTGAATGCCCTACTGCATGCATATGAGGTTCT
Source organism: Listeria sp. ILCC797 (assembly GCF_900186185.1). NCBI lineage: Bacteria > Bacillati > Bacillota > Bacilli > Caryophanales > Listeriaceae > Listeria > Listeria sp. ILCC797. Next base: position 143,287 of record NZ_FYBS01000001.1, read on the forward strand.
TGTTTAATAAATAAATCAAGCTCTTTAAAATCTTGAATGATAGCTTTACGTGCTTCAAAACGATCCATGCCGTTGTACTTACCAGAAGCTTCGTTCATTGTACCGTCTTCATTCATAATAATAATCCGTGGTAAATCATGACGGTTCCCAACTTCAAAATCATTAGGGTCATGAGCGGGTGTGATTTTAACAGCGCCAGAGCCAAAGTCGCGTTCCACATACTCATCTGCAACAATTGGGATTTCGCGATTTAAGATGGGAAGTAAAATAGTTTTCCCAATTAAATGTGTGTAGCGTTCGTCTTTTGGATGCACAGCAACCGCTGTATCGCCAGGAATGGTTTCAGGACGAGTTGTTGCCACTTCTAAAAAGCCAGAACCATCAGCTAGAGGGTATTTTAAATGGTAGAAGTTTCCTTCCACTTCTTTATGAATAACTTCAATATCGGAAAGCGCAGTTTTAGCAACCGGATCCCAGTTAATAATATATTGTCCGCGGTAGATTAAACCATTTTCGTATAGAGAAACAAAAACTTTTTTTACAGCATCTGAAAGACCTGCGTCTAGCGTGAAGCGTTCTCTTGAATAGTCTAGACCTAACCCTAATTTTTCCCATTGTTCGCGAATAAAAGAGGCATATTCTTCTTTCCATTCCCAAGATTTCTCAAGAAATTTTTCGCGGCCAATGTCATGACGAGAAATATTTGATTCTTTTAATTTAGCTTCCACTTTTGCTTGAGTAGCGATTCCAGCATGATCCATACCCGGTAAATATAATGTATCGAAACCTTGCATGCGTTTCATACGGGTAATAATGTCTTGCAATGTAGTGTCCCAAGCGTGCCCTAAATGAAGTTTACCAGTCACGTTTGGCGGGGGAATTACAACGCTATAAGGCTCTTTTTCTAAATTCCCTTCTGCTTTAAAAAAGCCCTGTTCAAGCCACCAAGCATACTTACCTTCTTCTACGTTATTTGGTTCATATTTAGTTGGCATTTCAATTTCATTTTGGTTTTCCATCTTAAAACCTCCTATTTTTATCAAATAAAAAAACTCTTCTTGTCCTTATAAAAGGACGAAAAGAGTTTGGATTCGCGGTACCACCTTTTTACTCAAAAATTTTGAGCACTTCATTCGTTTAACGATGAGTTTCACCGGCTTCTCCTACTTTATTGTTCAGAAAAGCAGCTCCGAGGCTACCTTCAATTATTTCGAATGAAAGTTTTCACCAACCACTTTCTCTCTAAAAAAACGAAAATAATTTACTCTTCCTCTTCAAAGCTTTTTATCAATATATATTTGTAGTTTACCAAAATGAGGCTATTTCGTCAATTGGCTTTCAATGTTTTACACGTTTGTTCAAAAGCTTCAAGCGTCTTATCGATTTCCTTTTCTGTATGAGCTGTAGAAATGAAAATGCCTTCAAATTGAGATGGTGGCAAGAAAATGCCTTGATTTAACATTTCGCGATAATAAGCATTAAAGAAATTCAAATCGCTCGTCTTAGCTTCTTCAAAATTCGTCACTTTTTTGTCTGTGAAGAAAAAGCCAAACATGGAACCCGCCTTATTGATAGATAGCGGCACTTCATATTTTGCTGAAATACTTGTGAGGCCTTCTTCCATGCGTTTAATTAAGCTGCGAAACTGGTCATAGTGATGTGGCGTTAGTTGAGAAATCGTTTCATAGCCAGCGGTCATAGCCAATGGGTTACCCGACAATGTACCAGCCTGATAAATAGGCCCAGCTGGAGCAATTTGTTCCATAATTTCTCGTTTTCCGCCATAAGCGCCAACGGGCATTCCCCCGCCAATCACTTTCCCAAGACACGTTAAGTCTGGCGTCACAACGTAGTAGCCTTGAGCAGAATAATAATCGACGCGGAAACCTGTCATTACTTCATCGAAAATAAGCAGACTACCATATTCAGTAGTGAGCTTGCGAAGTCCTTCTAAAAAGCCGGCAATTGGTGGAACCACACCCATATTCCCAGCAACGGGTTCAACGATGACGCATGCAATTTGCTCGCCGTAATGACTGAAAGCTAGACGCGCACTCTCTAAATCGTTATAAGGGACGGTAATAGTATCTTGTGCAAGTCCGCTCGTGACACCGGGAGAGTCAGGTAAACCAAGCGTTGCGACACCAGACCCTGCTTTAATTAAAAGAGAGTCACCATGACCGTGATAGCTGCCCTCAAATTTTAAAATCTTGTCGCGTTTTGTGTAGCCTCTTGCTAGGCGAATGGCGCTCATCGTTGCTTCCGTACCTGAAGAAACCATACGCACAATATCAATTGATGGCACACGGTCAATGACCAGTTTAGCTAATTCATTTTCAATTTCTGTGGGCGTCCCGAAACTTGTGCCCTTTTGGATAGTTTTTGTCAGGGCCTCCACCACATTTGGATTTGCATGGCCTAAAATGAGTGGCCCCCAAGATAAAACATAATCAATATAGTTGTTGCCATCGATGTCAGTTAAATAGGCACCAGTTCCGTGGTCCATAAAGACGGGTGCTGCGTCGACCGATTTAAATGCCCGAACAGGGCTGTTGACCCCACCAGGCATGAGCTTTATTGCTTCAGAAAAAGCTTTTTTTGAGTTTGAAAAATCCAATGTTATCCCTCCTGCTTGTTTAGATAAGTCGCAACATCTTTCGCAAAGTAAGTGATGATTAAGTCAGCCCCTGCGCGCTTCATGCTGAGGAGCATTTCCATCACGATTTTTTCTTCATCAATCCAACCGTTTTGGCTAGCGGCTTTAACCATTGCGTATTCGCCACTTACGTTATAGGCGACAACGGGTAGATGTGTTTCGTTTCGGACATCGCGAACAATGTCTAAATACGCTAAAGCGGGTTTGACGATAATAAAGTCTGCGCCTTCTTTTTCGTCGCTTTTAGCTTCTAAAAAGGCTTCATGGCGATTGGCTGGATCCATTTGATACGTCTTCCGGTCGCCAAATTGCGGCGCGCCATCTGCGGCATCACGAAACGGGCCATAGAAAGCTGAGGCATATTTCACGGCATATGACATGATGGGGATATTTTCAAAACCTGCTTCGTCAAGGCCACGGCGGATAGCTTGGACAAAGCCATCCATCATGTTGGACGGCGCAATAATATCAGCTCCAGCACTCGCTTGGCTGACAGCGGTTTGAACGAGAATGTCAAGCGATTCATCATTTAAGATGCGTTCACCTTGAACAAGCCCGCAATGCCCGTGGTCAGTAAATTCGCATAGGCACGTATCAGCGACTACAAGAAGATTGGGATATGTTTCTTTAATTAGTTTCGTCGCTCTTTGAATGATACCGTGCGAATGAAAGGCACCTGTTCCGATTGCATCTTTTTCAGAAGGAATTCCGAACAAAATGACTGCTTGGATACCGCACGCAACAACGCTTTCTATCTCTTGCTTTAATGCAGATAGAGGGTATTGGTACACGCCGGGCATAGAAGCAACTTCTGTCACCTCATCGCCTTCTTCTTTAACAAAAAGTGGGTATATGAAGTCGTTCATTGTTAAGGTATTTTCACGAACTAAGTCACGCATTGCGCCAGATGACCTTAGTCGGCGATGTCTATCAAAATTCATCATTTTCTATCTCCTTTAGTAAATTATCCATCGTAAATATTGTCGGCTGAACATCGACTTTAAAGCCATCTCGCTCGATTGCTTCACTTGTAACAGAGCCAATCGAAGCAATTTTAACTGATTTACAAACAGCCTTTTTTTTAATAATTTTTTTGAAATTTTCCCATGCAGAAGGGCTCGCAAAAGCGATGTAAAAGTTGTCTTCTGCTTCCATGAAAGCGCGCAACTGACTAGGTGCAACTTCCGGCATAAACGTGTCATATAAAAACACTCGGTTCACCAAAATCCCTTTTTCTTTTAGTAAAGTTGGGATAACGCTCCGCCCCTTCAAGCTTTGCGGAAAAAGGACCGCCGGATTTCCACTTATAAATTGCAACCACTCAAAAACAAAAGCCTCCGTTTCGAATTCGCTCGGAATAAAATCAGCATGCAAATTATATTTTTTTAAGGCATCTGCTGTTTTTGAACCAATGACAGCTATTTTGAGTGTAGGTGGACATTTTTTGAAACGCTTGAAAAAATAGTGCACAGCATTTTGGCTTGTAAAAAAAAGCCAGTCATACGTATCAAGAATTATTTCTTGTTCTAACGGGAGTGGGCGTGTTTCAATTAGTGGTATCGAAATAGCGCGAATAGCCTTTTTTTCTAGATTTCGAATGGCCTCGTGATTTTTCGCTACTTCACGCGTTAAAACGACCGTCTTCATAGCGAACGAAGCGCGTCAATTAGTTCTTTTGCGCCCTGCTTTAAAAGGATATTGGCCGCTTCAATGCCAATTGTTTCTGGGGTGTCGCCACTTGTTTGCACGTCTAAGCGTGTCAAGCCATCAACGCTTCCAACGAATCCAGTGAAGACAAGTCCGCCGTCAGCTTCTTTTTGGGCAAAACCAGCAATTGGGATTTCACAGCCGCCGTTTAGCGTTTTTAAAAAGGCGCGTTCAGCACGTACACAAAAAGCCGTTTCTGTATCATGGATTTCGCTAAGCATCGCGAGTACTTCTGCGTCATCATTTCGGCATTCAATTGCGAGGGCACCTTGTCCGACTGCCGGTAAGCAAGTTGTGGCATCGAGGGTTTGCCTTCTTAACGTTTCATCAGAAAGCCAGCCCATACGCGATAAACCAGCTTCTGCCAGAAGGATAGCATCGAAATCTTCCGCATACAATTTTTTTAAGCGCGTATCAATGTTGCCGCGAATTGACTTGATTTGAAAATCTGCGCGATAGCGTTTTAACATCGAAGCACGACGTAAACTACTCGTTCCAATGACAGCGCCTTGCGGAAGCTCATCCAAGTTGGTTTTTTCTGCAAAAACAACGCAATCATAAGGAGATTCTCTTTTTGGGATAGCGCCAATTGTTAAACCTTCTTGCAGTTCGGAAGGCACGTCTTTCATACTATGAACAGCGAAATCAATTTTTTTATCAACTAAAGCCTGCTCAACTTCTGAAACGAAAAGTCCTTTTCCACCAACTTTACTTAACGTGACGTCTAAGATTCGGTCGCCTTTTGTCACGATTTCATGAATTTTAAACGTAACATCTGGAAATTTTGCTTGCAATGCGCTGATGACATGCCCCGTCTGTGTTAAAGCTAGTTTGCTCTTTCTTGAGCCAACAATTATTTCACGTTTCATAGGTTTTCCTCATTTCTTTAGCGTTCTGCGAAGATTCAGTTACCTGCAGTCCAAAAATTTCTTTAAATAATTGGATTTTCATTTCAGAATCGGCGTCAATGGACATTTCCTTGATTTCTGAAACCGGATTTTTTAAAAGTTGGTTAATAATGCTCTTCATATGTTTGCCAATCAGCACATACTCACGCTCCGTCAAGCCCGGCAGCTTGTTCTCGAGACTTTTCATCGTTTCAGATTGAATGCATAGCGCCTTTTCTCTAAGTTCACGAATTAAAGGAACAACACCTAACTGCTTCTCCCATTCAAAAAAGGCAGCAGTTTCGGCTTCAATTTCAAATTCTAAGGCCTTGACGATTTGTTTGCGTTCTTCCGTATTTGCCGAAATAATACCATCCAGATCATCTAAATCATATAAGAATACATTGGCTAATTGTGCGCATGCAGGTTCGACATTACGTGGCAGAGCAATATCGATAATGAGCAGTGGCTTTGACCGTTTTAAAACGGCATTTTTTGCCATGCTTTCCGTAATAACGAATTCATTTGCCCCAGTTGAAACGATAATGATATCCGCTTGTTCCATTTCCACTTGTAATTTTTGCATCGGTGAAAACGACGCATGAAAATGACGTGCGAGCTCAAAACCAGTCTGCTCGGTTCGGTTCATAATTGTAACATTTTGCACACCACTGCCAGTTAAATTTTTTAATGCGAGTTCGCTCATTTTGCCAGCGCCAAGTAATAAGACGGATTGCTTATCTAAGTTTGTATGAATTGATTTTGCGACTTCAACGGCTGCGTAGCTCACTGAAACCGCATTTTCATTTATGCGTGTATCATGGTGTGTCTTTTTTGCAAATCGAATCGCTTCAGGAAAAAGCTGGTTTAATAGCGTTCCGGTTGTTCCAACTGATTGCGCCAATTGGAAAGCTTGTTTGACTTGACCTAAAATTTGCGTTTCCCCCAAAACGAGTGAATCCAGCCCGGCAGCAACTTCAAAGAGATGCTTAACGGCCTGTTTTTCCTCGTAAAAAAAGAGGTAATTCGCGAGTGTATCCATATCTTCTTGAAACCATTCTGCAAGAAAGCGTTTCATATAATAACGCGCTGTGTGAAGCTGATCCACAACAGCGAAAATTTCGGTTCGATTGCATGTTGAAATAATCACATTTTCAAGGATGCTTTTTTCCTTGTTTAATGTGCTCAGTGCCAGTTCTGCTGCTGATGTTTGGAAGACGAGCTTCTCCCTAATCTCGATGGGTGCCGTTTTATGGTTAAGCCCGACAGACAATATGTACATCTAAAAGTCCCCCTACAATTGAGATAATTTTATTTTAGCATTTTACTAGGTCGAAGTTCAATTAGCTAGTTTGTAAAAATTATAATCTGCCACAAAAAAATGAGCTTGAATGGTCGTCATTCAGCTCATCTTTTGTTCAATGAATTCCCATGCCTCTTCTTTCCCCATACCTGTTTCCGAAGAGAACATGACGAAATTATCATCTTTATCAAAATCGAGTGTTTCGCGTACGATTTTAGCATGTTTCTGCCATTTACTACGTGGGATTTTATCTGCCTTTGTCGCAATAATAATGACAGGAATTTGATAGTATTTAAGAAATTCGTACATCATTACATCGTCATTTGTTGGTTTGTGTCTTAAATCGACAATTTGAATGACTGCCCGCAATTGTTCGCGTGAAGTAATATACGTTTCAATCATTTCGCCCCACTTTTCACGCTCACGCTTAGAAACTTTAGCAAAACCGTAGCCTGGAACATCGACAAAATAAAATTTTTCTTCTATTTTATAAAAATTAAGTGTCTGCGTTTTGCCAGGTTTTTGTGAGATTCGCGCCATGCTTTTTCTGCGAATCATTTTATTGATAAATGAAGATTTCCCAACGTTAGAGCGTCCTGCTAGCGCAAATTCAGGCAAAGAGTCTGCCGGATATTGCTCTTGCCAAACCGCACTAATGACAAGTTCTACATGATTTACATCCATAATTTAAGCCCTCGCTTTTCTAATCTCGTTCTAGTATAACGGAAAAACGCTTTTCTCACAACAACTATTGCAAGAAAAGCGCATTTGCTTAATATTTATTCACTTCTTGAAGCACTTTTTGGATAAAGTCTTCTAGTTTTATTGTTTCGGAGTCTTTTGAACCATACTTACGGACATTTACTTCGCCGCTTTCTGCTTCCTGATCCCCAAGAACGAGTGCGTAAGGGATTTTTTGAGTTTGCGCTTCGCGGATTTTATACCCGAGTTTCTCATTGCGGTCATCAATTTCTACACGTAGACCAGCGCGTTGCAATTTGTCTTGCACATCTTTTGCATAGGCTAAATGTGCATCTGCATTAACTGGGATAATTTCCATTTGCACGGGCGCAAGCCAAGTTGGGAAAGCCCCTTTATACTCTTCAATTAGGTAGGCAACAAAACGTTCCATCGTTGAAACTACACCGCGGTGAATCACGACTGGGCGATGTTTTTCCCCGTCTTCCCCGATATAAGTTAAATCAAAGCGTTCAGGGAGCAAGAAGTCCAGTTGTACTGTCGAAAGTGTTTCTTCCTTGCCAATCGCAGTTTTAACTTGCACGTCGAGTTTCGGTCCGTAGAAAGCAGCTTCGCCTTCTGCTTCGAAATAATCCATGCCCATTTCGTCCATCGCTTCTTTTAACATAGTTTGCGCTTTTTCCCACATCGCATCATCATCAAAGTATTTTTCAGTGTTTTCAGGATCGCGGTAGCTTAGACGGAAATTAAAGTCGTTGATATTGAAGTCTTTATACACTTCTAAAATAAGTTCCAAAACGCGTTTAAACTCATCTTTAATTTGGTCAGGACGAACGAAAACGTGTGCGTCGTTTAAAGTCATGCCTCGAACACGTTGTAAGCCAGAAAGTGCGCCACTCATTTCGTAGCGGTGCATAAGACCAAGTTCCGCGATACGAATTGGTAATTCTCGGTAACTATGAATGTCATTTTTATAAATCATCATGTGGTGTGGGCAGTTCATTGGGCGAAGAACTAGCTCTTCATTATCCATTTTCATAGTTGGGAACATATCTTCATGATAGTGATCCCAGTGACCACTTGTTTTATACAACTCAACATTCGCCATTACTGGAGTGTAGACGTGATTATAACCTAAACGTTCTTCTTTATCTACAATGTAACGCTCAATCACGCGGCGAATTGTTGCGCCTTTCGGTAACCATAGTGGCAACCCTTGACCAACTTCAGCTGAGTTTGCAAATAAATCGAGCTCTTTTCCAAGTTTACGATGGTCACGTTCACGAGCTTCTTCTTGCATTTTTAAAAAGTTCGCCAAGTCTTTCTTATCGAAAAAGGCAGTTCCGTAAATCCGTTGAAGCATTTTATTATTGCTGTCACCACGCCAATATGCCCCAGCAACACTCAACAATTTGAAAATTTGGATTTTGCCTGTAGATGGCACGTGAATTCCGCGGCATAAGTCGAAAAACTCGCCTTGCGTATAAATTGTGACGTTCTCATCTTCAGGAATGGCATCAATTAATTCAATTTTATAAGGATCATTGATAGCCTTAAACCGTTTAATTGCTTCGTCACGAGAAACCACTTCGCGAGAAATAGGTAAGTTTTCGCGCACAATACTTTGCATTTCTTTTTCAATCGCAGCAAATGATTCTTCACTAATCACGCTGTCTGTATCAATGTCATAGTAAAATCCTGTGTCAATCGCTGGTCCAACGCCAAATTTAGCATCTGGATATAATCGTTTTACCGCTTGAGCTAAAAGGTGAGCGGAGCTGTGACGTAAAATGCCAAGCGCATCCGCGTGGTCAGGAGTCACAATTTCAATTGCCCCGTCTTCTTCAATTGGTGTCACTAAGTCAACCAATGTGCCATTTATTTTTCCTGCTAATGCTTTCTTTTTAAGACTTGGGCTGATTGATTCTGCGATGTCTGCAGTTGAAACGCCCTTATCAAATTCTTTTACTGCGCCATCTGGGAATGAAATTTTCATGTGATCTACTCCTTTATTTAGATTACAACTAATGAATAAAGAACAACAAAAAAACTCGCCCCTCTAAACAAGGGACGAGTTTGTATACTCGTGGTTCCACCCAAGATTTGGAATAAGACGAGCTTACTCCCTCTTGTCGCCGTTAACGTGAGCGAATCGTCTATCTTTACTAGCTAAGCGTTCCAGATAGAAGTTCAAAGGTGGTCCAACTTAATTTACTGTTAGGAGGTTCTCAGCTACCCCTCCATCTCTGAAACATGCCATTAAGCGGTTGTCCTTATCATTACTTGTGATTTATTAGTACTCATTATACGCACAAAGAAATTTTTTTGCAAGCTTTTCTTTAAAAATTTTAATTTCGGCGATTGGTGCCGTTCAATTCGATTTCTTTGGCTAAAAAGCGAATGCGCTCCATGATGCGTCGTGCTTTTAGTTGCTCTTCCATCCCGTTTTGTGAAAAAGTAAGGTGGTTTTCGAGTTGTGCCATGTTGTAGTTCGATGAGAAAAATGTTGGCAGTTGCTCTTGCATGCGGAATTGTAAAATCGCGCCGAGCACTTCATCGCGCGTCCAAGCTGTCATCGCTTCTGCCCCAATATCATCGAGCATAAGGACTTCTGTTTCTTTGGCAAACTGGATTTTTTCGCCTACGGTATTATCGGAAATCGATTGCTTAATTTCACGCATGAACTCAGGTAAATAAACAAGCGTTGTCGAAACGCCGCGTAGCGCGAGTTCTCTTGCAATGGCTCCTAGCAAATAGGACTTTCCTGTACCAAAACTACCATGAATATATAAGCCTTTTACCATGCCAGCATCAGCTTCATATTCTTTCAAAAAATTAAAAGCTTCCACGAGCGCATATTGCCGCGCATCCTCATCTGTGTAAAATTGGTCGAGCGAGGCTTCGACAACTTGTTTCGGCATATAAAGCGAGCGAATCCGTCTTTCTACAGCACGGCGCTTGTCTTGTTCGATTTTTTCTGGTGTTGGATAGTATGTCACCGTCATAAATTCACCGTTTAAAACAAGTTTTGGCGCGTATCCAGGCATAAGCGTTTCTTTCTTTTCTTTAAAATTTCGGTCTTGCGTCATAAATTCATAAAGGTTAGAAATATTTTGATTGATCATTTGTTCGGAAATATCCGTCTTGTTTTCCGCCAAAAATGCGCGAATAGGTTCATACGACAGGACTTGTTCTTTCACTTGTTGGTATTCCTTTTCAAAGTCCCGTCCTTCAAATAACTGGCCTAGCGTACGTTCGATTTTATCCACTTGTTTCACCTACCTTTTCAATTGTTCTTTTATTTTTTGAACTTGCTCTTCAAGTGCTGTTTTCTCTTTATCCGAGAGCTTACTGTCTGCTGGTTTGGTTTCTTCTTTATCGAACCAATCTGGCAGCACTTCTTTTCTTTTATTTTGGGAAAAATGACGATTTCGTTTTGTGTTATTTTCCGGTTCTTCCTTCAAACGTTTATATTTCTCATGTTCAGAAAGCGCCAGCTCCATTGCTTCCTTTGCCGTCTTCACATTTTTACGCTTCCAATGAGCCGCAATCGTCATCATGTAGTTCTTCGAAAGCTTGCGGTCAAGCCGTAAAAGGACGTATTCAATGAGCACATTCATGACGGGTTCTGGTAAATTTTGTTGTGTCATCACGTCCTCGACAACGCGTAAATCCGTTTCAGCAGGCGTTGCTCCGTCCGCAATATCGACTAAAAGTTGGAACGGGGTCACACGTTCAAGGTAGAGTTGTAACGCTGTTTCGTCATTCATTTCGAGCGGAGGCGCTGCGTCTACATTTTCCTGCTTCGTCTGCAAAGTCGGCAGAGCGCGGTGCTCAATTTGATAGCTGTCCCGAATGATTTTCCGCAAAAGTTCGCAATTGATGGAGCCGTCTGTATTTAATGCGCGATATAAAAAGCTCGTCATTTCCTTTTCAGCGGTGCCGTAAATGCTATTCATATTTAAAATCGTCTGCTCCACTTCTTTTGTGATGGCAGAACGGCGAATTAAATTCGGCGACAAAATTTGGTAGAACGTCTTGAAATCAAAATTTTTCGCGTCCAGTTCAATTTCTTTCGGCCGATTTTTAGCAAACAACTCTTCGTTTTCCACTTCTGGACTCGCAACTTCATTCAAGCGAAACGCTTCAAACACGTCTTGGAAGGCACGCGTCACTTCTTGAAAATCGGACTCATGAAAGGCATCATCAGCAAAAAATTGACGTAGCCGGTTGTACTGGCGCGCCCCGATTTTACTATACAAATAAATATTTAATAAACCATCGTTGAAGAATTGCGCAGGACTTAGCGGTGGCAAGACTTCATACACATAACGACGGTCTTCATTTTCTGTCTGCACGTAGGTTTTTAGGAGTCCCAAACCTTCAAGTTTTATGCGCGCATCAAAAAAATCCTTTAAGCTTAAAGAAAGCATATTTAGAAGTTGTGTATGCGCGTGTTCTTTGCTCCACAAGCGATTCTCCTCGACTTCAGCAAGAAGCGTCTGATAAATAGCAAGACAATTCGCGCCCATGAGCGGCTGATAAAGCATTGTCGCCACTTTTTGATCGAAATTTGTGATGACGCCGTTCATTTTGACACGATAAGCATCGACGGGTCTAAGTTCCATCCAGAATTCACTCAACTGCTATCATCCTTTTTTATTTTTATCCATAAGTTCTTTTAATTCATCTACAAACACATTAATATCTTTAAACTGACGATATACCGAAGCAAAGCGCACATAGGCAACTTCATCAAGCTTCGCAAGTTTATTCATCACTTTTTCGCCGATGAGGTCAGAAGGAACTTCGCTATCTCCGATATTTCGAAGTTCGCGCTCAATTTCCGTTACAATTTCTTCTAGTTGTTCCATGCTAACAGGACGCTTTTCACAAGCGCGAATTAGACCACGGCGCACTTTCTCACGAGCAAATTCCTCGCGTGCCCCGTCTTTCTTTACGACAACAAGCGGACTTTCTTCCACTTTTTCAAAGGTTGTAAAACGAAAACCGCATTTCTCACATTCACGTCTTCTACGAATGGAGTTTCCATCATCAGCTGGTCTTGAATCCACAACACGTGTACCATTATATTTGCACGTAGGACATTTCATTCATTCGTTCAACTCCTAAGACTCATTTCTTTTTTATTCATTATACCATGACTTTAGTCGCTGTAAAAACTCATCCACTTGTTTTCTTGTTGTAGCAAGCGAATCATCATTATCAATGACGATATCTGCATAAAGTCGTTTTTCGGCGATGGGCATTTGACTTTCTATTCTAAGCCGCGCTTCTTTTTCAGTTAAATGATTGCGTTTCTTGAGCCGCGCTAACTGCGTTTCTTCGCTCGTTGCCACGACAAGCGTAATATCGACTAAATCTGTCAATTTACTTTCAAACAAGAGCGGAATATCAAACACAACCCACTTTTCCCCTTTAGAAAAAAGGATTCGTCGTTTAGCGAGCATATCGGCACGTACAAGTGGATGGACAATTTGATTCAGCAATTCTCGTTTCGCCGCGTCTTCAAAAATGATTTCGCCAAGTTTGGCGCGATTAAGCGTCCCATCTGCTTGTAAAATATCCGTCCCAAAAGCCTCAGCAATTTGCTTGAGCCCAGTTGTACCCGGCATGACGACTTCGCGCGCTGAAATATCCGCATCAACCACTGGAACACCAGCATCTTGCAGCATTTTGCTAACCGTCGATTTTCCCGTTGCAATGCTTCCCGTAAGTCCGATTGTCATTCCCATCATTTCCACCTACTTTTGGCATTTTGGACAAAAATGCGTCCCGCGTCCATTTAATTTTATTTTTTCAATTTCCGTCCCGCAAATCGGGCAAGGCTCGCCGCTTTGACCATACACAAACAGTTTTTCCTGATAACGACCGAGTTTTCCTTCTGAATTCACATAGGTGCGAATCGTGGAGCCGCCCAGTTCAACAGCCTCTGCCATAATCGTTTTTGTCGCCTCATAAATGCGCGTAATTTCAGTATTTGTCAAGGAATTCGCCGGCCGAGTTGGCATCACTTTCGCCATAAAACAAATTTCGTCCGCGTAAATATTTCCAACCCCTGCAACTAACTTTTGGTCTAAAAGCACAGTTTTAATCGCACGTGTTGTTTTCTTTAAGCCAGCCGCAAATGGCGCTTTCAAAAACTGCGCATCAAGCGGTTCAGGACCCAATTTTTGAATGGAACGCGTTTTTGCTTCACCAAATTTTTCAATCAGTTCAAGCGTGCCAAATTTACGAACATCTAAAAAGCGCAATTCCGTTTGATCAGTAAAATGGAAAATAACATGCGTATGCTTCGAAACTTCATCGGTTTCGTGATGCAATCGAAATTTCCCTTCCATGCGTAAATGTGCCAAGATGGAACAATTCGTTAAATCAAAAATGAGAAATTTGCCACGGCGTCTGACCGCTTCGAATTTTTCTCCCACAAGCAAATGAACGAATTCATCCGCTTCAGGCTGTACAATCATTTTCGTTACATTTACCGTCACTTGGTCGATTTTTTTCGAGATAATAAGGTCTGAAAGTGTACTTCGAACGTTTTCAACTTCTGGTAATTCTGGCATAATAGCTCCTTACTTCGCGTCATACCAAGTGTTTCCAAATGCCGTATCCACTTTTAGCGGAACGTTTAACAGAGCTGCATTTTCCATAACATCCGGAACGATTTTTTCTAAAATCTCAATTTCGTGTTCAGGAGCTTCAAAAATCAGTTCATCATGCACTTGAAGTAGTAAGCGCGCTTCTAATTTCTCTTTCTCTAAACGATCTTGCATCAAAATCATCGCTTTTTTAATAATATCAGCAGCACTACCTTGAATAGGCGTATTCATCGCCGTCCGTTCAGCAAAACTACGAACATTGAAGTTTCGACTCGTAATTTCAGGAATGTAGCGTCTGCGATGTAAAATCGTTTCCACGTATCCTTTTTCTTTTGCAAAACGTACGATAGAATGCATGTATTCTTGCACATCAGGATAGCTCGCAAAATAGCGGTCAATAAAATCCTTCGCTTCTTTTCGCGTAATCCCAAGATTTTGTGACAAACCATAATCGCTAATCCCGTAAACAATCCCAAAATTAACCGCCTTCGCTTGCCGACGCATGAGCGAATCCACTTCGCCCTCACTCACATGAAAAACGTCCATCGCCGTTTTCGTATGAATATCGTAGTCATGCTGGAAGGCATAAATTAAGTTCTCATCACCCGAAATATGTGCCAATACACGAAGTTCCACCTGCGAATAATCGGCCGAAAAAATCTTCCAACCCGCGACACTCGGCACAAACGCCTGTCGAATTTTCCGCCCTTCCTCCAGACGAATTGGGATATTTTGAAGATTCGGATCCACCGAGCTTAAACGACCCGTTTGAGCTAAAGTCTGATTGAAACGCGTGTGCACCTTTTGCGTTTCCTTGTCGATCACTTTTAGCAAGCCTTCAATATAAGTTGACTGAATTTTTCCAAGCTGGCGATACACTAAAATTTCATCGATAATCGCATGACTGCCAGATAAAGCTTCCAAAACATCAGCAGCGGTTGAATAACCCGTTTTAGTTTTCTTAATAACAGGCAAATTCAGCTTTTCAAATAAAACGACACCAAGTTGTTTCGGTGAATTAATATTAAATTCATAACCAGCGAGCGAATGAATCGATTTTTCAAGCGTCGCAATTCGTTCGGAAAGCTCCGCCTTCATTTCCAGCAATCGCTTCGAATCCACACGAACGCCCTGCATTTCCATGTCTGCCAAAACAATTGAAAGCGGCAGTTCTAGTTCAGTCATAAGCGCTAATTGTTCATTGTTTTCAAGTTCACGAATGAGCGGCTTTTCAAGCTCAAATGTAGCAACCGCCTTATAAGCTAAATGTTTTGCAACAATTTCTTCTTCCGGAATAGCGCGCTTAGCCCCTTTACCGTAAATCGCCTCGTCCGTTTGCACATTATCATAATCATGGCGCACCACAACGCTCGCAAAATCATCAATGTTGTCTGACGGATTAAGCAAATACGAAGCAAGCATAATATCGAAAGTCAGCCCTTCCGAGAGAATTCCAAGACGACTCGCCGCCACCTTTGTTTTTTTCGCGTCGTACACAATCTTTTGACTTTTTTCTGAGGAAAGCCAGTTTTTAAACGCTTCACTCGCTTGAGCAGTCTTTTCATTAAAGAAAAATGTCCCTTTTGACGAATGAACGGCAAAACCAACAAAACCAGCCGTATGATAATTTTCATTTTCTAATTCAATGTAAAGGGCCGTCTTATCCGCATAATGCGCGCTCGTAAACGCAGTTATCGTTTCAAATTCAATTTCAGCAAGCGGCTGTTTCTCGGTTGCTTCATCATCAAAATTTTTCAAAATGGATTTAAAATCCATCTCCTTTAAAAATGGAACTACTTTGTCCGCCTGGAATCCAGCGTATTTCGTATCAGCAAGCGACGTTTCAATCGGCGAATCCGTATTAATTGTCGCCAGTTCCTTACTTAAAATCGCCATCTCTTTATTGTCTAGCACTTTTTCTTTCAGCTTTTTGCCAGAAATTTCATCAGCACGCGCTAAAACGCCTTCGACCGTCCCACCAAATTCATGCAGCAATTTAAGCGCCGTTTTTTCCCCAACGCCCGGAATCCCTGGAATATTATCCGAAGAATCCCCCATTAAACCTTTCATGTCAATAATTTGCTCCGGTGTAAGACCATATTTTTCCTGCAAAGTCTCCGGCGTATTTTTTTCCATATCTGTAATGCCTTTTTTAGTAATATAAACCGTTACTTTTTCGCTTGCAAGCTGTGTTAAATCCCGGTCACCTGTAATGATAACCGTTTCCATATTTTCGCTTTCTGCTTTTTTTGCAAGCGTGCCAATAATATCATCGGCTTCATAATCTTTTAGCTCATAACGTGGAATATCATAAGCATCTAAAAGCTCACGAATAAACGGAAATTGTTCCGAAAGTTCACTTGGCGTTTTTTGTCGTCCACCTTTATATTCTTTAAACGTTTTATGCCGAAAAGTTGTTTTTCCTGCATCAAAAGCAACTAACACATGGTCAGGCTTTTCATTATCGATGACATTGTTTAACATCATTGCAAAACCATACACCGCATTCGTATAAATTCCTTTGTCATTTGTTAATAATGGCAACGCATAAAATGCGCGATTTGCAATACTATTCCCGTCGATTAATACTAATTTACTCACAGGAAAACCTCCTTCTATTCAAGTTCTCACTTATGACCATTTTACCATATATATTGGCTAAAAGAAAAAGCTGGAGATCATCTCCAACTTTTCCGAACGTTTTTTTATCATTTCAAAAATACAGCCCAGTAAAACTGTACGTTTTTATAGATTTTTAATTAATTCATCCGCAAATTCCGAACATTTAACTTCGGTCGCGCCATCCATTAGACGAGCGAAATCGTATGTGACCGTTTTGCTAGCAATGGTTTTTTCCATGGAATCAGTAATTTTCTTAGCCGCTTCTCCCCAGCCAATATGCTCTAAAAGAAGTGTCCCTGAAAGAATAACAGAAGATGGATTTACTTTATCTAAACCAGCATATTTCGGTGCCGTCCCGTGTGTTGCTTCAAAGATGGCATGTCCTGTGTCGTAATTAATATTCGCACCAGGAGCAATTCCAATCCCACCAACTTGGGCAGCTAGCGCATCAGAAATGTAATCACCATTCAAGTTCATTGTCGCCACAACATCAAATTCAGCTGGACGCGTTAAAATTTGCTGCAAGAAAATATCCGCAATCGAATCTTTAATTAAAATTTTTCCTGCCTGAAGCGCTTCTTTTTGTTGTTTATCAGCTTCCGCCGCGCCGTGCTCTTCCTTGATGCGGTCGTATTGATTCCACGTAAACACTTGATCCTTAAACTCGCGTTCAGCAAGCTCATAACCCCAGTTTTTAAACGCCCCTTCGGTAAATTTCATAATGTTTCCTTTATGGACAAGTGTCACCGACTCGCGTTTTTCACTAATCGCATATTCAATAGCCGCACGAACAAGGCGCTCAGTCCCTTCTTTAGAAACTGGTTTAACGCCAATTCCAGACGTTTCAGGAAAACGAATTTTATCAACGCCAAATTCAGTTTTTAAGAATGAAATGAGTTTTTCAGCTTCTGCACTACCTTCTTTAAACTCAATGCCTGCATAAATATCTTCCGTATTTTCTCGGAAAATGACCATATCAGTGTCCTCCGGTCGTTTAACAGGCGAAGGTACACCGTTAAAATAGCGAACTGGACGAAGGCAAACGTATAAGTCTAATTCTTGACGAAGTGCAACGTTTAACGAACGAATTCCGCCACCAATTGGTGTTGTAAGTGGGCCTTTAATCGCAATGAAGTATTCACGAATTGTGTCAAGCGTTTCTTGTGGCAGCCATTCGCCTGTTTGATCGAATGCTTTTTCACCAGCAAGCACTTCTTTCCATTCGATTTTACGAGTTCCTGCATAAGCTTCTTTGACAGCAGCATCGAGGACACGACGTGCAGCACGCCAAATATCTGGTCCAGTCCCGTCTCCTTCAATAAAAGGGATAATCGGTTCATTTGGTGTATTTAAAACGCCATTTTGTACAGTGATTTTTTCAGCCATTCCATTTTCCTCCTTAAACTCTCTTTTCAATTGGTTGATAAACGCGCGCTTCTGGCCCTACGTAAATCGCACGCGGGCGAATTAAGCGATTATCACGATATTGTTCAAAAATATGTGCCAGCCAGCCTGAAACTCGACTTACCGAGAAAACAAGCGTAAATAAATCTGCATCAATTCCAAGCGCATGATAGACTGACGCCGAATAAAAGTCAACGTTTGGACGCAAATGCTTTAATTCCCAAACAGCTTCTTCTACTTGGCTAGATAGTTCAAACCATTTTTCCTCATTTTTTTCTTTTGTAAGACGCTCAGACATTTCTTTTAAATGTTTTGCACGTGGGTCGCCGCCGCGGTAAACACGGTGCCCGAAGCCCATAATTTTTTGTTTTTGGTCGATTTTATATTGAATATAGTCGCGCACATTACTAGAAGCACTATCAATTTCTACAAGCATATCAAAAACTCGTTCATTTGCTCCCCCGTGGAGAGGTCCTTTTAGAGCACCAATCGCTGCAGTAACCCCGGAGTATACATCTGATAAGGTCGCGACGCAAACACGCGCTGTGAAAGTTGAAGCGTTAAATTCATGGTCAGCGTGTAGCACAAGCGCCTTATTCATCGCCTCAACAGATAGAGGATCAGCTTCTTCCCCTGTCATCATATACAGGAAATTAGCTGCAACACTGAGCCCAGGCTTTGGTGAAATTGGATCAAGTCCTCTACGAATGCGCGCAAAAGCAGCAACAATTGTCGGCATTTTCGCCTGTAAACGCAACCCTTTTTTATAAATGGACTCACCGTCATCAAGCTCCGATTCTGTATCAAACACACCCAGCATTGAAACCGTTGTCCGGAGCACACTCATCGGGTGTAATTTTTGATGATTTTGCATGCGTAAACTCGTAATAATCGTGTCAGATATAGCCATATGCTCATTAATTTCATCTTTAAACTTAATCAACTCTTCCTTATTCGGAAGTCTAAGATGCCAGAGCAAGTAAACAACTTCCTCAAAGCTCACATTATTTTCGACTAAATCATCAATCGAGTAGCCCACATATTTTAATGTATCGTCTATAATCGAACTAATAGACGTTTCTGCTACGTAAACATTTTCTAATCCTTTTGAAACTGTCATAGAAATCCTCCTTCACGCTTCTTATTTTGTAAAGAAAGTAACCAGTTGCATGGCCATGTAGGCAATCCCTGCCGCAATAACAGGGCCAGCTGCAATGCCTCGAAATAACACAACAGCTAATATCGTCCCAAAAACGAGCGAAACCGTAATTTGCGGATCCGCAGCCATATAACTAACACCTTTTCTAGATAAAATGGATACTAAGATACCCGCCGATAAGCCAATCCAACCAGCTGGTGACTTAAACGATTCAATCAGGTCTTTAAAGCCAATTTGCCCTGTCGCAATCGGAATCAAGATGGCAATCGTAATAATGGTAACCCCCCAATTGATCCCTTTTGCTTGAACCACTTCCATAATCTTTGTATTTCCCGCAAAAAGTTTTAGTAAAATGACAACCGCCACGCCAATAATTAATGAGTTGTTTTTGGCGATAATCCCTAGTAATAAAAATAAGAGTAAAAATAGCATGCTTTCTGTAAACATTTTTGACACCCTTCTTGCTACCTTGAAAACACACAAGATAGAAAATATTATAGCATAAAATGGAGAAATAGTATAAAACAAACCTATCTTATTTTGAAAACAACATAAGAAAATGCTATTAAAGTTTTTTCAAAAAGAAGCGAGCTTTTCACAGCCCGCACTTTTTACATATCAAAATAGTAGTCTGTTTTATGTTTTTTAGTCGTAAACCATTTCGCGAGCCTTGGTTTTATGAGGTTCCGTATAAAAGGAATGAAAAGCAGCAAACCAAGAATCGTTGTTAAAATACCCGGAATGGTCAATAATAGCGCAGAAATAAAGAAACAAATTGTATCTAGCAAATACGGCGCCACCGTTCGACCATCACGAATATTTCTAAAAATATTCCGCCCTACTTTTTTAAACATATAAACGCCAAGTGTCGTTGAAGCAATTTGAACAAAAACAAGCGGCCAAAAACCAATTGCCTTAAACAGCCACACATAAATAAGAAGTTCAACAAAGCCGTATAAAATCCAATATAAAAATACATTTTTCAAGCTATCAACTCCAATGATAATCATATTTTTATTATAACGCATTTTGCTTTGATAAAAAAACAAAAGGCTAAGACACTCTTAGCGTCTTAGCCCTTTTGTTAGTTATTTTTAGATTATTTCATTTTAGTGTGTTGCTGTTTTACCGTTATATACGCTGCCTTGGCGTGCGTCAACTGTAACAGTTTCACCGTCGTTGATTAAAGATGTCGCATCTTTTGCACCCACAACGACTGGAATGCCTAAATTAATTCCTACAACAGCAGCATGGCTAGTTAAGCCACCTTCTTCGACGATAACTGCGGCACTCTTCTCAAATGCTGCCATCATGTCTTTATCTGTTGTCTTCACAACTAGAATTCCGCCTTCTTCAGCTTTAGCTAGCGCTTCTTCATTTGTTTTCGCTACAATCGCTTTTCCACTTACAGAACTACGTCCGATTCCGTGGCCTTTTACGACTTTTTCACCGATTAGTTGGATCTTCATCAAGTTTGTTGTACCACTTTCAGTTACTGGTACACCAGCTGTGATGATGATTAAATCGCCTTGTTGTGCTAATCCAGAAGCAATGGATTCTTTAACAGCAAGATCAAACATATCATCTGTATTTTGAACTGGTTCTGCTAGACGCGCATATACGCCCCATGAAAGTGCCAATGCACGACAAACATGTTCGTTAAATGTGACCGCTAAAATATGAGATTTTGGACGGTATTTCGAAATCATGCGTGCGGTATGACCACTTTGTGTCGCAGCAACAATTGTTTGAACATCTAAATTACGAGCAGTGTGTCCTACTGCTTGACCAATTGCTTCAGTCATATCCGTATTAGCATGCATTTTAAGCGCAAATTTGTCTTGCGCGATAAGTGCTTCTTCAGTGCGAAGTGCGATTTTTGCCATCATTTGAACGGATTCAACTGGATAATCCCCAGCAGCTGTTTCACCTGAAAGCATGATGGCATCAGTACCATCAAAGATAGCATTCGCTACGTCTGACGCTTCCGCACGTGTTGGGCGCGGGTTACGTTGCATAGAATCAAGCATTTGAGTAGCTGTTACAACTGGTTTTCCTAATTTATTACATTTACGGATTAATTCTTTTTGTACAATTGGAACTTCCTCAGCCGGAATTTCAACACCAAGGTCACCACGTGCAACCATTAAACCTTGAGAAACTTGAAGGATTTCATCGATATTGTCGACACCTTCTTGGTTTTCGATTTTAGGAATAATTTGAACGTGAGTTGCATCGTTATCTTCTAAGATTTTAGTAATTTCTAACACGTCAGAAGCACGACGAACAAATGAAGCCGCAATAAAATCAATACCTTGTTCTAAACCAAAACGGATGTCATTCGCATCTTTTTCGGTAATTCCAGGTAAGTTAATAGAAACGTTAGGAACGTTAACACCTTTTTTATTTTTTAAAACACCTGCGTTTAAAACTTTTGTAACTAATTCGCGGTTGCTTGCGTCTTTTTCTGTAACTTCTAAGCCGATTAGACCATCATCTAAAAGAATGCTAGAACCAATTTCAACATCGTCAAAAAGTTCACCGTAAGTAACAGAGAATTTTTCTTTTGTACCTTCAACTGGAGTCATGGAGATACGAACAACGTCTCCTGTTGTAAATTCAAGTTTTCCACCGACCATGTCATTCGTACGGATTTCTGGACCTTTTGTGTCAAGTAACAAAGCAACTGGTTTCCCAGTTTTTTTCGCTGCTTCACGGATATTTTGAATACGTGCGCCGTGCTCCTCGTAATCACCGTGTGAGAAATTCAAACGTGCAACGTTCATTCCTGATTCGATTAATTTTACTAGTGTTTCTACTGATTCACTAGCAGGTCCGATTGTACAAACAATTTTCGTTTTTTTCATTTTCCTATTCCTCCTAGAAACTACCATTCATACTTTTCATTATAAACACATCTTACTCATTTTACCAGTAACAGCCATAGGACACAAGCTGTTTGTGAACTTTTATGCAAGTTGCTATCATTCCTCATACTTTTTTGTGCAACTTGACAATCTCCACATTTTCATGAATTATTTTCATAAATCTTCGCGAAAAAAGGCCACCAAAGTTCGTCCCGGTGACCGAATTTCAATTAAATCGAAAGAATCGATGCCAGTTTAAACATGTCATCATCCAATTTATGTTTTTCTTTTAAAATTTCTGTAATGTCGTTTTCCACGATTTTATTTTCACGGATTCCGACTGCCAGACCACCGCGATTTTCAATCAATAAATCAACCGCACGTGACCCTAAACGGCTTGCTAAAACACGGTCAAAGGCTGTTGGGCTACCACCACGTTGTACGTGTCCAAGAACTGTTACACGTGCGTGATAATCGCCGTATTCAGCAAGGCGGTTCGCAAATTCATTACCAGACATTACGCCTTCAGCAACAACAATAATACTATGTTTTTTACCGCGTTCACGCCCTTTATTTAAGCGAGCAACAATTTCGTCCATTTTAAATTCTTCTTCTGGTACGATAATAGCTTCTGCTCCGCCTGCAAGACCAGACCAAAGTGCGATATCACCAGCATCACGGCCCATAACTTCAATAATGAAAGTACGTTCATGACTTGTCGCTGTGTCGCGAATTTTATCGAGCGCATCCAATACCGTATTAAGCGCAGTATCAAACCCAATCGTAAAATCAGTTCCAGAAATATCGTTATCAATCGTTCCAGGAATTCCAATGGTTGGGAAGCCGCGTTTTGTGAGCGCTTCAGCCCCGTGATAGGAACCATCTCCACCAATTACAACAAGACCATCAATTTGATGTTTTTTCAGTTGTTCGATTCCTTTCAACTGACCTTCTTCTGTAGCAAACTCCGGATAGCGAGCTGAATACAAGAAGGTACCACCACGTTGTACTTTATCGCCAACAGAGCCAAGTTCAAGTTTATGAATATTACCGTTCACTAAACCAAGAAAACCATAATTAATTCCGTAAACTTCTAACCCTGCATAAATAGCCTTACGAACAACAGCACGGGCTGCAGCATTCATACCTGGCGCGTCCCCGCCACTTGTTAAAATTGCAATACGTTTCATCTTTTACTACCACCTCAGAAAATGATATTTTTCCATTACACGCTCTTATTTTACATGAAAATACATAAAATGAAAAGTATGAATACAGACTTTTTACAAATCTTTTCCTGTTTGAAAAATATTGGTTAAGTATGCGCAAACAATTAGTTTCGCGATTCCAAGTTAATTGGTCTATACAAAAACAAGCTTGCTAAAAAGCTCACAACATAAAAAGAAGCATGATACGTTTTGCAACAAAACATACCACGCCCAATTTTACATATCGGCATATACGCCAATTTTTTTAAATTTTGTATAGCGTTGTTCTATTAATTGTTCTTTCGTAAAGGATGTTAATGTGCGAATTGATTTGGCTAGCGTTTCATCAATCCGTTTCGCCTGTTCCTTAACATTTTGATGCGCACCGCCTAGAACTTCTGGAATGATACCATCTGTAATGCCTAAGTCAAATAAATCTTCTGCCGTAATGCGCATCGATTCTGCCGCTTTTTTCGCCATGCTCGCATCTTTCCATAAAATCGCAGCAGCGCCTTCTGGTGAAATAACGGAAAAAACCGCATTTTCTAACATGAAAATTTGGTTACCTAAACCAAGCGCAAGCGCCCCTCCGCTACCACCTTCACCAATTACAATAGAAATAACGGGAACTTCTAAATCGCTCATTTCATAAAGATTGCGCGCAATAGCTTCACTTTGTCCGCGTTCCTCAGCAGCGCGTCCAGGATATGCCCCTTTCGTATCAATAAAACAAATAATCGGCCGCCCAAACTTATTAGCTTGCTTCATAAGACGCAGGGATTTTCTAAAACCTTCTGGGTGAGGCATACCGAAATTACGATATAAATTATCTTTCGTATCTTTCCCGCGCTGATGTCCAATGACCGTGACCGGAATGCCGCGGTATTTAGCCACGCCACCAACAATCGCTGGATCATCGCCAAAATAACGATCACCGTGCAGCTCCATAAAATCTTCAAACAAAAGATTGATATAATCAAGCGTTGTCGGACGCTCAGGATGTCTCGCTACTTGAAACTTATCCCACGCAGACATGTTGCTATAAATATCATCTTCAAGTTTCGCTAAACGATGTTCAAGTTTTTCAATTTCCTTTGTAAGGTCCACATCTGACTTTTCATTGTACTCTTTTAAGTCAGCAATTTTTGTTCGCAGTTCGAGTACTGGCTGTTCAAAATCCATTTCATTCGCCATTTGATTCGGTCGCCTCCTCACCTGGTTTTTGGTGAAACTCTAGCAGAAAACGCAGTTTCTCTCTTAGTTCCAGTCTTGAAATGACCGCATCAAGTTGCCCATGTTTTAATAAAAATTCTGCGGTTTGAAAATCTTCTGGAAGTTCTTCGCGCACTGTCTGTTCAATGACTCGTCTACCGGCAAAACCGATTAGCGCACCTGGTTCCGCAAAGTTAAAATCGCCTAGTGAGGCAAAACTTGCCGAAACGCCGCCTGTCGTCGGATGCGTCATCACCGTAATAATGAGCCCTTTATGATTGCTGAATCGTTTGAACGCCGCCGATGTTTTCGCCATTTGCATAAGGGAAAGCATTCCTTCTTGCATGCGCGCACCACCTGATGCCGTAAAGATGACAAAAGGCTCTCCTGTGCGGTCCGCTTCTTCTACCGCTAACAAAATCTTCTCCCCAACAACAGATCCCATACTCGCCATACGGAAACGTGAATCCATGACAGCAACAACAAGCGGCTGCCCATCAATTTCTGCATGCCCCGTTAAAATGGCTTCATTTAAATCGGTTGTTTCTTTATCTTTCTCGATTTTTTCCATGTAATTTTCAAACCCAAG
Source organism: Listeria sp. ILCC797 (assembly GCF_900186185.1). Lineage (NCBI taxonomy): Bacteria > Bacillati > Bacillota > Bacilli > Caryophanales > Listeriaceae > Listeria > Listeria sp. ILCC797. The sequence continues at coordinate 168,223 of NZ_FYBS01000001.1, forward strand.
AGGATTTGCTGCTGTTAGTTCTGGATTCAGTTCACGAAAAGAATTCTCATCTACCAACATTTCAATTCTTTTTCTGGCTCCGATAGGATGATGAAAACCACAATGACTACACACCATCAAATTTTTCTCGAGCTCTTTGGTGTACATAATTTTTTTGCATTTTGGACATTTGGTCATAATCCCTTCAGGAACATCGCGTTTCGCTCCTTCAGTAGGAATGGCCGCATATTTTTTCTTCTTTGGCTTCGTAAATAAATCTCCTAACAAAGATGAAACCTCCCCTATCTATGCTTTTTAAATTATCCATAACGAAAATAAAAATATATAAGTGCTTAAAATAACTGCTACGGATAGGAAAATTATTTCTTTTAAAGAAACAGCAGCCCACTAAAATGCGTTAGCAGACTGCAAGCATCGTTTTCCACTCTAAACTATACCATATTTTTATATCGTATAGGAAATGAAAAAATTATTTTACTTGAACACAACATTTTGTTCCCCTAGCCAATCTTTTAATTCTTTTTCTAATTTTGTTGAAAAGGTTACGTTTAATTTCGCGGGGAGCGCCATCGTTTCGCGCGTTCCTGAAAGATGGACGACAACAACCGATGGCCCTGGATTCGCTTTTGCAAGTTGACGTATTTTTTCAAGTGCTGATTTCTCTTCCACTTTTAAAAACAACCGTTTTGGAAGCTCCAAAGAATCCAGTGTTTGCACGTGTTGCACAACCGCCTGAAGTTCCCCGTTCCGCTCGTCCATTTTAACTTGCAGCGCAACTAAACTCCCTTTTTCAGTGAGCGCCGCAAATTGCCGATATGCTTCGGGGAATAACACAGCACTCAATTCTTTACTATCATCACTGATGGTCAAGAAACACATGTTTTCCCCTTTTTTCGTACGAATGATTTTTTGATTTAAAATATAGGCCCCAATTGTAGCTTTCTGCCCTTTTTTTAGTTCATGAAGAGCTGGCATGTTTAGTTTCTGCATTTTATCTTGATAGCGTGAAATCGGGTGTGAGGACACATATTGCCCCGTATATTCTTTCTCAAGCTCTAGCATTTCCTGCTCAGTTAAAGGCGGCACTTCGCGGTACCGCGGCTTGATGGATTTTAGGAAATCATCATCTTCCGTAAATAAATTCATACCTTTTTCATCATTTCCAAGTAAATTCGTAAATTGAAGCGCCCCGTCAATGGACGCGATGAGCGTTGCGCGCTCTTTACCAAACTCATCAAAACAGCCCGCATAAATGAGCGCTTCTAAAATGATTCGCGTCATCATTTTGCTTGGCATGCGCTCACAAAAATCAAAGAAATCTTGGAACGGCTTCATTTTACGCTCTTCGATGAAAGCCAAAATAAATTTATTCGGCACTTTTCGAATGACGCGAAAACTATAACGAATGGCGTCTCCTTCTACTTGGAAATAATAATGACTTTTGTTGATACTAGGCGGAAGCATCGAAATGCCGTATTTTTTCACTTCCGTTACATATTGACTGATTTTCGCATCATTTCCGAAAACCGAACTAAGTAAGGCGGACATAAATTCTGCGGGGAAATGGGCCTTTAAGTAGGCAAGCTGAAACGCGATTTTGGAATAGGCTGCGGCATGACTGCGGTTAAAGCCGTAATTGGCGAAGCGCACAATCATATCGTAAACTTCATTTGCACTCGATTCCAAATAGCCTTTTTTGACGGATCCAAGCACAAAATGTTGGCGCTGCTCGTTTAAAACGTCGGCTTTCTTCTTGCTGACTGCACGGCGAAGTAAATCGGCCTCACCAAGCGAGAACCCTGCCATTTGATTCGCCACTTGAATAATTTGTTCTTGGTACACGATAACGCCATACGTGACTTCTAAAATCGGCTTTAAATCGGGATGTGGGTATTGGGCGGCTTGTTTGCCATGTTTTCGCGCAATAAACGTGTCGATTTGCTCCATTGGTCCTGGACGGTACAGCGCATCGACCGCCACAATGTCTTCAAAGGAAGTCGGCTGCAAATTGCGGAGCACACGCCTGATGCCGTCTGATTCAAATTGGAACACACCCGTTGTATCACCGCGTCTAAACAATTCAAGCGTTTTTTTATCGTCTAAAGGAATGTCTTGAATGGTTAAAGACAATTTGCGATTGTAGTTTACTGAACGCAAAACGCGATCTAATAAACTTAAGTTACGCAAACCTAGAAAATCCATTTTAAGCAAACCAATAGCTTCTAAATCATTCATCGGGTATTGCGTCAAAAGGGCATCGTTACTGCCTGCCTGTAGCGGTACTTGGCTCACTAGCGGCTTGTCCGAGATGACGATGCCGGCTGCGTGCGTTGAAATATGGCGCGGCAAGCCTTCAAGCTGACAAGCGACGTCCCATATCATTTCATTTTCTTTTGTGCTCGCAATATGTCGGTCAAGGCGGTCGTTTAGCTCACGTGCTTTCGCAAGCGTAATACCAAGCTGATTCGGAATTAATTTCGCCCACTCCGCGAGTTGTACCGTGTTTAAACCAAATGTTCGTGCCGTATCACGAATCGCCGCTTTCGCCGCAAGCGTTCCAAACGTGCCGATTTGCGCAACATGTTTCTCACCGTATTTGTGAACGACATAAGAAATAACGTCATCGCGTTTATTATCTGGGAAATCCAAGTCAATATCGGGCATCGTCACCCGCTCAGGATTTAAAAAGCGCTCAAATAGTAAATTGTACAAAATCGGATCGACATCGGTAATCTGCAAGGCATACGAAACGAGCGAACCCGCAGCAGAGCCACGCCCCGGTCCCGTTAAAATATCGTGTTCCCGTGCATATTTCATCACGTCCCACACAATCAAAAAGTAATCCGCAAAACCCATTCGAACAATGACATCAAGTTCGTAGGAAAGCCGCTCCTCGTATTCAGGACGGCCGTCAAGCCCGCGCGAGACGAGCCCAGCTCTTGCCACTTCTTGCAAAACGTCTGGCGCAAGTTCCCCTTTTTCTAAAGGAAAGCGAGGTAAAAGATGTTGGTGCATAGCGACTTCTGCGTTACACCGGTCCGCTATTTCGCCAGCCCGCATTAAGGCCTCCTGCTCAAAACTAGACGTGTAGTCGCGTGCCATTTCATCAGGACTTGCAAAATAAGTTGGCCCAACGAGTTCGAGTGATGTCCAATCGACCGTTTGATTATCGCGAATAGCCTGCAAAACCGTGGTCGCTTGTATGTCTTTTGGCCGCATGTAACGCACATTTTTCGATGCGACAACGAAAAGCCCATTGGACTGCGCAAATTCGGCAACAGCCTGTGCCATATTTGCCTGATGCTTCTGAAGCGTCAAATAAAAATTAGTCTCACCAAATATACTTTGCCATTCTGAAACAACTTCTAGTGCGGCAACTTGATTTCCGTCTAAAAGTAGCTGTTCAATCTCACCCGTTCGTCCGGGCGAAAGCGCAATAATCCCATCGCAATAAGAGCGCAGCCATTTTAGTGGCATCTCCTCGCCTTCTTCTCGCGTTTTAATTGCACTAGCTATTTTTAAAAGGTTGTAATAGCCTTCTGTCGTTTCGGCAAGTAAAACAAGTTCGTATGTGTTTCCGGGATTTATGACACCTTCAATATCAATGGTCATCCCAATTATCGGCTTAATCCCTTCTTTTTTGCAGGTCGTATAAAATTCAATCGCTCCGTAAAGCGCATTTTTATCTGTAATTGCTAACGCAGAATAATGGTAATCTTTCGCCGTTTGGACGAGTTCTGAAATTCGCGCTGTGCTCGACAGCAAATGATAGGCGCTCGCCACTTGTAAATGAACAAATCCCACTATCCTCGCTCCTTTCGAGTTGTTCTCCTTTTATTATAGCTTTTGCATGCAAAAAAAGAAAGTATGTTCGTAAAAAAAGGGGGTGTCAATTTGACAGCCCCTTTTGGTCATGCGCGTTCACAAATTTGATCAAGTTTTTGTTCCATTTCCGAAACTTCCTCTTGCGTATAAACAGTTGCACCAGATGCAAGTGGATGTCCGCCGCCCCGATATTCTTTGGCAAGCCCGTTAATAATTGGTCCTTTTGAACGGAGGCGAGCGCGAATTTCTTCACCATCCTCAACGAACATTATCCACGCCTTTAAACCTTCAATGTTTTCAATAGAACTGACTAAATCAGAAGCTTCTTTTGCGGAAACATCAAATTTCTTCAAAATTTCTTTGGAAATATAAATGGTTGCGGCCCCGTTTTGATGCATGTTGAGATTTTCGAAGATATAGCCGGATAGTTTCACGGTTTTAAGCGGTCGCTGATAAAGGTTTTGAAATAGCATGAATCGATCAAACGGAAAGGTGACAAGTTTTGCGGCTAGGCGCAAAGTCTCTTCTGTTGTACTTTGATATAAAAATCTGCCCGTATCGCCAACTATGCCAGCAAAAAGGAGTCTTGCCGCAGTTTCATTCAAAACAAGCTCTTCCGAGAAGCTTTCGTAAAAAGAAGTGATCATTTCGCTGCACGAAGAAGCGCTCGTATCAACCCATAGTAAGTCGCCGTAAGCGTCGTCGTTTGGATGGTGGTCTATTTTGATTAATTTCGCGCCGCTTGAATAACGCGCATCATCAATCCGTTCAGTATTGGCTGTATCGCAAACGATAACAAGTGCACTCGCGTATACTTCGTCTGGAATCTCGTCCAGTTCGCCTAAAAAAGATAGCGTCGGTTCAGGAGTACCAACTGCAAAAACCTTCTTTTTTGGAAAAGTAGCGCGAATGATTTCCGCTAGTCCCATTTGTGAACCGTAGGCATCTGGATCGGGGCGTACATGTCGATGTAAAATAATGGTTTCATACGCTTTGATTTCATCTAAAATTTTCTTTTTCATTTCTACACCTCTTTTAAGTTAGCGCTCCATCATTTGGCAAGCGACAATGGCTTTTCCGGTTAAAATACCTTCTAAGTATAATTCAACGTCAAGTTTCCCCGCTTTTCGTCCCATTTCAAGAACACGCGGCTTAATGGAAAGAATCGCATCCATTTGAACCGGTTTTAAAAAGTACATCGTGACGTTTTCGATAGCGACATTTCTTTTTTTCATCGTAAATAATTTTTGTTGCACGACATCGCAAACGAGCTGCGTGAACACACCGTATGACAACGTTCCAAGTGAGTTGGTCATTTGCGGTGTCACTTTAAATTCATATGTATGTTCTTGGTCGTCCGTTTCTTTTTCATCAAGTTGTTTTGCAATGGTATCATCAATTGTTTCACCAATTTGAGGCTGTTTTTGAATCATTTGCATCGATTTTAAAATGTCTTGGCGACTAACAATGCCAAGTAAAGTTAAATCATCTTTTACAACAGGGATAACTTCAATGCTTTCCCATACCATCATATGCGCCACAGAGGCTACGCTCATTTTTGATCCAACCGTCAGCGGGTTCTTTGTCATGACGCGTTCAATTGAGATAGCTTGATTTTTATCAATCACATCTTTATTTGTAACCATGCCAACAAGACGATTCGCTTTATTGACAACTGGAAAGCGACTGTGCCCTGTTTTTTCTTGCAATTTATGCCAATCAGCAACTTTTCCAGATGTGTCTAAATAAGCAATGTCTTCAAGCGGTGTTGAAATATCTTCCACAAGAACGACTTCTTTTTTGATTAATTGGTCATAAATGGCGCGGTTAATCATCGTTGCGACTGTAAACGTATCGTAAGAAGTTGAAAGAATCGGTAATTCTTTTTCATCTGCTAAACGTTTCACTTCATCGTTTGTATCAAAACCACCTGTAATCAAAACGGCAGCGCCTCTATGTAGTGCCAGTTCATGTGCACGTTCGCGATTTCCGACAATGACTAAATTTCCAGCGTCGGTATAGCGTTCCATCGCTTCAACCGTCATCGCACCAATGACGAATTTATTCAGCGATTTATATAAGCCTTCCCGTCCACCGAGCACTTGACCATCAATCATATTGACTATTTCAGCAAATGTTAATTTTTCAATACTATCTTTTTGCTTCCGTTCAATTCGGAGTGTTCCAACTCTTTTTATCGTTGACACGAAACCGATAATTTCTGCGTCTTTAATGGCCCGATAAGCGGTACCCTCACTAACAGATAGATTTTTTGCGATTTTTCGCACCGAAATTTTTTCGCCAACAGCAAGATTTTCAATGTATTTTAATATTTGTTCATGTTTAGTAGCCAATTTTTTCACCTATTTCTTTAAACTTCGATTTCGTCTCCTATTTCCATCACTTTTCCAGTAATATTCGCAGATAGTGAATTTACAAACGCTTCGGCATTTTGTTCGATAAGTGGAAATGTATTGTAATGTATTGGAATAACTGTTTTCGCCTGTAAAAAGTCAGCCGCAATTTTGGCATCATCTGGTCCCATCGTAAAATTATCACCAATTGGCAAAAAGGCTAATTCAAGCGAATTTCGTTCGCCAATTAGTTTCATATCGGAGAAAAGGCCCGTATCGCCAGCATGGTAAACAGATTTTCCTTCCAAAGTAAAAACAAATCCATTTGGCAAACCTAAGTTGACAATTTGGCCGTCTACAACGGTAGAAGAACCATGGAAGGCTTGTGTCAATTTAACCGTTCCAAAGTCAAACTCCCTTTTTCCCCCAATGTGCATGGGTGCAATATTTTGGACGCCTTGTAAACTGAAAAAAGCAGCGAGTTCTGCGTTACAAATTATCGTTGCACCTGATTGTTTGGCGATTTCCACTGTGTCCCCAACATGATCATCATGTCCGTGAGTTACCGCGATATAATCTGGTTTTTGTTCCGCAACAACTAAATCACATGCTGGATTGCCTGAAATAAAAGGATCAACGAGTATTGTCCGTTCGCCCGTTGTCATTTTGATACATGACTGCCCGTGAAATGAAATTTTCACATTCAAAACTTCCCTTCGCATTTTTTGTGTTATAAACTGCTATAGTATAGATGACAAAACTACAGAAAAAACAAAACGAACCACTGATATACATAGCTTTATCTGTACCACTCTAATTTTATATTTATTAGAATAGAAAAGCAACTGAAAGCGTGCGAAAAGCTAAAAATCGTGCTATGATGAAGAGGAACTCGCTTCGGAAAGAAGGTAAAAAAATGGAGAAAAATATTGATGTTTTAGAAAATTGGTTAAAAGAGCAAAATGCCTCGGCTGCCTTTATTACCGAGCCAGAAAACATTGCGTACTTCACAGGCTATCACAGCGATCCACACGAACGCGTACTCGGATTAATTGTTTTTGCAGACCATCCGCCGTTTCTTTTCACGCCCGGTCTTGAAGTCGAAGATGCTAAGACGAGCGGCTGGAAACATGATGTTTACGGCTACAGCGACACCGAAGATCCTTTTAAAATCATTGCCGAACAAATTCAAGCTCGGGTTAAAAATCCGACCAAGATTGCGCTTGAGAAAAACCACATTACTTTGGACCGTTTTGAGCAACTTTCAGGCAAATTCAGCTCCACTTCTTTTGTGCCAATTGAGCATAAAATCCAAATGATTCGCCTTGTCAAAACACCAGACGAACTTAAAATTTTAAAAGAAGCCGCACTCCTTGCTGATTATGCCGTTCAAGTTGGCATTGATGAAATTGCTGAGGGGAAAACGGAAGCCGAGATTGTGGCCAAAATCGAATACGAAATGAAGAAAAAAGGCGTTTCTAAAATGAGTTTTGATACGATGGTTTTGACCGGCAAGAATGGCGCACTTCCACATGGAACACCGGGTGACACAAAAATCAAAAAAGGCGATTTAGTCCTATTTGATTTAGGGGTTGTTCATAAAGGTTATTGTTCGGATATTACGCGCACAGTTGCGTTTGGTGAGATTTCCGCGGAGCAAAAGAACATCTACGATACGGTTTTAGATGCGCAGCAAAAAGCGATTGCGAAAGTTCGCGCTGGTGCGCCAGCTAAAGAGCTCGATTTGACGGCTCGAAACACGATTCGTGACGCTGGATACGGCGATTATTTCCCGCACCGGCTTGGACACGGTTTGGGTGCTAGCGTTCATGAATTCCCTTCTATTACGGAAACAAATGATATGCCGCTTGCGGAAAATATGGTCTTTACAATCGAGCCAGGTATTTATGTTCCGGGTGTTGCAGGCGTTCGGATTGAAGATGATATTGTGGTGACAAAAGAGGGATATGAAATTTTAACGGAGTTCCCGAAAGAATTATTAGTGATTCATTAAGAAACAAAAAACGAACTTTTCAAGGAACGAAAAGTTCGTTTTTTGTTTGCCTATTTCGCTGTTGTATTATTTAAGAGTGTGCTTAGCTCCTTATAATCATAGCCTAAATCGCGGGCTACTGCTTGATAAGTGACGTTTCCTTCAAAGGTATTGACACCTTTATAGAGATGGAAATCGTTCGTCACGGCTTGAATGAGGCCTTGGTTCGCCAGTTTTAAGCCATATTGTAATGTTGCGTTTGTAAGTGCCATTGTTGATGTACGCGGCACGGCACCTGGCATGTTTGCTACTGCGTAATGAACAACACCATATTTTTCATAGGTTGGATTGTCATGAGTTGTCACGCGGTCGCTCGTTTCAAAGATGCCACCTTGATCGATGGCGATATCTACTAAAACAGAGCCTGGTTTCATTTGTTTAACCATATGTTCTTTCACGAGTTTCGGTGCTCTTGCTCCGGGAATTAAAACGGCGCCGATGACGAGATCGGAATTTTTCACGGACTCTTCAATGTTGAAATCGTTACTCATTAACGTCGTGACATCATTGCCAAAAATGTCATCTAATTCGCGAAGACGATGCAAATTTAAATCTAAAATCGTGACTTTGGCACCTAAACCAATTGCAATTTTAGCAGCATTGGTTCCTGCCATACCTCCGCCAATAATGGTGACATTGCTCCGCTCAACCCCGGGCACACCGCTAAGTAAAACGCCCATGCCACCGTGGATTTTTTGGAGAAACTGCGCACCAATTTGGGTCGCCATTCGTCCTGCCACTTCACTCATTGGACTTAGAAGTGGTAACGAGCGGTCATCGAGTTCTACGGTTTCATACGCCACACTGTTTACTTTATTTTTAACTAAAGCTTCGGTTAGTTCTGGTTCGTTCGCTAAATGTAAATATGTGAAAAGAAGCAAGCCTTCACGGAAATATTGATATTCAGAAACAATCGGTTCTTTTACTTTTACGACCATTTCAGCAGCCCAAACTTCTTTTGCTGTGTCTACGATTTTCGCCCCTGCACTCGCGTAATCAGCATCATGAAAATTCGAACCTAAACCCGCATTTTTTTCGACTAAAACATGGTGTCCAGCATTAACGTAAGAAAGTACGCTAGCTGGTGTCATTGCAACTCGGTTTTCATTGTTTTTTATTTCTTTCGGTACACCTATAATCATTTAAAACCTCTCCTTTTGTAGTGAAATATACCCACAGTTAACCGCTTACATTTAAATTCTAACACAATATTCCTAAATTGAGCAATAATAAAACTTCAATTTTAACAAATTTATTCATCACGTCATGCCCTGCCTTTATGCGCTTTTTATCACAATCTTTTCCTATGCAAAAGGATGAATAAACTTACCTCTTCTTATTCAAAAATTTTCGCCATTTTTGTGGTTGTTTTTTCCAAAAAGGGGTAAAATATAAAGTATAGAAAAAATTATCTTGGGAGGTTATTTTATGTTACAACAATACAAACGAATTCTAGTAGCGGTGGATGGATCAAAAGAAGCGGAGCGCGCGTTCCAAAAAGCGATTCAAGTGGCAAAACGAAATGATGGTTCCCTTGGACTTGTTCATGTTATCGATACACGTGCTTTTTCATCAGTGGCGAATTATGACACGAGCATGGCGGATAAAGCGACAGAATATGCGGATGAACTTTTAAGTGGTTATAAAGAAGATGCTTTAAAAGCTGGCGTAACAAACGTAGAAACTTACATTGAATATGGCTCCCCGAAAACAGCGATTACTAAAGAAGCTGCAAAAGCATTCCAAGCTGATTTAATTATGTGTGGTGCAACCGGTTTGAATGCGGTTGAACGTTTACTTATTGGTAGTGTTTCTGAGTACATTATTCGTCACTCCCCTTGCGACGTGCTTGTTGTGAGAAATGATGAACCTGAGTATGTAGAGTAAAAAAAAACGACTAGGATAACCATAGTCGCCAATGACCTTAGATGAAATTGTCTAGGGTCTTTCTTATTTTTCTTTTAAATCAATTCGAATATTTTCATATCCATGCTCTGATAACATGCTTAATAAATTATTCCCATTTAACAAAGAAATAGGCTTGTTTCTAGCGAATTCATAGGAATCAGGGCCATAGTCAGAAGTTGTTACTAAAATCCCTTTTGTAGCACCTTCGTTCATGATAGTTCCATACAAATCTCTAACTGCAGAAACACCAACTAAATTTGTATACCTTTTAGCTTGAACAATAAACTTCCCACCTGTTATAGGGTCTGAATCAAACATTACTGCATCAACACCACCATCTTTAGAAGAACGAGTAGTTTTGATTTCAATTCCTTTTTCCGTAAATACTCTTTCAAACAACTCTCGAACAAGATGTTCAAATTCCTCCCAATTCATCGTAGCGAGGTTTGTACCATTAATTTTTTCTCCAATAGATTTTGATTCTACAAATCTTTCATCTTCCCGATTTAATGTAAGAATCGGAACAACTGGAACTAAATCATTTAGATTCGATTTGGCAACACCTTTTAATTTTCTAAAGCATTCTTTCGGTTCAACTCTGCTTAAGTTTAGTTCTTGAAAATCTTCCTTGTTAGTTTGTAGACTCATAAGACAAAAATTCTCTAGATTTCCTGTTGCTTGATTGATATCCTCTAACCAACCGTTTATTACAACAGAATCGATATGCGCGTTTTCATCAGCTTTATAGATAACATTTGTCACCTCTAAAATAAGGCTATATAGCAAGTTATTGTATACATCATTTATTTGTTTTTCAGAAATTTGTGATTCAGTAAACTCTTTTCTAGATTGGACATACTTCATTAACTTAAGTCTAGGAATAATTTCTCGGGTTGGTAAATAATAATCAACGAGAAGTATTTTACCTGTTTCTCTGTATTCTATGTTAGATAATGTTTCTAAATCAAAATCATATATCAAGCTTTCAAATACACGGTTATAATATAATTCAATGCTTTCCTGCTTGCCCATTATTAAACCATCTTCTAATTCTTGAATATATTTATTATGCTCATCTTGTTTTTTTAGAAATTCCTCTTCGCCTTTCAAATATACAGTTAAATCTGCTTCATATTTTTTATATAAACTTGCATTGTACTCTTCAACTTTTTTGAGCTCACTATCCCATTTAATTAATGCATTATCATAGGCTTCCTTTTTCTTTAATTGCCTATTATTCGATAATTTATCTACAAAATTATATTTTAAAACAGGTTTTTCTGGATTATTCTTAGTAACAGGTGGAACAGGTTTTTCATTTAAAAATGGTGTTACTTCTTTTAAATCTTGAAAATTCGACGCCTCACTGTCAAATTGAATCGTATCAATGACATTGTTCAACGCCTCTCTTTCAGATTGTACTTCTTCAGTGGTTGATTTTGCATATTCTATTGCACGTTCTTTTTCATAAGCTAACTGTTGTTTTTCATACTCCTTTTGCCTTTTAATTTCTTCTTTACGTCGTCGTTCTACTTCTCTAGCGTTTGCTCTCGATTGACGATCGACTTCTCTACCTATTTTCTTCATTGTACTGTAAAAGCTTTTTGCCATGTTGCTTCCTCCCCATTTGTAGTTAATTCATTTTAATATAATTATATCAAATTAACTGACTAAAAAACAAAGATATATAGGGGAAAATAAAAGAAGTGGAGTCAAGCACTAATACTCTGCTTGAATTCCACTTCTATAAATCTATTCATTATGCGCGCTCAGCTTTAATCCGTTCAACATCACGTGCAATCATTAATTCTTCATTTGTTGGGATAACAATAACTTTAACTGGCGAATGCGGGTAGTTTAGGAATGCTTCTTCGCCGTGAACTTGGTTAAGTGCTGGATCCCAGTAAACGCCCATGAATTCTAAGCCGCGTAAAACACGTTCACGAATGAAAGAACTGTTTTCACCGATTCCAGCTGTAAAGATGATAGCATCAACACCGTTCATGCGCGCTGCATAAGAACCGATATATTTATGGATACGGTCAACAAAAACTTCCAGCGCCAAATCAGCGCGTTCGTTTCCTTTTGAAGCTTCTTGCTCAAGGTCACGAAGGTCGCTTGAAATACCAGATACCCCAAGCATGCCTGATTCTTTATTCAAAACGTCTAAAACTTGTTCAGCCGTTTTTCCCGTTTTTTCCATAATGAAAGGAATAAGTGCTGGGTCAATGTTTCCTGAACGAGTTCCCATGGAAACCCCTGCAAGTGGCGTGAAGCCCATTGAAGTATCCATCGATTTACCACCTTCGATAGCAGCGATACTTGCGCCATTTCCGAGGTGACATGTTAATAGGCGTAATTCTTCTACAGGACGACCTAGAAGCTCTGCCGCACGTTCCGATACATATTTATGACTTGTACCGTGGAAACCATATTTACGAATGCCATAATCCTCATAATAGCTATACGGCAAGCTGTATAAGTAGCTCGCTTCTGGCATCGTTTGATGGAATGCTGTATCAAATACAGCAACCGAAATAATATTAGGTAAGATTTTTTTGAAAGCTTTAATTCCGGTTACGTTCGCAGGATTATGAAGCGGCGCAAGCTCGGAAAGCTCTTCAATATCTTGAATAACTTGTTCATCAATAAAAATAGAATCAGGGAATTTTTCTCCACCATGTACAACACGATGACCAACACCTGTAATTTCATCATAAGATGCGATAATGTTGTTAGAAATTAATTTTTCTAGTAGCATTTGAACGGCTACTTCATGATCCGGAATATCTGTTGTTTCGGTGATTTTCTCTCCGTCTACAGAAATCGTGAAGATTGAATCCTTTAAGCCAATACGTTCGACAATACCTTTCGTAATGACTTCCTCAGAGGGCATGTCATAAAGTTGAAATTTGAGTGATGAGCTTCCAGCGTTAATCGCAATTGTTTTTTCCATTTTGTTTTGTTCAATTCCCTTCTCGTTTATTTTCACGGAACCAATCTTCAATCTGTGCCAAGATCGGCGCAGTAATGCGCGGATCAGAAAGTGAAGATAGATTGGCCAGTAAAACTTCTTTTGGCTTACGGACATTGTCTCCGTCTTTTTGTAACATTAAAATGCTTTTTCGTGCTTCTTCTGACTTAAATAGAGAATCAGGTAACTTGATGATTCCTTGCATATAGCCATATTTTTTTACAAAGCGATCTAGTTTTGCAAAATCGGCTGTGCTAAACATGGCATCTGGCACAAGGAAAAATAAATAGCCGCCTGGTTTTGTGTAACGCATCCCTTGCTCGATAAATAAATAGTGAGAAAATGAATGTCCGTCTGTTCGGTGTAACTCAAAATCTTCCGCACGTGTATCATTCGGATAGTAGCCAATAGGCAAATCGCTGATCACAACATCTACTGGATCAACTAATAAATTGCTAAGACCATCCTGATGAATCAAATTGACTGGTACACCTTGCAAATCAGCACTCACAAGGGCAAGCGAAATAAGCAAATCATCCACTTCGACACCAGTAGCCGCAACCGAAACGTTATCTTTTAATGTCAGTTGGTTCATCATCGTTGTTAACAAGTTGGCCGTTCCAACAGCTGGATCAAGCACAGTGATTTGTTCTCTTGATTTCATAGCCTTTTCCACTAAATACGTTAAAATAAAACCAATCGAATCCGGCGTCATTTGATGATTCATTTGAATTCCATGCTTCATGCCTTTTAAAAGCGCGAGTTGAAAACTTTTACGAATATCTTCTGCTGCAAAATCCGCTAATTGAATGGTGTCATATTGCGCCATCAATTTTTTGACTTGCTCATCGGATAATTCGTCTTTTTGCAAAACTTCATGTTGAAATAAATTCTCGCTAGTTTCATAAACGGCTTCCAAATAGCTCATTTCAAGTGCATTTTGCAAAATAATTGCCGTTTCATCAAGCACTTGGAATATTTCCGGAGTTGCTGTATTTCCCAAAAATAACACCTCGAATTTTTTTCATTACTAACACCACAAAATATTATACAGCATTTCCTACCAACTTAAAAGCATTTTCTTTTAAAGAAAAATGCTCTTTTAATACAGTTTCTAGGCAAAATTGATACAGGAAAACAGCTCCCTATCACAAGACAGAGAGCTGTTAAACAAGAAGCTTTACTATTTGCCATCAAGGCGACTGGTTTTATTAGGCTTGTTTAGCACTTTCAATCGCTTTTTCATAGTTTGGATGATTCGTTCCCTCTGGCACATACTCCGCATAAACAATTTTACCTGATGCGTCTACAACAAAAACGGCACGGGCGAGCAAGCGTAACTCCTTCATAACAACCCCGTAAGCTTCTCCAAACGACAAGTCGCGGTGATCAGAAAGTGTAATCACGTCTTCAAGTCCGGAAGAAGCACACCATTTCTTTTGGGCAAAAGGTAGGTCAACCGAAATCGTTAACACAACCGTATTTTCTAACCCACTCGCCTCTTCATTAAAACGGCGAGTTTGTTGTGAGCAGACACTCGTATCAATCGATGGTATGACGCTAATGATGCGCACTTTGCCGTCAAAATCATGTAGCGTGACTGGTTCTAAATCCCGATTTAACACCGTGAAATCAGGCGCCAATGCTCCAACTTTTTGTTCGCTACCTAGAAGTGTTACCGGATTCCCTTTAAATGTAACATTTGCCATAAAAATCTCCTCCTTTAGCTTTCCACTTCTCTATTGTAGGGAAAATTTGTCCTTCAAGCCATTAATCTGCTTTCAGAAAGCGCCATTAAATTTTCATGGACAACGGCTGTTTTTTCCATCAAATCTGCAACACCTTGCTTGTGCGGCGTAAAGGCAACAACGAAGTAAAGCGGCAAAATGGTTTTTTGGATAAATCTCAAGGCACCTTCGCGAAATAAAACGTTGAGCCATGTTAATTTTTCGCCGTCTTCTCGAATGACTTTTAACCCAAAAATTATTTTCCCAAGTGTTTGCGCGAAAAACTTTGTCATTAGAATAAAATACAGCAAGAAAAGAATGGTTTTGACGAAACCAACCAAACTAAAAAGTCCGCCTGACATGTCAACTTGTAATACGCGCAAAACCGGATTGACAATTATCCCATTTAAAGCGGCAATCACAATTAAATCCACGATATAGGCAAAAAAGCGAATCCAAAATCCGGCGAAATAGGGTTTTGGTATTTTCCGAAAAGGTGAACTTGGCGCTTCGTAATGATAAACTTGTCGTTCTTTTTCTTCCAAAATAATCCCCTCCTTATTCTCCGTAAAGATACATCATGCGTGGTGCTTCAAGCGTGCCGGTTTGTTTCATAATCGCGATTAAATCAGCGTTTTTTCCGCTTAGCGAAGTAGCGGCGCTTGAGAAGAAACTGCTAAAGCCTGTTGGTGTATCATATTTAAAAACCGTTGCGTCTTGTAGATCATAATCTTTTTGTAAAGCGGCGAGAGCGGTTTCTTGATAGCCGAATTCATCAATCAAGCCGTTTTCCTTTGCTTGGCGACCATCATAAATCCGACCGTCGGCGATTTTTCTCACTTCTGCTTCTGGCATGCCGCGTCCTTCTGCGACAACTTGAACGAATTCATTATAGGAATCATCAATCATACGTTGCATAATTTGCTTCTCTTCAGAGGTCATCGGTCTTGAGCCACTCATGATATCTTTATATTCACCACTTTTAATGGTATTGTCAGAAATTCCTACTTTTTTCATCAATTCACTATAATCATAGCCACGCATAATAACGCCGAGCGACCCAGTTAACGTTTCTTTACTTGCAAAAATTTTGTCGGCCGGTGCCGAAATATAATAACCGCCTGATGCGGCCATACTTCCCATCGAAACGTAAAATGGAATTTTTCGTTCAGCTTTAATTTGTAAGATTTTATCACGAATTTGTGCGGATTCCATCACTCCACCACCAGGTGAATTGACATAAAGCAATACAGCTTTCACTTTGGTGTCTTTTCGAACAGCTTCAAGCTCTTCCATAAATGTAACATGATTATAACCTGTTGAACTAAATAACGATGCGTCTTCTCCCGTGTTTTGAATGGTGCCATCTACAGATAAAATCGCTACCTTATCGGCATCTCCGGTTTTAATTTCTTCTTCTGTTAATTCATTGTTAGAAAGTAGCGAACTCACAACGCTTTTTGTACGCTGTTCTTCCTTGTCACTCGTTAAAAATGTAGAGGTGATTTTTGCAACCCCTGAGATGATGACGATAACAAAAACAAGTAACAGTGCAATCCATCGTTTAGCATTCATTATTTTCTCTCCTTTTTTATTTACAGATAATGTAAGTGTATCAAGAGAAAAACATCTCGACAACTAAAAATTTTCAGTTTTAAAAAGCAATCTTTTGAAAAGCATGATATGATAATAAAGAAGATTTTCTACTAAAATTTTGAAATTGCCACTGGAGGGACAAACATGTCAAAACAAATTTTCCACTTTTCTTACCGGAAAACCGAAGAACTGCATAAAATCGCGAAAGATTTAAAGAAAATCACAACAGATTATGGTTTTGAACTAACAGAAGACTATCAAAAAGCAACCGTTATTATTAGTATCGGTGGTGATGGTGCTTTTCTAAAATCCGTTCGTGAAACAAATTATCGTCAAGATTGCTTATACGCTGGGATTGCTCTAACTGAACAGCTCGGTCAATATTGCGACTTCCATATCCATCAATTAGATGAAATCATCAAAGCGGCTTCTGAGGAACGCTGGCTCGTTAGAAGATATCCAACGATTTACGGAACCGTGAACAATACGAAAGCTTTTTATGTACTAAATGAGTTTAACATTCGTTCTTCAATTATCCGAACGCTAACCATGGACCTTTACATTAACGGTAGCCACTTTGAAACATTCCGTGGCGATGGCATGGTTATTTCAACGCCAACTGGAAGTACGGCTTACAATAAGTCTGTTAATGGCTCTATTGTTGACCCTTTACTCCCTTCTATGCAAGTTAGTGAACTAGCATCACTCAACAACAATCGTTTCAGAACGCTCGGTTCATCGTTCATTTTAAGTCCAAAACGCAAACTTAAAATCGTCCTAGGTTCTGAAGGAAACAATGAATTCCCTCTTATCGGCATGGATAGCGAAGCACTAAGTATTCAACACGTCCACGAAATCAACTTAGAAGTCGGCGACCGTTTCATCAACATTATTAAACTTCCAGACAACTCTTTCTGGGACAAAGTAAAACGCAATTTCTTATAATGAATAAAAGAACCTGCCAAATGGTAGGTTCTTTACTTATTAAAAATCAGCGTACAGATTCTTTTAAAACGGCAACTAGCAAAGCTTTTTGCGCATGCAGCCGATTACCCGCTTGCTGATAAATAAGCGAATGCAGCGGATTATCAATGACCTCACTACTCACTTCTTCGCCGCGGTGTGCAGGTAAACAATGCAGGAAGTGATAATCTGGTTTTGCGTGGCTTGCTAGCGTTTCATTTACTTGATAATTTTCCCCAAAAGTTTGTAATCGTACTTGATTTTCCTCTTCTTGCCCCATGCTCGTCCACACATCTGTGTAGATGAAATCGGCATCGTTTACTGCGGTAACTGGATCGGCAGTGTGCTCTATACTTGCCCCACTATTTGCCGCGAGTTGCTTCGCGAGCGCCAGAATGTTAGGACTTACAGCGAAATTTTCTGGCGTTGCAAACGTCATATCAAGCCCCACCTTCGCACAGGCAAGGAGTAGCGAATGACAAACATTATTTCCGTCGCCAACATAAGCCAGCTTTACGCCATCAAACCGATCTTTCACTTCAAAAATGGTGAGTAAATCCGCTAGCGCTTGGCACGGGTGATGCAGATCGGTCAGCCCATTTATAACCGGGATTTTAGCGTGCGTCGCAAGTTCTTCAACATTTTCATGACTGAACGTTCGAATCATTATAGCGTCCAAATATTCATCAAGCACGTTAGCCGTATCGATAATCGGCTCGCCCCGCCCAATTTGAAGCTCTTTTGCGTTCATCACAATCGCTTGTCCACCAAGTTGCAAAATCCCCGCCTCAAACGAAACACGCGTCCGCGTTGAAGGCTTATCGAAAATCATGCCAAGAATTTTCCCACTAAGCGCGTGGCTATAATCGGCAGGGTTTGTTTTCATATCAAGTGCGACCGTAAGCAAATCCAAAATCTCCTCTTTTTCCCATTCCAAAAGTGTCAATAAATCTTTCCCAACTGTTTTCTCCGCTTTTATTTGCATGTTTTCACCCTTCTTTCAAAATTTTTTGTAGAACTAAAAATGCAGCATCGAGCTCCTGCCGTGAAACCGTGAGTGGTGGCATAATTCGCACAACCTTTTCTCCCGCGCTTAAAAGCAACAAACCGTTCTCCCTTGCCTTTTGAAGGATACCTCCTGCATTCGTTTGAAGTTCAATGCCTAGCAAGAAACCTTCGCCGCGGACTTCCTTCACGACCTCGTATTCTGTAAACGTAGCTAACTTCCCTCTGAAATAAGCTGCCTTTTCTCTAACCTCTGCTAGAAAAGCAGCATTTGAAATTTGCGTCACGACCGTTTCAGCCGCTGCCAGCACAACTTGATTCCCACCAAAAGTTGAGCCATGCGTTCCATTTGAAAAAGCAGCAAACAATTTCGCGTCACCAACTATCGCACCAATTGGTAAGCCATTCCCGAGCCCTTTTGCAAGCGTTATAATATCTGGTTCAATTCCAGCCTGTTCATACGCGTACATCGTTCCAGTGCGCCCCATTCCCGTTTGTACTTCATCTACAATGAGGAGCGTTCCGTTTTGCTTACATAACCCCGAAACTTTCTGCAAAAATTCATGACTCGCCGGGTGGACACCACCTTCACCTTGCACAATTTCAAGCATTACCGCGGCCACATCTTTATCCAATAAATTTTGAAAAGTAGCGAAGTCATTGTAAGGCGCATAAATGAAACCTTCTAGCATCTTTCCAAAACCAGTTTTCACCTTTTCTTGTCCCGTCGCCGCCATTGCCCCAAATGTTCGCCCGTGAAAAGACTGCTCAAATGTAATCATTTTCGTACGTCCTGTATGCTTTCTAGCAAGCTTAATTGCCGCTTCATTTGCCTCGGCACCACTGTTGCAGAAAAAAGCATATGTTAAATTCCCCTTCGCAAGTAGCGCCGCCACACGTTCTTGCTTTTGGTTTAAAAATAAATTAGATGTGTGCCAAATTTGGTCTAGTTGCGCGCTAACCGCCTGATGTACTAAAGGATTAACATGCCCCAAATTGCAAACCCCAATTCCACTCGTAAAATCTAAATAATGTTTGCCTTGTTCATCGTATACCACCGTACCGCTTCCTGAAACTAGCTCAATTGGCAAGCGTTGATAGGTTGGGAATAAATGTGTCATGATGTCGTTACCTCCTGTTTTATTTGCGTTCCTGCTATACCAATTTGGCTTGTGATGAAAACATTTTCGACGCCACTTTGAATAGCGAGCTTGGCACTTTCAAGTTTGGGAATCATGCCACCACTGACATCTCCATTTTCAATCAAAAAATTAATTTTATTTGTCGTCATATCGCGTAAAACAACATTATTTTGTTTGACACCCGGAACATCTGTTAGCAGGTAAAAGGTACGCGCTTGCAGAGCTGACGCTACAGCGCAAGCAGCCGAATCAGCGTTCACATTCCACCACTGTTGGTTTTCGTCAATGCCGAGCGGTGCGAGTAGGAGAACCGAATTGACCGCTAACAGTTCCATCAGCAATCCCGCATTTACCCGCTTTATTTCGCCAACAAATCCTAGCCCCGCCTCATTTGCCGGCATCGCTTCAAGCAAACTCGCATCGCCTGCATTTAGACCAAGGAGCGGAATATTTTCTTTTTGAAACTTTGCAGAAATTTCCGGTTGTACTTGCCCAATCAACACCATTTTCGTAATCTCAAGCGTTTCTTTCGTCGTCACCCGTCGCCCATTTTTCATCTCAACCGGCATGTTTAGGCGCGCCATCATTTCGCTAATGTATTTCCCACCACCGTGAACCATCACAATTTTCTTGTTTTCCAGACGCCATTTTTGAATTTGACCAAAAAACTGCTCATCTAACGCCTGACTCGCCAGTCCACCAAGTTTCACAACAATGATATCTTCCATCAACACAACTCCTTCACGTCCGGTAACAGGCGTTAATTTTGACATATTCATAACTCAAATCACAGCCCCAAGCAAGACCCGTCTCAAGTCCCACATGCAGATCCACTTCAATCCGAATCAGCTCCGCTTCCCGCAAATAATCTTGTAGCGCCGCTTCCGAATACTTACAAGCTTCACTCTTGTTTAAAATAAGGTGTGGCCCTACGCGAATCGAAATGTAGTCAGGCGAAAACCTGCCGCCAGAATACCCAATCGCACAAATGATGCGCCCCCAGTTCGCGTCACCGCCAAACATTGCCGTCTTCACCAAACTCGAAGAAACAATTTTTTTCGCAATCATCCTCGCGTCAAGTTCGCTCGTCGCCCCATTAACAGCCACCTCAATAAGTTTCGTTGCACCTTCACCGTCACGAGCAATCGCCTTTGCCAAATGTTCAAAGACCACATATAACATATCCGAAAATTTTTTAAATTCAGGATTTTCTTCTGTCAATGCTTCGTGTTCGGCAAGACCATTCGCGAGTACAATTACCATGTCATTTGTTGATGTATCTCCATCAACTGTAATTTGATTAAACGTTTCATTCACTAATTGTTTCACTAGCACTTGCAAAATTTCACTTGAAATATTGGCGTCAGTCGTCAAAAATGCCAGCATCGTTGCCATATTCGGATGAATCATTCCAGATCCTTTCGCAACACCGCTCAGTGTCACAAGTTGTCCGCCAATCATGTCCTGCACTACTATTTGTTTTTCTCGCGTATCTGTGGTTAAAATGGCTTCCTCGAAATCACTTGCCTGACCATGTTTTAACCGCAACATTTTAATCCCATTCGTGATTTTATCGAGCTCCAAAAACTCCCCAATTACGCCCGTTGAACAGACAGCGACCGCCTCATTCGCGACACCCAATTGCTTCGCCGCACAGTCTTGCATATAAAAAGCATCTTCGAGTCCCCGTTTTCCCGTGCATGCATTAGCATTACCGCTGTTTACGACAACCGCTTGGAGCGTGTCACTTACTTTCATCGCCTGTTTCGTCACTTGAATTGGTGCCGCCTGAATTTGATTGGTCGTATAAACAACCGCCGCACTTGCTGGAACTTCCGAAAAAATCCAACCTATATCTTTCCTCTTCCGTTTTAATCCCGCATGCTTTCCGTCTGCATAAAAGCCTTTTGGCGATGCAATGCTCCCTTTGATTACTTCCATGTAAAAGCTCCCCTTTCTAAGGAAAAATCGGCGAATGAAGGAGCCCAGTACTTTCCTCCAAACCGAACATCAAATTTAAATTTTGAACAGCCTGCCCAGAAGCCCCTTTTACTAAATTATCCAGCACAGAAACGACAGTTAAAATTCCTGTTTCAGTATTATACGCCAGCCCAATATCACAGAAATTTGAGCCAATAACATGTTTAATATTTGGCAGCTTGCCGAGCGGCTGAATCCGAACAAACTTTTTCTGTGCAAAAGTAGTTTGCAAAATCGCTTCGCACCGCCTAGCCTCCACTTCATCAAGTGCAAGATAAATCGTCGATAAAATGCCCCGCGCAACTGGCAAAAGCGACGTTGAAAATTGAATTTTAGGGCTCAACTGATTTCGCTGCTTTAAAATTCGCATTATTTCTGGAATATGCTGATGCTCGTTCAATTTATAGACACTCAGATTGTCATGAACATGAACAAAATGATTCGCCTCACTTGGCACCTTCCCCGCTCCTGAAGCGCCTGATTTCGCATCAATCACAATCGGACTAGAAAGCTTCACTTCTGAAATGAGCGGCAATAGCGGTAATAAAACAGACGTGGCATAACACCCAGGATTCGCGACCCATTTCGCCGTCAAGTTTTGCCTAAATTCCGCCAAGCCATATACCATTTTTTCTAAATAAACGGCATCCGCCGGCGCTTTGTTATACCATTTTTCATAGCTTTCTGCCCCTAACCGAAAGTCGCCTGATAAATCAATCACCGGAAAACCAGCTTTCATAAACGGAATTGCTGCCGTGCTCGAGACACCAGCTGGAGTTGCAAAAAAAACGCAATCAGCTTGTGCCATAATGCGTTCTGGGATGACTTCTTCTAAAATGCCGCTGTATATCGATTTTAAATGCGGAAAAAGCGTCGTAATTTCTATACCGATATTTGAATAATTATGTATAGAAACGATATCAAAGTTCGGATGATTATGCAAAATCCGAATCAGCTCTAAACCGCTATAACCTGTTGCTCCTACAATAGAAACTTTCATACACATCACCCCATATCTGATTTTCAAAATATTAATACTCATTATAATATTGTATATTTATAATGTCAAATGGTTTTTTATAAAAAATAAAAAACCTTAAATCAAAGTGCTATCACTTCAATTTAAGGTTTTCGTTAATTTGGCTTTCTTATTTTAAAAATTATCCATTTGCTAAATACGTAATTCAGTACGAGAACCACGATATTTACCAAAATTTTCGCCCACGTTTCATTCATGTAGAAAACGTCAATGAACACGACCATTAGGGCCATATCGATTAGAAAAGTAATAAATCGAAATCCTACAAATGACGTAAATTCAGCTAATTTTTCTCTAAAACCAGGTGTATAGCTTTCGAATACATACTTTTTATTTGAAAAATAAGCAAACAGCACAGATAAAATCCACGCTATCGTATTGGCAAGTCGGTAATCCCACTCCAAGAAAGAAGCAAAGAACCAAAAGGAAACAACATTGATAACCGTTGCAAATCCTCCCATAACAAGATACATAAAAATACTATGAATCTTCTCCGTATACCACGGGAACGTTTGAATTAACCAATTTTTCAGCTTTTCCATCTAGCAGCCTCTCTTTCTAGTTAAAATAAGTCTGCAAACTCATCTTTGATTTCAGCCTCTTCCGCTACTTCCACAGAAAATGTTTCAATTCCTGCTAAAGCTTTGTCTATAAGCGCATCGAAATCAATGAAACTTTCATAGTGCAAGACTTTCTCTAATTTTGGCTTTGTTTTTGGTGCTGCTGGCGTAAAAATCGTACAACAGTCTTCAAACGGTTGAATGGAAAGCTCAAATGTATCAATGTCTTGCGCAATTTTAATGATTTCATTTTTATCCATCGATACAACCGGTCGAATAATCGGCGTTGTCGTCACTGCATTAATAGCTAGCATACTTTCTAGCGTTTGACTCGCCACTTGGCCCAAACTCTCGCCATTTACAATGGCAAGACCATTTCGCTTTTGCCTAAGCAGATCCGTAATTCGGAGCATCAGACGCCGCGTGACGGTCATGATATAGCTTTCCGGCACTTGTTTCTTAATGGTTTCTTGAATTTCTGTAAACGGCACCACATGCATTTGAATTTGCCCGCTATATTTCGCAATCTTACGCGCCAAATCAATCGCTTTTTGCTTCGCCTGCTCGCTCGTGTACGGTGGACTATGGAAATGCACCGCTTCTACCTCAACACCGCGTTTCATCGCCAGATAACCCGCAACAGGACTATCAATTCCACCAGATAACATGAGCATCGCACGCCCCGAAGAACTAACTGGCAAACCACCAGCCCCTAAAATCGTTTCGCAGGATAAAAACACGCCGTCTGAACGGACTTCAACGTTTAGTTTCAAGTCTGGCTTTTTGACATTAACCGATAAATCTTCTAGGTTTCGAAGCACAAAAGCACCGACTTCTTGATTGAGCTCATTTGAATCGAGCGGGAAGTCACGAAAACTCCGTCTAGCCACCACTTTAAACGTGCCACCCGCTTGATGATGTGCCTTCACAAGTTCGTAAGCCGCTTCGTTTATTTTAGCCACATCAAGTTCAGCTTTCACGACGGGACTAAATGATTGAATCCCAAAAATCGGCTTTAAACGTTCCATCGCAAGCTTATAATCCGCGCCGTTCAAATAGAGCTGCATCCGGTCGCGTTCGCCGTGCACTTTAATTTCTGGCATATCCTTTAAAACGCGCTTAACATTCGTCGCCAGGCGCGCCACAAATTGTTTGCGATTTTTTCCTTTTGTCGATAATTCGCCGTAACGAATTAAAATACGTTCGAATTTCATTATTTCACCACTTCATTAATTTTTTGTAAAATATCTTTTAAAATTCCAATAAATTGTTCCGCTTCATAGCTTGTATTTTCATAAGATAAGCTTAGCCGAATGGCCCCCGTCGCCTGGTTTTCCGGGACTTTCATTGCGTGGAGCGTACTGCTTTCAAGCTTAGCGCGCGAGGAGCAGGCACTTGTGGTCGAAACAAAAACCTCCTTTTCCTCCAAAGCGTGAACAAGCACTTCGCCGCGTTGCTTTTTAACGGAAAAACAAATGATGTGCGGCGCGGAACTAGCTGCATCAGTATGAATCGTGACACCGTCAAGCTTGCTAATTTCTGCTAGTAGGAAGTCGCGTAAATTGGTCAAATTAGAAACTTTCTTCTGGAAATCTTCGAGCGATAAACGCATTGCTTTGGCAAGCGCTACTATGCCTGCTGTATTCTCTGTGCCGCTCCTTAACCCCAGCTCCTGACCACCGCCAAGCATTTCTGGTTGGAGGTTTAGCTTGTTTTTCTTGTATAGGACGCCTGTACCACGCAAACCGTGCAATTTATGCCCAGAGATGGACATCGCATCAATTTTCGCAAGGTCAAGTTCCATTTTTGCGAATCCTTGTACGTTATCAACATGGAAAAGCGGCATTTCTGTTTCTGCTAAAAAATCGGCCACTTCTTGAATGGGCTGAACCGCACCAACTTCATTATTAACATGCATAATCGACACTAAAATCGTATCTTTACGTAATGCTTTTTTTAAATCTTCAAGGCGAATTTGCCCGGTTTCTGTCACTGGTAAATAAGTCACACTAAAGCCGTTTTGTTCGAGTTCTTGCATCACATTTTTAACCGAAGGGTGTTCGACTTGTGTTGTAATAAGATGTTTACCGCGATTTTGATACGCATGGGCAATGCCTTTAATGGCTAAATTATTACTTTCTGTTCCACCTGATGTGAAAATAATTTCTTCAGTGCGAGCCGACATGAGTGTCGCAATTTGTTTCCTCGCTTCCTCGTGAAGCTCCCGCACTTTTTGTCCAAATTTATGCAAAGAAGAAGGGTTAGCGAAATAATGGCTCGCCACTTTTGTATATGTTTCAAGTGCTGCTGCATAAGGCTTTGTCGTAGCACTATTATCAAAATAAATCATTTGGGACATGCGCCTCCTAAAAGTTATCCTTCACTATTTTACCACACATGTCAAGAAAAAGAAGTACAGACTGATGGCAAACGACGAAGAGTGCCGTTTGTCATCAGTCTGATTGTCTTTAATAAACAAAATTGATTACACCTCAGAAAATGCTTTTTCGATTTTCTTAAATGCACCGACTTCCACTTTTTCAAGTGCGGTGACAGCAATTTCAAGTGCTTTTTTGTATTGGAAATCTTCGTAGAAATGCTGTTCTGCTTTTTTGAGTTCCGCATCAAGCTCTTGACTTTCAAAGCGATAACGGTTCGCGTATTGAATAACCGACTCAACAAGCGCCGCATTTTCAATAATCTCAGCGACCTTACCCGAAATATGTTCTAAATCTTCTTTCGCAGTTTGCCAGTTTTTCGAAACTGTTTTCATTTTAAGCGGGCGATCACTCAAACTTTCTTCCATTTTTTCAAGCGCTTCATACATATGTGCTTCAAGTTCATCATATTCAGCTGGAACACCAGGCAGGCGCGCTCGGTCAATTTGGCGCTTCAGTTGTACCGTTTGACGCTTCATACGCTCCATATCTTCACGCGCTTCAAGTTCATCTTTTCTAAGCGAGCGTAAATCCTCGCCAATTTTATCTTGCTCAACTGCAATAGTTAACAGTTTATCGTCAATCTCTTTTAATGCATCTTGAATGACAGAATAGGCCATCTTTTGCTCGCTAAGCTTCGCAAGTGTTTGGCTGAAAATCTCTTTTTGATCCGCGAGATTTGCTGAAGTGGCAAGATAAGTCGCAAGCTCTTCTTCAGAAACATGGTACGTTTCTTTCACTTCCGCAATTTGTTCAGCAAGTTTCGCTGAAAGTTCAATTTGCGCCTCAAGTTTATCAGAAACTGCAGCGCGGTTTTCACTAACAAAATTTTTCGCATGAACTTCGCCTTCAAGCGCATCATAAAACAAATTAATTTCCGTATGTATTTCAGCAATTAACGTTTCCGCATCAGAAAGTTCCCCCTTTAGCACGAGGTCATTGGCTTTCTTCACTTGATCCGTCAATCTCGCATGTTCTTTATCAAACTCAAGTTGTTCCAAAAAGTAGCCAGCCTGTATCATTTCCGCATAGCCCTCTTTAAGCTGCTCTAAATCGCCCGATAACACTGTTTCGGTTTCATGTAGCAGTTTCGGCGTCTTCTCCATTTCTTCTTCTAAAACCTGTAAATCTTTTTTGGCTAAAATAATAATTTCGCGAGCCTCTAAATGATCCCCTTGATCCGTGTAGTCATCATAGCGGTTAATTTTTTCACCCGCTTCATTAAGTGCCGCCTCATAACGTTCAAGCGTTCCACCAAGCTTAAAACCTTGTGTTAAAATCACGCGACGCATTTCCGCTAACTTTTCCTTCGTCGCCCGGCTTTCCTGCGCATTTTTTTCCTCGCTCGTTAGAAGTTCCTTTAAGCCGTTTAAAATTTGATTCATCTGCCGGTCAATCATAACTAGCATCTGCTCTAAATCATTTTCATTTTGGGTCGCCGAGCCAAAACGGTACTTATCCGTATTCATCTCTGCTTCCATCAATACTTCTTCAACATCAGGGAAAAGTCGCGTTTCAATTTCATCCCATGACCTTCTCCAAGATTCAAATAATTCTTCCGTTTGCCCCGTCAATTTTAATTTTTTCACTTTTGAAAGCTCATCAATTACTGGACGATCCCTAAGCGCCAATTTTTGCTCCTCAAGTGAATTAATTCTCGTATAATGTTTCTTTTTTAGTAAATAGCCAGCGCCGAAAAGGGCAATAGCAACAAGTATTATCCCTATTAAAATATAAAAAAACATCCAAAATCCTCCATTTCCACAAATGCTGTCCTTAGCTTTCTTACAAAGCCCTAATTAAAGTGCTAGGCACGACCTAATTCATCCTTTATTCTACCATGATTTAGAAAATTTTACTCCCGTTAACTTCATTTTTTTGAAAAAAAGTCATTCTGCTAGAAGCTACTTTTTAAATTATGCTATACTTCTTGCATAAATGAACATAGAAATGTGGTGAAATTATGATTGAAATCCCAAAATTTCAAGGCTCAAAAGAACAAAATTACGAACTAGCCTTTAAACAAGTGGCTGCACTCATTCAAGGTGAATCAAACATGATCGCGAATTTAAGTAATGTATCCGCCCTTTTAAATCAAGCTTTAGACACTATTAATTGGGTTGGTTTTTATTTATATGAAGAAGAGAGCGATCAACTTGTTCTCGGTCCATTTCAAGGTCTCCCAGCCTGCATTCGTATTCCGAACGGTCGAGGCGTTTGTGGAAGCGCATTGAAAGACCAGAAAACGTATATCGTTGAAGATGTTAACGCCTTTCCCGGACACATTGCTTGTGATGCGGCGAGTCAATCCGAAATTGTGATTCCTCTTTCAAAAAACGGCAAAATGATTGGCGTGTTAGATATCGACAGCCCTATCACATCACGTTTTGATGCAACTGATCAAAAATGGCTTGAGAAAATGAGAGACTTAATCATCGCTGAAATCAGTTGACAATACTGGTGTTTTTATACTATACTAGAAGGCGTGTAAAATGCAGCTTGTTTGATGAGCTCTAGTAAGTTGTTTACCCCCAGATTTCTGTGGTATATTGTGTAACCCTGCGGCTGCATAGGTGAAGATATATGAAGGTAAACTGCCCTAGCAGTGATGCAAACTCGTTTGTTTTATGCCAAAAAACAAATTAAAAGGAGGAGTCTTTAATGGCTCGATACACTGGTCCAAGCTGGAAAATTTCCCGTCGTCTTGGGATTTCACTTTCCGGTACTGGTAAAGAATTAGAGCGTCGTCCGTACGCTCCAGGACAACATGGTCCTAACCAACGTAAAAAAATGTCTGAATATGGTTTGCAACAAGCTGAAAAGCAAAAATTGCGTCATATGTATGGACTAACTGAACGTCAATTCAAAAACACGTTCAACAAAGCAGGCAAACTTCAAGGTAAACATGGTGAAAACTTCATGATTTTACTTGAACAACGCCTTGACAACTTGGTTTACCGCATGGGTCTTGCGCGCACTCGTCGTGCAGCTCGTCAACTTGTAAACCATGGTCACATTCTAGTAGACGGAAAACGTGTTGATATTCCTTCCTACCAAGTTTCTGTAGGTCAAGCAATCAGCATTCGTGAAAAATCTGCTAAAAACTCTGCAATTGCTGAAAGCTTAGAAGTATCTAGCTTCGTACCTGAGTACGTAACATTTGATGCTGATAAATTAGAAGGTTCTTTAAACCGCCTTCCTGAGCGTTCTGAACTTGCTGCTGAAATTAATGAAGCGTTTATCGTTGAGTTCTACTCTCGTTAATCGTCTAATGACACTTCAGTCAAAACCCTTTGCTTCTTGCAAAGGGTTTTTTTATATGACAATCACACTTTCAAAACTGTAAGCCAAACATTCCACTTTGTCATCTACATCGAGGGAATCCCCTACTTTCGCTTGCTATACTACATTTATACAATAACAAAAGAAAGTTGGTATTTTTTATGAAAGCATTATGGGGTACAATTATTACAGTGGCTGTTTTAGCCTTACTTATTGGTGGAGGCTACTATTTTATGAATTATAATCACATCGGGGCAGACACTTACTATACAAAAATCACAACAGATGGCGAAAAAGAAAATGAACATGCCCAATCCACACGTTATAACTACTCGCTTCCGGGCTTTAATGAAGACGGTGAGAAAAAAGAGCTTGATTTTTCTGCCATTAAAAACTTGCGCAAAGGCGCCTACTTGAAAATCTATACCAAACCGATAAAAGGCGTTACTTCCTATGAAGAAGTTCAAAAAACAGACATTCCAAAAGAAGCACAAGAAAAAGTTAATTAAAAAAAGGAATTTCACTGGTTAAAGTGAAATTCCTTTTTTTGATTTACGCGTAACGGACTAAGAAATATTTTTTCTTTCCGCGTCTAACAATCGTAAATTGTCCTTCAATGCGGTCAGAAGCACCAATTACTTTTTCAAGGTCTTGCGTCCGCTCTCCGTTAATATAAATGGCACCATTAGAAATATCCTCGCGCGACTGGCGTTTAGAAGGCTCGATACCAAGATCAACTAGCCAATCAACTAATTTTGCTTCATCTGTTCCCGCTTCAAAAGTTGGCACATCTTTAAAACCTTGTTCAATTTCTGCTGCCGTCAAACTCGCTACATCGCCACTGAAAAGCGCCGCCGAAATTTTTATCGCCTGACTAAGAGCCGCCTCATCATGGATGAATTTTGTCATTTCTGCCGCAAGCGTTTTTTGTGCCGCACGCAAATGAGGCTCTTCTTCTACTTGACGTGCTAAATCGTTAATTTCTGTCTCAGACAAGAATGTAAAGTATTTTAAGTATTTCACGACATCACGGTCATCTGTATTAATCCAAAATTGATAAAATTCATATGGCGTTGTTTTTTCTGCGTTTAACCAAATTGCGCCGCCTTCTGTTTTCCCGAATTTCGTTCCGTCTGCTTTCGTTAAAAGTGGAATCGTTAAGCCGAATGCTTTCGCGTTTTCACCTTGTTTTTTGCGGATTAAGTCGAGGCCTGCCGTAATATTTCCCCACTGATCGGAACCGCCGATTTGCAAGCGGCAATTGTTGTGTTCATATAGATGATTGTAATCCATCGCCTGTAAGATTTGGTAAGCAAACTCCGTAAACGAAATACCGACCTCTAGACGACTTGCTACGATATCCTTGGCAAGCATTGTATTCACGTTAAAGTTTTTCCCGTAATCACGAAGAAAATCAAGTACGGATAAATCCTTTGTCCAGTCATAGTTATTCACCATGGTTGCAGCACTATTTCCCTCGAAGTCAAAAATTTGACCAAGTTGGGCGCGTAAACTTGCGACGTTTTGATTAATTTGTTCAAGCGATTGCAGCTTGCGCTCTTCTTTTTTGCCACTTGGGTCTCCAATCGTTCCTGTAGCGCCGCCAACTAAAATAATCGGACGGTGACCAGCGTCTTGAAAGCGACGCAAAATCATAAAGGGAATTAAATGTCCAATATGCATGGAATCTCCTGTTGGGTCAATGCCGCAATATAATGAAATGGACTCTTTTGCGGTTAATTCGCGCAAGCCAGCCTCATCTGTCTGCTGATAAATTGCTCCGCGCCATTCTAGTTCATCGATAATATTCATTTTAAAACCTTCTTTCTCGTTTTTAGTCAATAAAAAAGCCCTCCGCTAAAAATAGCGAAGGGACGTGTTAACGTGGTACCACCCAACTTTGAACTTCATTGTTTAACGGTTTTTAACCGGCTGCACTGCTGCACCGTGACTCCAGGATGTAATTCATTCCTTATTTGTACCAGTTTACAGCAACCACTGGTTCTCTTGTAACAGGGATAAGAAACTACTTCGTCCGTTCATTGTCATTTACATATTCAAATTATAGTTTTAGTTATACCATTATTAAAATCGTTCGTCAAGATTTGTTTTACTTTGTCGTACCGCGAAGTTTTTCGCTATGCGGTAAAACAACTGTTTTTTCTTCGACATCTTCATTTGTCATGAGCTTCGTTAAAAGACGCATGGCTACGGCACCAATATCATAAAGCGGTTGAACAATTGTCGATAATTGTGGGCGCGCCATAAGTGTTAGTTTCGTATTATTGCTTGTCATCACTTCTAGCTCATCAGGAACGCTGACACCAGCATCTAGTGCGGCATTTAAGACGCCGATAGCCAGTTCATCATCGGTCACGATAGCCGCATTTGGTCTCGATTTTAATCCAGAAAGTTTTTCCCAAGCTTTTACCCCAGCATCGTAGTTATAATCCGCTTCGATAACATAGGTTTCGTCGTACTTAATTTTAGCTTCTTTAAGCGCATCTTTATACCCTTCTAGCTTAAACTCGCGGTTAACTGGCTCATCTAAAGAACCCGTGATAAACGCGATTTGTTTGTGCCCGTTTGCTATAAAGCGCGCGACAGCCGATTTTGTAGCTTCCCGGTAATCAATATTGACAGAAGCAAGTTTCTGTTCCATATCGACAGCTCCAGCGAGTACTACAGGTGCTGGCGAGCGATCAAACTCCTCTTGCAATTGCGCCGTGATTTTTTCACCCATATAGATAATGCCATCCACTTGCTTTCCTAATAAAGTATTCAAAACTTGCAGTTCTTTATCTTCGTTTTCGTCCGAGCTACTTAGGATAATATTGTATTTATACATCGTCGCAATATCTTCAATCCCTCGTGCAAGCTCCGCATAAAAAACGTTGGAAATATCAGGAATAATAACGCCAACTGTTGTTGTTCGTTTGCTAGCAAGCCCTCGTGCGACAGCATTTGGACGATAGCCTAACTGATTAATGACATCTAAAACTTTTTTTCTTGTTACGGGTTTAACATTTGGATTTCCGTTCACGACACGTGATACCGTTGCCATTGACACATTCGCTTCACGTGCAACATCATAAATGGTCACATTCATCTCAATTCACACTCCAAAAAAATATTTAAAGAAGCAAGTTGCTTCCAATGTAAACGTAAACATGCTTACCTTCACTTTATCATACAGCAAACATTTGTGTTATGCAATTGTTTTCATCTCTGTTTTTCATTTATTTTCATATTAAAATAGCATGGATACACCATGAATATACATATTCCGATATGAAAAGGCTTACTTTTGAATGGAAAATAGTAGCTCTCCGCATGCAGAAAGCTACTCCTTTTTTATTTTACTCGATGAGCCATTAATTTTGATGCTAAAATTTCTTCCCAGAAAGCATCAAACTCTGGAATGTTCATTTGCTGTGCAGAATCAGAAAGTGCAACAGCAGGATCTGGATGAACTTCCGCCATCACACCGTCCGCTTCAATCGCAAGCGCCGCCTTCGCACATGGCAAGAGTAAATCTTTACGGCCAGTGGAATGCGTCACATCAACCATAACAGGCAAATGCGTTTCTTTCTTTAAAATCGGAACAGCAGAAATGTCTAACGTATTCCGAGTTGCCTTCTCATACGTTCTAATTCCGCGCTCGCATAAAATAATTTGACCATTTCCTTGGGACATAATATATTCTGCCGCCCCAATGAATTCCTCAATTGTAGCCGACAAACCACGTTTTAAAAGAATAGGTTTATTCACACGACCAGCTTCTTTTAATAGTTCGAAGTTTTGCATGTTGCGTGCGCCAATTTGAATAACATCCACATAATCAAGTGCCGTTTCAATATCAGCAGGCGTCACAATTTCGCTAATCACGCCTAAACCATACTCATCTGAAATGCGCTTTAAAATTTGCAAGCCTTCAAGACCAAGACCTTGGAAGTCATACGGACTTGTGCGCGGTTTAAACGCTCCGCCACGAATTAATTTGAGGCCTTTATCGCGAATAGAAGCTGCCACTGCTGCCACTTGGTCGTAGGATTCAACCGAACATGGTCCAAAAACAAAAACCGGTTCCCCGTTTCCAATTGGAAGGCCATTGACATTGACAATGGTATCTTCTTTTTTATTTTTACGAGAAACAAGAAGCGCTTTGGAATGGTCCTCTTCTTGTAATTCGAGTCCAGCTTTAAAGATTTCTTTAAACAAATGTTCAATTGTTGAATCCTCAAATGGTCCATTATTGCTTTCAACAATTTGATTTAACATTTCTCTTTCGCGGAGTGGATCAAATCGTAGCGAACCTTGCACTCCTTTAATTTTACCAATTTCTTGCACTAAATTTGCGCGCTTGTTAATCACATTTAGCAATTCAAGGTTGAGCTCGTCCACTTGATTGCGAAGCGCATCTAAGTCTTTGTTCACCATCAGTATTCCACCCTTCTGTTACCTTATATAAAGATTACCATTCATTATAGAGGATAACTCGTTCTTTGTCATCATTCTTTTACGCTTAATCGCTTTTAAGTGATAAAGAGTTATACCAGTTATATTATCATTCCTCACATGATTTGGCAACCTTTTCGACAAAAAAACATTGCACCAAATTAGTGCAATGTTTTTAAGCTTTATTTTTTAATTATTTTTTCGGCTTCCTCTTTGCCTGACTCGATTGTTTTTTTAGCATCGGATTTAGCTTTATCAGCAGCTTTTTGTACGCCTTTAGAAGCGCTTTCCACTTCTTCTTTCACGTTTTCAGCAGCTTCAGACGCAGCCTCAATATCTTCTTCTTTATTTTTTAAAACGACATCTTTTACTGATTTACCTTGTTTAGCAACTGTATCTGCTAATTGCTGTGACTTGTCTCTTACCACTTCTACAAAACCACCTGCGGAATCTTTTAATTGGCTTGTTTTGTCTTTAGCAACACCGCCAATTTCAATACCTTTTTCGTAGGCAACATCTTTCCATTCGTTACCTTTTTCTTTAAGTACATCCACATGTTCATTTAAATCACTACGCAATTCTTTTCCTGACTTAGGCGCTAAAAGCAAAGCCGTTACTGAACCGACAATCCCGCCGATTAAACCACCAATTAGAAAATCTTTTACATTTAAACCATCTTTATCTGCCATTTTTTTCCCCTCCATCAAGATATTGTTTCGTTCGTAGCTTCTTTTGCGGCTTCCTTAGCTCTTTTGCTTGCTTTCATTTTGTCTTTAAAAGCAAGGATTGAGTTGCTGATCGAAACTGCTTGAGCAATTTTTTTATCGTTTGCAGAAACTTTGTTCGTCGCTAATGTTGCAAGTTCACGAACAGATTGACTTAAGCCAAGTAGAGAAGTTCCAACATCACCAATAGCATCAAAAACTGGGTCGACTTTCGCAACTTTTCCGTTCACATCTTCAAGTAAATCATTTGTTTTGTCGAGTATTTTTTGCGTTTCCCCCGAAATTCCTTGTAGCTCTGTCGCCATCTTGTCTACTGTTTTTGCTACTTCATCAAGTGTTTGTGATGTTGATTTCAACGTCTTGCTTAAGTAAATTGCAATAACAAATAAGCCGATTGCCGCGATGAGTGCTGCAATATATAGAATGACAATCATGTACTCACACCTCCATATTCTACTTCTTTACCCTATCGTTAATTATGTAAAACTAAAACGATTTCACGTGTTACACATCTATTTTAGCAATTTCAAACGAAAAAATAAAATAAAATGAATTTTTATGCGTTCCCATTCCTTCTTTTTTCATGTAAAATAAGAGAGAAAACTTTTAGGGAGGCATTTAAATGAAAGATCCACGTATCCAAAAATTAGCCTATAATCTCATCAACTATTCCATCAAACTTCAAAAAGGCGAAAAAGTATTAATTGAAAACTTTGGTTTGCAAACAGAACTTGTTCAAGCTTTGGTGAAGGAAGCCTATGACGCTGGCGGTTGCCCATTTGTTTCTATCAAAGAACCTAAAATCGACCGCGCCCTTTTACTCGGAGCAAATAAAGAGCAGTACGAACTTATGGCTTCTTTTGAAGGGGCTGTGATGAAAGAAATGGACGCTTACATCGGTCTTCGTTCCGGCGACAACATTAACGAATTATCTGACGTTCCTGCTGAAAAAATGAAAATTTCTGGTGGTACGCTTGGAAAAATGCACACGGATATTCGTGTAAAACAAACGAGGT
Source organism: Listeria sp. ILCC797 (assembly GCF_900186185.1). NCBI lineage: Bacteria > Bacillati > Bacillota > Bacilli > Caryophanales > Listeriaceae > Listeria > Listeria sp. ILCC797. The sequence continues at coordinate 203,268 of NZ_FYBS01000001.1, forward strand.
GGGTTGTTTTACGTTATCCAACTTCTTCAATGGCGCAACTGTCCGGTATGAGTACGGAAGGTTTTGAGGACTTTTATTTTGATGTCTGTACACTCGACTACGCGAAAATGAGTGCTGCCATGGATAGTTTAGTTGCTTTAATGAATAAAACTGATAAGGTGCATCTCGTGGGCCCTGGGACTGATTTGCGTTTTTCGATTAAGGATATTCCTGCTGTTAAATGTGCAGGCGAACTAAATATTCCTGATGGCGAAGTCTATACGGCACCGGTTCGCGACTCTGTACAAGGAACATTAAGCTACAACGCGCCAAGTCCCTACCAAGGCTTTGTTTTTGAAAATGTGTCGTTTACATTTGAAAACGGTCAAATTATTGAAGCTACAGCTAATGATACCGAACGCATCAATGAAATTTTAAACACAGATGACGGAGCCCGTTTCATCGGCGAATTCGCAATTGGTGTGAATCCATTCATTCATGAACCGATGGGCGACATTTTATTTGATGAAAAAATCGAAGGTAGTTTCCATTTCACGCCGGGACAATGCTATGACGAGGCGTATAACGGCAACACTTCTGCAATTCACTGGGATTTAGTTAACATTCAGCGCAAGGAATACGGCGGCGGGGAAATTTATTTTGACGATGTTTTAATTCGTAAAGATGGTTTGTTCGTGTTACCTGAATTAGAAATTTTAAATCCCGCAAATTTAGTTTAAAAGATACAGATAATTAGATAGCGGAAAAACAAAGAAGCATAAATCCAGTAATAATGCCATCGGGCTTTACTGAGTTTATGCTTCTTTTCATTTATGTCACGGACTCTTTTTACCACTCTATTTCGCACAGTCCACCGGTTTGCAAAGTTGTAAGTACTCGTAAAATTTCATCGACTTCGCGTGATACGGTGTTCACATGAATCGTTTCGTATTGAATTTTTCCAGTTGGGTCGATAATAAAAAGTCCGCGCAAGGCTTCTTCATTTTCTTCGTCAAAAACACCATAATTCAGCGCTACAGTGCGCGATACATCTTCAAGTAAAGGATAGGTGAGTTGACCAATTCCGCCTTTTGAAATGGGCGTTTGTATCCACTCTAAGTGCGTTTGAACACTATCTGTTGAGATGCCGACAATTTCCGTGTTCAGTTTTTGGAATTCCTTTACTCTAGCCGAAATCGCGTTGATTTCTGCCGGACAAATGAACGTAAAATCTTTCGGATAAAAAAACAGCACGAGCCATTTATCAGATGTTAAAAAATCTGCTAGACTTCGCTTTTTGATGGTCGAATCCGGCATTACTGCCAGTTCACAGAAATCTGGCGCCTTATTGCCTACTAAACGAATAGCCACGTCAAAATTCCCTCCTAGTTGCTTTTTAGTGTCATATTTAGAAAAGAGCTGATACAAAAGTACCAGCTTAATCGTTCAAATTAAAATGCAGCTTTTTCTCCTAATGCTTGTGTTTTCGATTGGTTATCTAGTACTTTTTCATAAGCGGCTTGGAATTTTTGAACATCTCCAGCCCCCATAAATAAAATGACAGCATTATCGTAAGCAAGAAGTGCATCAGTATGCTCTTCTTTAATAACATGATTTCCTTTTGTTTTTTTGGCCAAATCATAGATGGTTAAATTCCCAGTTTTTTCCCGGGCTGAACCAAAAATATCGCACAGATAAACTTCATCTGCTAAATTCAAACTATCAGCAAAACCTTGTAAAAATGCTTTTGTGCGTGTAAAAGTATGTGGTTGAAAAACCGCAACTACTTGTTTATCAGGGTATTTTTGTCGCGCCGCATTCACTGTTGCACGAATTTCAGATGGGTGATGTGCATAATCATCCACTAAAATTTGATTCGCTTTTTCCGTAATGCTAAAACGTCTTTTTACACCTTCGAATGTAAGTAACTCTTTTTTCACTTCTTCCATGCTTAACTGGTCATAATGAGCAAGCGAAATAACGCTAAGAGCATTTAAAACATTATGGTCCCCGTAAGTTGGAATTTCGAAGTTCCCTAAAAGTTTGTCTTCATGGTAAACATCGAATAAAGTGCCTGTTGTTTTTTTAACAACATTTTTTGCGATGTATTCATTTTCACTGCCAAAGCCAAAATAAACAACTGGAATAGTTAACACGTCTTCTAAGCGACGAAGTTGAACGTCATCACCTAAAGCAAAGACAGCTTTTTTTACCTGCTTACCAAAAGATTCAAACGCGTTAAAAACATCATCGACACTTTTAAAGTAATCAGGATGATCCCAGTCAATATTTGTCATGATCGCATATGTAGGCTTATATGCAAGGAAATGACGTTGATATTCACACGCTTCTATAGCAAAATATTCCGCGTTTTTATCCCCTTTACCAGTACCGTCACCAATTAAATAAGACGTTGGTTTGATGGCTTCTAATACATGCGAAAGTAAACCCGTTGTTGATGTTTTGCCATGAGAACCTGTCACCGCCACACTAGTATAACCATCTAACAATTGGCCTAAGAATTTATGGTAACGAATAACTGGCAAATCCATTTCTAATGCTTTTGAAATTTCCTCATGCGTATCTGGAAAAGCATTACCAGCCACAATAGTTAAACCTTCTTTGATGTTTTCTGCACCAAATGGGAAAATTGGAATAGATTTATCTTCTAATACTTTTTGTGTAAAGAAATACTTCTCAACATCGCTGCCCTGCACTTTGTATCCTTTATCATGTAAAATTTGAGCTAACGCACTCATTCCCGCGCCTTTAATCCCAACAAAATGATAAGTTGTCATTGTTTCGAACCCCCGTATTTTCAACTTGAAGAGGGTGTCTAAAAAGATATATATCCTGTAATTTTAGACATCATCTTATTTCCTGTTCATAATAGTGTTTAATGTAAAATAGTTTATGCACTCGTTCACTCGTTATATTATAGCATTTATCGCCTGTTTAGAACAACGATTCTTCTAAATCACGGAAAAAGGCTTAGATAATCAAGTAAGAAAACGTTTTAATTTATTCATTATCTGCGCTTTCATATGAATTTAGCCCTAGTTTGCCGTATCTTTATTCCGCAACTTTTCAAGCTGCTCATGTGTGATAATTACATCTCGTGGCTTAGAACCATTCGTACCTGAAACAATATTATAGTTTTCTAATGTTTCCATCAGTCTCGCCGCGCGATTATAGCCAATTCTAAAATGACGTTGTAGAAGCGAAGTTGAAGCGGCTTTTTGATTCATCACAAAATCGCAAGCTTCATCAAAAAGTTCATCTTCCTCCTCACGTAGCGTTTCTTTCGCAAGGAGCTCTTCTTCCACAAATAAATAGCTTGGCTCTCCTTGGTTACGTACATGACTAACAACTGCATCAATTTCTTCATCACTTACAAACGTTCCTTGCAGTCTGACTGGTTTACTTACGCCACTTGGTAAAAAGAGCATATCCCCTTTTCCAAGCAACTTCTCAGCACCAGTGGCGTCAAGAATCGTTCGTGAATCAATCGAACTCGATACGGAAAAGGAAACACGTGTTGGAATATTTGCTTTAATAAGTCCCGTAATAACGTCAACAGACGGACGTTGTGTCGCCACAATCATATGAATACCACAAGCTCTAGCTTTTTGAGCAATGCGACTAATTGACTCTTCCACATCATTTGGAGCGACCATCATTAAGTCGGCTAATTCGTCAATTACGATTAAAATATACGGGAGTTTTTCCCCAGAGTGCCCTTCTGCTTCTGATAATTGATTATAACGCTCCATATTGCGAACCCCTGTATGCGAGAATAGCTGGTAGCGTCTTTCCATCTCTTCAACAGCCCATTTTAACGCTGCTGTGGCTGCTTTTGCATCAGTAATAACCGGACTCACGAGGTGTGGAATACGATTATACGGTGCTAGCTCGACCATTTTCGGATCAATTAAAAGTAGTTTTAGTTGATCTGGTCGCGCTTTATAAAGCAAGCTAACTAAGAGCGAGTTAATACACACACTTTTCCCTGAACCCGTTGCCCCTGCAATAAGTCCATGTGGCATTTTTTGCAAATCCGTCACGATAGGCGCTCCTGAAATATCGAGCCCAAGCGCGGCGGTTAGCGGAGAATGGTTCTCTTGGAAAATCGATGTATTCATAATTTCAGAAATCATCACTGGTCGGCTAGAAGGATTGGGAATTTCAATACCGATTGTGCTTTTCCCTGGAATCGGTGCTTCAATTCGAATATCTTTTGCCGCCAAGCTCAATTTAATATCATCAGTTAAATTCGTAATTTTGCTTACTTTAACACCTTTTTCAGGTTGTACTTCAAAACGCGTCACTGATGGACCTTGCGTTCGGTTCACAACATGCGCTTCCACATTAAAGTTTTTTAGCGTTTCATTCAAAAGCTCTTCCTGATAATCAAGCCAGCCCTCATCCTTGTTCGATGAAACTGGAGGACTTAATAGGCGCAGCGAAGGAAGATAGTAAGAGGACGGTTGCTCCCCCTCTTCTCGCACTTTTTTCTCAGGAACGGTCACAACTTGCTCCGTTTGCGCCAAATAGGAATCCGCTTCCTCTTTTGACTCGTCTTTCTGATCATTATTTACCATCATGACATTAAACGGAATATGCGATTTCGTTGCTGTTTTTTTCTGCGAAAACGTTTTTTCTGTTTTTTTCACTTGAGGTTCTTTCACTTCTTCGCTTTTTTGGAAAACTGGTTCTTCCGTGACTACAGCTGTATTTAAATCCTCAATAACTTCCGGTTTTTCCTCCACAAACTGCTCCACTTCTTCAGTAATTAACGAAATGCGTTCTTGTGTTGGCTTTTCAGATGTTTGGTCATCTAAATCAAATTCAAAATGGCTTGGTCGTTTATGGAAAGCAAAAACTGGCGACGGAACATCTGTCGGCGTGAATTTTTCTTTCGCTACAACTTTAGTTTCTACAGTAGTGTGCGTTTGTGCCACTTTATCGATTGTATTATTTCTCGTTTGCACAACTGGTACCCTTTCTGCCTGCGCTTTGTCAGGTATAACTGGAAAGCGAAAATTACCTTTTGGGTATTCATATACCATTTTCGTTGCGACTGTCCGTTTTTTTTGCCCTATATTTACTGGACGTTCTGCGGTCCTTTTCATATTCACTTTTGGTTGTTCTCGTTTTATTTTGGTTTCTACGACTGCCGTCTGCTGTTTCGGCACTTCTTCTTTTGAATCTTCAAAATCCCCAAAGAAAAAATCTTTTAACCATCCCATATCTATCACACCTAATTTTGATTTTCTTTTTTGATTCTAACAGAGAAAAATAATTAAAGCTATACATGACCATCGTAATTTCGTCATTAATATTTCAGAACCTACTTTAACCGTTGCTGTATAAAGCTTCAAAGGGGTCATAATATAATCTTATATCCCAATTCTTAGGTAAAAAAAGAACATTTCGAAGCAGTATTGTACACACTTTTATTTACAAAAAAACTAGCTAGACGATGCTAGCTAGTTTGATTGGATTAAAAAGAAACTGGAAAAGCTGCGCCGACTTCATTGTCGGCCTCTAAAACTAAAATACCTTTTTCTTGTGGCGCATCTGGAATCGCTAATTCTCGCGCAGCGCATAACATCCCGAAAGAATCGACACCACGTAAGTTAGATGGTTTGATGACCAGTCCGCTTGGCATCACTGCACCAATTTTTGCAACAACTACTTTTTGGCCTGCATCAACATTTGGTGCGCCGCAAACAATTTGTAATTGCTCGTTTTTAACACTCACTTGGCAAATGCGAAGTTTATCGGCATTTGGATGTTTTTCGATACTTTCAACGTAACCCACGACAAATTTTGGTGATAAATCGATATCTAAATTGTCAGCAAAGCCGGCGTTTTTAATCACCTCTTGCATTTTTGCGACAAATTCTTCCGTCAATTTGACTTTTCCATTTGCTTGTAGTGCGAAATAATTGGAAGCGTTGAAAATGTTAAAGCCGCTTAAATCGCCTGTTTCAGTGTCAAAAATTCGTACTACATCGCCTTTTTTCTCAAAAGAACGTGTGTATCGATTAATGTCTTTGATGGCAACAATTAGGGTGTCGCCGATTCCTTTTTCATTGTAAAATACGTTTGCTATCAAGTTCCCCTACTCCTTTGGTCTATTTTTCGCCATAATAAATATCGGTTCCAGTTTACCATTATTATACACAAATGGCAAAGAGGTAACTGGAACAATTCCTTCTGAAAAAAATTGCATCGTCATGTGTGCCAACACATCATAGCCAGTATTGTTTTTGATGTCGGCTAAAATCAGTACATCTTGATGTGGTATCGCAAGGACCATTTCACCCGTGAACTTGGCACGCATCTCCGCTAAAAAGGCGTCATTGCAAACGCGACTGGCGTCATAACCATCATTCGTTCTTAAAAAATAAAAGTCATTGCCGGAAACTGTATCCTTCTTCAGTGGCGTATCTAGTTTTCTTACATTTTGCATGGCGCTGTTGCGCAAATCATTTGGCGAAATGTTCGCCGCTTCTAAATCATTTTCCGTTAAAAATTTGTAGGCTTTTCCTGTATCAAAAACATAAAAAATGTTTGTTTCGGCTGTATGTTTCTCGCAAAATAATTTTTCTCCCGCTTTTGTTTTTTGCGGAAAAGAGCCAGCACGAATAACAGGCAAAATTTTGTCGCTATTTCCACTTAAATTGACTTTTTGACGGCTCGCCTGAAAGCCTTCATTGACGTAATACACGACTTTTTGAAAGGAGGCCTCCCCTTCTTCTTCAAATCGTGCAATGATTTGCGGAACGGATAGCGTTATCGTATGCTCATTTTCTGAAACTTTTAAACGTTCTTTTTCCCTATCGAAAGAAAACGTTCTTCCATCTTTTCGTAACATGTCTTCTAATTTTGCTTTCATGGCAAGTGTCGTGATTTTCAAAGAGCTTCCTCCTTTTAAAGCGCAGCTAAAAAGTCATTGATTTCTTCTTTTGTTTTACGATCTTTGCTGACAAAGCGGCCAATTTCTTCCCCGTCTTCAAATGCTAAAAAACTTGGAATGCCGAAAATCGCTAGTTCTGCGCATAAATCGATAAATTCATCACGGTCAACATGATAAAAAGCAAAGTCTTCATTTTCTGCTTCGATTTCTGGCATGACAGGCTCGATAAAACGGCAATCGCCACACCAATCCGCACTAAACATAAAAACGGTTTTTCCTTGTTCTTTTACTTGTTGAAACTGCTCAACAGATTCTAAATTTTTCATTTTAAAACGCTCCTTTAAGTTCTTCCTTGTTAAATCGTACCTAAAGTTGTGCCATTCGTCCAGAAATCCGCTTTCTGTAAAACATTTGAAGCGTTTTCTTTTTTTCGTTATGATAAATGAGAAAGGAGTGTTATAAAAATGAACTATAACATTTATTTAGCTGGCGAAATCCATTCTGATTGGCGAAACGAATTGCGTCATGCAATTAGCAACATACAAGGCGTTTCATTCACATTCACTGCTCCAGAAGAAAACCATGAAAAATCAGATTCTATCGGCGAAGTTATCCTAGGCGAGCAACCAAACGCGCTATATCGCGACATCCAAGCTTCCAAAATCAACAATCTCCGAACACAGCTTTTTTTAAATAAAGCCGATCTTGTGGTGGCCTATTTTGGGGAAGAATTTAAGCAGTGGAATACGGCATCGGACGCCTCGTTCGCTGTTGCGAGCGGAAAACCGCTCATCTTAATTCGCCCGGAAAAATTGCATCACCCGTTAAAAGAATTGTCAGAACGCGCGAACGTGACTGTTGCAACCATTGAAGCTGCGGCAAAAGTGCTTCATTATACATTTGGCTAGTCGCAAAAAAGCACGAAAATCAGCGATTTGATTTTCGTGCTTTTTTGCGTTCTGCGATATAAAATTGCAAGCCTTCATAAATGAGTATCATCACCCCTGCTACAAAAGCGGTGAGCGCCCAGCCTTGCTCGAAGTTTCCAATCTTTAGCGCACTTAAAATGAAACAGATGACGCCACTCATGAGAAGAGCCACACCGATTAAAACCGTCGCTTTTTTCAAAAACCTAAGCATTTTCACGTATGGTGTTGTATGTTGTTTGGTCGAGACTTCGAATGATGGTTGTAATCATTTCTTTGGCAGCAGCGTAGTCATCGACGTGCAAAATAGAATTGCTGGAATGAATATATCTTGATGGGATACCGATAACCGCGCTTGGAATGCCGCTTAACGAAGTATGTACTTTCCCAGCGTCTGTGCCGCCTGGTGATGTGAAATATTGATACGGAATTTGATTGCTTTCGGCTGTATCGAGTAAAAATTCGCGCATGCCTCGGTGCATAATCATCGTTCGATCAAAAATCCGCATTAAGAAGCCTTTACCAAGTTGACCAAACTGTGTTTTGTCTCCTGTTGTGTCGTTTGCAGGGCTAGCATCTAAAGCGAAGAACAAGTCTGGTTGAATCATATTAGCACTTACGCCAGCGCCTCTAAGTCCGACTTCTTCTTGGACGTTAGCTCCTGAAAACAATGTATTAGGGAGTGCTTCGCCTTTAAGCTCTTTTAAAAGTTCAATTGCGAGCCCGACACCATAACGGTTGTCCCAAGCTTTTGCTAAAATTTTCTTCGGATTTGCGAGCGGTGTAAATTCAGATACTGGCACGATAAATTGCCCCGGTTTAAGTCCGAGTTCTTTTGCTTCTTCATTGGAGTCGGCGCCAATATCAATCAGGAGGTTTTTTGGATCCGTTGGTTTATTTCGTTCTGCATCGGACATTAAATGTGGCGGTACAGACGCGATGACGCCAATGACTGGGCCGCTCTCTGTCATAACCTGAACGCGCTGCGCTTGCATGACTTGCGGATTCCAACCACCAATTGTTTGAAAGCGGAGCATACCGGCTTTTGTAATCTGTGTCACCATAAAGCCTACTTCATCCATATGTCCAGCAACTAAAATGCGCGGGCCAGCTGCGTCGCCGTGTCGCACACCAAAAATGCCGCCTAACCCGTCTTGAATGACCTCGTCTGAAACTGGTTCAATTTCTTTTCGTACAAAATCCCGCACTCGAAATTCATCACCGGATGTTCCTTGTAACTCGGTCAATGTTTTAAACAATTTTAATGTTTCTTCTTTCACTGTTAACCACCCTTTCGCTCTAACTCTTTTAGTATAGCAAGATTACGTGTGTTTTGAAAGCGTCATTAAAAATACTTTCCATTTTCCGAAAGTGTAGTATAATGAGTACGTGAGTAAATTTCGCACATAGAGGGAAATTATTGAGGGAGGAAAAACATGGACTGGAAAGCTTTTATTGCAGGTGCTGCTTTTGGCGCTGCTGCTGGTCATTTACTGAACCATTACTGTCTTTCGGATAAATCGATATCTGGTGATGTTATTTTAGAAAATGTCAAAGATGCTTTTAAAAAGGAAGGACCTATTGAAGGCTCTTGGATTCAACTAAAAAAACAGCATTATAAAAAATATGCGATTGATACTTTCGTATATCACGGAGGAATTACGGCAATTCGCGAAGGCGAAAAGAAACAGTTTGAATTTATTGCAGATGCAAAAACGGGTACGATTATTGACGTATACCTTACATAAGAGAGCATGCCCCTTTTACATGAAGGGGCATTTTTATGCAATTTTCTAATACCCCCTACAAGTATCCAGATGAACATACCCCTGCCCCCTATGTTAATTTTGAGCGCAAAAAAAAGAAGCTTATCAGCCCCTTTTCTTTTCCATTTTATTCGTTATCTCGCCAGCGCGATTGAGTTGAATCGCTTCATAAAATGCATCATGGTAAAATAAAAACCATGTTTGCTCATCCATCCATTTGGCAAACAATTTTTCTTTCGCAAAAATGCTGTCCATTGGATAGTCATCATAGGCAGTCACCCATAGTGGATTTAAATGCGCGTGTGTTGGGAAAATGTCGCCTAAATGAACGGCGTGCATCCCGTCAGAAGAAATTTCAACGATACCGTGTCCCGCACTGTGCCCCCCCGTATGGTGCATCGTTACGCCAGGAAGAACCTCCATTTTTTCCGAATAAGTATGTATTTGGGCTTCAATTTTTTGCCAATTTTCCGGCCAGTACGTCGCTTTTGAGCGAATATTTGGGGCGCGCATCTCGTCCCATTCCGTTTCAGAAGCAATAATTTTTGCATTCGGAAAAACCGATGTGAGTGTTCCGTCCTCAGCAGTTCCCGTCAACCCTGTCACATGATCGAAGTGCAAGTGCGTCATGAGCACAAAGTCAATTTCTTCAGGCGTCACACCTAAACGAGCTAAATCCTGAACGATAAAAGATTCTTCTTCTACGGAAAAATTCCTTTTTTGTTTTTCTGTAAGTCGGTTTACCCCCAGTCCTGCATCAATTAGGACATGTTTGCCTGCGACTTTTAAGTATATTGGATCGGCATATGCCGCAATTTGGTTGGCTTCATTGACCGGATATTTTTTCTTCCAAAGCGCTTTTGGTACAACGCCAAACATCGCCCCACCATCAAACGCCAATTTTCCGCCTCTTAACCAATGAATTTCAATTTTGCCAATTTTCATAAGAGCACCCCTTGTTTACATAATATTATTATAGAAAAGAAGTCGCGCTGAGCAACTTCTTGTTTCGTTTATTTAAATGATGCTTCTAAACGGTAAATTGGAAAGCCTTTTTGTGAAAATTTCTCTTCGTATTCCGTCATCACATTGTCGCTGATTTCGTCGGCATGCAAATCGAGTGACACATAGCTTAGTTGCAAGCCATAGTCAGAAAATGCAACGAGCGAATATTCAAACAATCCACGATTATCCGTTTTAAAATGGATTTCACCATCAGTTGGCAAAAGCGCTTTATAAATATCTAAAAAGGTCGGGTTCGTCAAGCGCCGCTTCGTATGCCGTTTTTTTGGCCATGGATCAGAAAAATTCAAATAAATTCGCGCCACTTCGCCCGGTTCAAAATATTCAAGTAGTGCTGCACCGTCAACAGACAATAGACGTGCGTTTGAAACGCCCGCATTTAATACTTTATCAAGCGCAACAACAAGTACGCTTTCAACGACTTCAATGCCGATATAATTGATTTCCGGATTTTGTTTAGCCATGCCGCTTACAAATTGGCCTTTTCCTGAGCCGATTTCAATGTGAATGGGATTTTGATTGCCAAAAAGCTCTTGCCACTTCCCTTTAAAGTCAGCCGGATTTGCGACGCAAACTTCAGGATGGCTTAGCAATTTATCTTTCGCCCATGGTTTATGCTTTACACGCATGAATTGGTTACACCTCATTATCTTCTAAGATTACTTTTAAAAGCTCGCTCGCTTTTGAACGTTCTTGCTCGGCTAGATTAGCCGCATAAATACGTGTTAATGCCTGACATAAACCGTACCATTTTAACTTGTGGTGCAGTTTTTCCGAGTATGCTTCTCCGTATGCACTTAGCCACTCGCCCCACTTATTTCGTGAGATATATTGATAAAGGAGCATCGCTAAATCGCTTGCGTGATCGGCAAGCATCGCGGAATCCCAATCAACTAAATAGAGCTCGTCTTTTAAGGAAATCATCCAGTTGCTATGGTTCATATCCCCGTGACAAACGACCAGCTCATCTGAATTTATTTGCTCAGCATGATCTAAAAGGTATGTATAGGCCACATTTTCTGCGTCGTTAAACTGTTCCTTAAAGCTGTTTAAATTCGCGAGCATTTTTTCAGAAGATAAAGAACTGTTCTCGATTTTCCGCAACATTTTTTTTAGTGGCTTCGAGCGATGAATTTTACTTAAAAGTTGTGCCACGCGTTTATCCATCATTTCATCTGCGTCTAAAATATGAGCTTCGACCCATTTTTGCGCTGTAATAACATCTCCATTTTCAACACGTCTTGTCCATACAAGTTTAGGAACAATGTTCTCAGCAGAGAGCGCAGCTAAAAAAGGCGAAGAATTCCTCTTTAAAAAGAATTTTTCGTCTTCCTTTCTCGCAACAAAAGCTTGACCGGTTTCTCCGCCGGCAGAACTTATTTCATATTCAGCCCCAAAAAAATAATCCTTCATCTTGAAACACACCTTTTTAGTAAATGATTCATTACTTCGCAAATAAATCATGTCTAAAATTGATTGTACTTCTCCAACGGAAGTAAGTCAAGTCAACATATGTTCGGGCTTTCATTTTTTTGAAGTGAAAAATCCGCCTACTGGTTTTTTAGGCGGATTTCAAATTAATTTTTATGGACAACTGGATTTAGTCCAGAAGGATTTTTACGAATGAATAACGTTAGAACGCACGCAATAACGCTTGAGAGTGCGGCAATCAAAAAGGCTGTATCAATCCCGTGAATCAGAACGTGATTCGCAAGCTGTTCTTTCGTCTTTCCAACGACATCAGTTGCGCTGAGTGAATTTGCGAAGCTGCTAGCACTTTTAGACATTACAGTGATGAGCGCTGCTGTTCCAATTGACCCGGCAACTTGTCGCATTGTATTAAACATTGCAGAGCCGTGTGACGCCATCTCAAGCGGAAGAGAGTTGAGCGCCGCTGTTTGAAGTGGCATCATGACCATGGCCATTCCACCCGCACGAATCGTTTGGACTATAACAATATAAGTAAGTGTTGTCGATTCACCAATGTTCGAAAACATAAACGTCGCTCCAGTCATAATAATAAGACCTACTAACGACAAATATTTCGCACCAAATCGGTCAAACATCATCCCCGTAACTGGCGATAAAACAGCCGTTATAAGCGCTCCTGGAAGCAGAACTAAACCAGAATCTAGCGGTGAAAAGCCGCGCACATTTTGCAAGAATATTGGCAGTAACAGCATGCCTCCAAAAAGACCCATAAAAACAAAGAAACTAATAATCGTGGTTAAAGCAAAGGTTGGATTTTTAAAAACCTTAAAGTTAAGAAGTGGCGTTTTGGCTCTCCCTTGGTACCAAATGAATAGCGAAAGAACAACAAGCCCAATCGCGATAAAACCAACGACTTTAAACGTAAGCCAGTCATGGTCTCCAGCATTACTAAATCCGAGTAATAAGCTCCCGAAACCAACTGTTGACATGACGACGCCAAGAACATCCAATTTAGGAAATGAACGTTTCCCAACATTTCGCAGTAAGAAAATGGCTACGATAATATCGACAATCGCAAATGGAATGATGATGAAAAATAAATCGCGCCAAGCATATTCTTGGACAATCCACCCTGAAAGAGTCGGACCAATTGCGGGTGCAAAGTTCATGGCAAGGCCAATAAGTCCCATCGCACGGCCACGTCGTTCAATTGGAAATAGATTTAAAACAACCACCGTTAAAAGTGGCATAACAATTCCGGCACCAACCGCTTGAACCATACGCCCAGCAATAAGCATCGTATAATTTTGCGCAAATCCCCCAATTGCGGTCCCAATTGCAAAGGTAATCATCGCAAATAAATAAAGCTGTCTAGTTGTAAATCGCTCTATCAAAAATGCGGTCATTGGAATCATGACACCATTTACAAGCATGAAACCTGTAGATAGCCACTGTCCTTGACTCGCTGTAATGTTAAAATCTTTCATAATACTCGGTAAAGCTACATTCATTAGTGTCTGATTTAAAATTGTTACAAAAGCACCCATCAGCATAACTATTAAAATACCGTTTCTTTTTACCGAGGTCGTCTTCGCCTGTACATTCATTCTTGCATCCCTCTTTCTAAAATTTGAATCATTTGCTGATGTGTTGCAAGCATTTCCGTAAGTTTGCGCTCACCAATTTCAAGTATTGGTTCAAGTCGTTTAAAGAAAACATCATATGTAGTGGACGCCTTCTCTTCGCCAAGTTCTGTCAAGGCTAAATTTAACGTCCGGCGGTTTAGCTCCACCCGATTTCGTGTTAAAAATCCAGCTTTAACAAGACGATCAACGATTCCTGATGTCGTACTTTTACTTAATTTCATTCGGTCTGCTAACTCACCAAGCGTAAGATGAGGCTCACGTTTTAATGAACTTAGAGCAAGTAATTGTGTCGTTGTGATACCACGTTTGTCTGCCTCTTCAGCTAGATATTGATGCGTTTTTCGAGACACTTCACGAAAAGACAAAATAACTTCTCTTACTAACTTCTCATCCACAAAATCTTACCCCCTTTTACAATTGTTTGCATAGGAATAATTCGCATGCGAACAATTAGCAAAATGAATTATACGCCTTTATTCTAATCAGGTCAAGGCGGTTTTTTCGTCTCTCCCTAAGAGAAAGCGTTATCAATCCTTATATACGAGCGTTCAGGTCATATATGTAATTTTTTACATATAAAAAACAGGGAGTGTTCCTCCCTGTCATAATTAAATATTTTCTTTCACAAAAGCGCCGCAAGCTGCGACAATTTCTTCTTCAAATAATTGATGTAATTGTGCTGTAAGCGGTCCACGTTCTCCGTTTCCAATGACTGTTTCATCAATTTTTGTGATGGGGGTTACTTCAAGCGTTGTACTCGAAATGAAAACTTCGTCGGCATTCAATAATTCTTGTACTGTAAAATCGCGTTCTTCATAAGGGATTGCCCCTTTTTCTGCGGCTTTTAAAATCACTTGTCTTGTAATCCCGTTTAAAATTAAATTATCCGCGGCATGCGTAATTAATGTACCATCTTTAATAATTGAAACATTGGAAGCTGAACATTCTGTGACTAAATCACCACGATGGAGAATAGCTTCTAGCGCCCCTTTTTGATGGGCTTTATTTTTGGCTAAAATATTGCCAAGTAAGCTAATGCTCTTAATATCACAGCGTAACCAGCGTACATCTTCTTCCGTTATTGCCGTTCCGCCAGTGACAAATTGTGCTTCATTTCGTGGCACTTCTCGGGCTGCTGCCGTCAAAATCCCTTCAAGGGGAAACTCATCGGGAATAATATGGTTTCTCGGTTGCTGTATGCCTCGTGTTACTTGTAAGTATACATTTCCTGTCGAAATTTGATTTGCTTTTGCAAGCTCTAAAAGAGAATTATAGAGCTTTTCTTTAGGGAAAGGAATGACTAAATCAATTTTTGACGCACTCGCATATAAGCGATCAATATGTTCTTCGGCGGTGAAAAATTTCCCGTTATACATACGTACCACTTCATAAACACCGTCACCAAATTGATACCCGCGGTCCTCAATATCAACGTAGGCATCTTCTCGGTCTACGATTTTATCTCCAACTAATACTTTCAAGTAACTCACTCCTTTATTAAAGTAAAAGCTGCCACGAAACTAACGCAGCAGCTAGAATTTTTTCAATTATACTCCTTATTTTGCTAATTTGTAAAGAGCTTCAGCGTAAATAGCTGTCGCTTTTAATAAATCATCAAAATAGCTAAACTCATCTTTTTGGTGCATTGTGTCTTCACGTCCTGGGAAGAGAGCTCCAAATGCGACACCTGTTTCTAAATGGCGCGCGTAAGTCCCACCACCAATAGCAAGAAGAGTTGCTTCTTCGCCTGTTTGGTTCGTGTATACTTCTTGCAGCGTTTGAATAAGCGGGTGGTCTTGTGGTACGAACAATGGTTTGGAATCATCATAGTGCGTATAGCGACCGTTATATTCAAATACAACTGTTTCCATCTTCGTTTTAAGACGGTCCATGTTTGCTGTTACTGGATAGCGGAAGTTAAGACCATAACGTCCACCTTCCTCTAAGCTGTAGCGAATGATGCCGACGTTCATCGTCAAGTCGCCACTTTCTTTATCTTCATAGTTGATACCAAGTTTAACTGCGCGCGAATCATTGTATAAATAATCGCGACCGAACGTGACAAAATCATTTGCCGTTCCAGTCAACTCGAATTTACCTAAAAAGGCAACTAGGTGGAGTCCTGCATTGACGCCGTTATTCGGTTCCATCGCATGCGCAGATTTACCTACAACGGAAAGTGTAACGGACTTCGCACTCACGTCAAATTCCCCTGTTACATCATGGCTTGAAAGGAAATTATGAAATTCTTGTTTTAACAAATCAACGTCTTTTACTTCTTCTAAAACAGCACTCGCATGATCTGGCACCATATTATAACGCGCACCTGATTCAAAGCTTACCAATTGGAAAGCTTGATAACTGTCTGATTTGCTGTCTTTAAACGAAACGTCAAGTTCAGAAATCCCTTTTTCAGCATGAATGATTGGGAACTCAGCATCTGGAACGAACGCGACAGTCGGCTGTTCTTCTGTTTCAAAATAACGCTCAACACAGCTCATACCACTTTCTTCATCTGAACCCACAATAATGCGAATTCTTTTTGAAATCGGTAAATCTAACTCTTTTAAGATTTTTAGTGCATAATAACCGGCAATTGTTGGTCCTTTATCGTCGGCTACGCCGCGCGCATAAAGTTTGCCATCTTTCAGTACTGGTTCAAAAGGTCCATTTGTCCAGCCATCTCCAACTGGTACGACGTCAACATGTCCAAGAACACCAACAAGTTCATCGCCTGCTCCGTACTCAATATGTCCAGCAACATTGCCTACTTCTTTTGTTGTAAAACCATCTTTTTCACCTAAAGCAATCATATAATCTAGTGCTTGTTTTACATCTGGTCCAAAAGGAGCTTCAGTGGTTGCTTTTGCGTCATCACGTACACTTGGAATCCGGAGTAGCCCTTCTAAATCCTTTAAGAAAGCGTCTTTTCTACTTTCTACTTCTTTTTGCCAATTGATTTCCGTCATTTTCTTCATTCCTTCCAAAATAAACTCTGCACTACCATTGTAAACCCTTTTTCCTACATAAGAAAGTAGAAACCTAGGTTTTCATAAAATAATTACATGATCCCTTTTATCGCATCAAAATCCCAACGATTCATTCGCGAACTAAAGACAACATCTAAATCTTCTATACCCGCTTTTGAAAGCGGCAACCATTTGTAAGCTTTATGTTCATCCGACAAGTTAATTTCGCCGTCATTTGGCATTGACACTAAGTAAATCACGCCTGTAATTTGGTAATCTGTATGAAAAAATTCCCACGTATCATACAAAATAAATGGTTGTACTTGTAAAGCTGTTTCTTCATAAACCTCACGAAAAAGACATTCAGCATGCGTTTCACCGTAGTTCATTCTCCCTCCTGGTAAATCGTATACCTCTTCTTCTTGCTCCGATCGTTTTAAAGCTAAAAAATGCCCGTCCTGTACGATAACGGCTTTTACGGCTGGAAATACAGGTTTCATTTTACAAACACCCCTATCCTTCGATAAAATTAAAATAAATTATCCGCCACCTATTTTATCTTCTTTGGCGAATAAAATCCAATTTTTATAAAAGGATGTGGCATTTATGAAAAAAATAACGCCAAAAGCGATTTGCAGCTTTATTCCAAAACGTGAAGATGAAGGATATAAAAATCAATACGGCAAAGTTCTCATAGTTGCTGGCAACGAAATGTACGGCGGAGCAGCCATTCTAGCAGCAGAGGGAAGCGTGTATAGCGGCGCTGGATTAACAACACTCGCCTCGCACCGCGTCAATCGTTCTAGTTTACATAGCCGCTTACCAGAATGCATGTTTTTAGATTACGCAAAATTAGTTGAATTAAAACGCTTGTTGCCAACTTTTGATACCATTCTAATTGGTCCGGGACTTGGTCTTGATGATGAAGCGTATACGCTAATGGAATTTATATTACAACATGCTGAAAATCACCAAAACATCATTATTGATGGTGACGGGATTACACTTTATGCGAAAGGCAATTTACCTAAAACAAATTGCGCGCTTTATTTCACTCCACATGCTGGTGAATGGGAGCGCTTAAAAAAACTGGCACCCCAAGACGAAGCGACACCAGATGAAGTTCGCCATTCACTTGACGCCACGATTGTTTTAAAAGGGCATCGAACGAAAGTGCTGACTGCGGAGGAAAATTGGCAAAATATATACGGTTCGCCTGCCATGGCGACTGGTGGAATGGGCGATACGCTAAGTGGTATCATTGCCGGTTTGATGAAACAAACGACCATACCGCTACACGGTGTTTTAGCTGGCGTTTTCTTCCATAGTTATATTGGCGATATTTTAGCGAAAAAAAACTTCGTTGTGCTTCCGACGCAAATTTCACGAGAGCTACCAACTTATTTGAAGATTTTTAGCGAAATGCAAGATGAATAAGAAAATTGACAGTTGTGCTGTAAAATGAGAGAATAGCTATCCATTTCAGCACTGATTGGGGGAAAATATGTATCGCATTAACATTATTGGTCCTTCTGGGGCCGGAAAATCAACATTGGCTAGAGAACTTGGTTATGCGCTCGAAATTCCCGTTATTCACTTAGATACTTTATTTTGCAAGCCTAACTGGGAGCCTATTCCTAAAGATGAATTTCTGAAACAAGTGGAAGAACTCACCTCCTTAGCGAAAAACTGGATTATCGAAGGCAATTATACGGATACATGGAAAACAAGATTTCCGCCGTCCAATTGCATCATCTTTTTAGATTATCCGAGGCGCATTTATTTTTTTCGCGTCCTAAAACGGTTAATTCAAAATTATGGCAAAACGCGACCAGATGCTGCAATTGGTTGTCCAGAACGACTAGACGGCGAATTTTTGAAATTCGTTTGGGATTTTCCGAAGAGACGCAATGAGCTTCTCAAGCAGCTTAAGCAAGAAACAACACCTGTGAAAATTTTCAAATCACCTAAGGAAACCTCTGCTTTTCTAAAAAAAGTAAAAGAAAAACGCCTTGCATGATGTAAGCAAGACGTTTTTTCTTTTATTTAATGCCTAATTTTTGGCGCAATCTCGTTCCTCGTGGGCCAAATAATTTATCTGAAAGATGCAATTTAAAGGCAAGATAGGCATATACAACAGCTCCGATACCGCCGCAAATGATGACTAAAATAGTGGCAGTCATTTTGTGGTCCGGACTTAAAACGAATGATAGTGGGAAGTAGACTGCTAAAACGGCTGCCGACATGATGAGCGTTAAAAAGATAAATAGAATCACCCTTCGGAAGACAAGTCCGAATGAAAAACGCACGTATTTTTTAATAATAATGAGCATGAATACGCATGAAACGGCATAGCCGATACCAGTTGCTAGAATGGAACCTTTCGCTTCCCAAAGCATGATAAGCGGCATTTGTAAGACTGATTTTGCGAGCAGGCCGAGAAGTAATCCTAAAACGGTGAAACGCTGTTCGTCAATCCCTTGAAGAACGGCAGCTGTTACTCCGAATAAGGAAAATAAGACGGCGATTGGCGCAAAAAATTGCAGCAAGTCAGTCCCTACTTCATTCGCTTTAAAGAAAACCGTAAATAAAGGTCTTGAAAGTAAAGCGATACCGATGCAAGCTGGAATGGTTAAAAAGAGCAAGATTTGGAAGACATCATTTAATTGGCGTTTTACTTGTTCTTTTTCGTTGCGTACGTAAGCGGCTGTTACGAGTGGAACGAGCGCCATGGAGAAGGCTATCGCGAGCGTTCCGGGAATCATGATTAATTTTTGAACGTCGAAGTTAATAACCGCCACATATTCTTTTACTTGGTTGGCTGTTACGCCGATATATTGTAAAACTCGCCCCATCGTAAACTGATCGATTAATTGGTAAAGTGAAGTGGCTGAGCCAACAATGATAAAAGGAATCGCCGATAAAATGATTTGTTTATATAAGGTTGGAATCGATACTTTAAGCTCATTTCGGCTGTCTACTAACATGCGGTCAAGCCCAGGTTTACGTTTAAAGTAATACCAAACTAATAGGGCAAAACTAGCTAGCGCACCGACAAAGGCAGAAAACGTCGCCATACTAATGGCTGTTACGATACTGCCATCTAATACGTAAAGTACTACAAATGTGCTGGCAAGCAAGAACAAAATGCGCACAAGTTGTTCGACGACTTGCGATACTGCAGACGGTCCCATGGAATTGTATCCTTGGAAAAAACCGCGAAGTAAGCTCATGACTGGAATGATAAGAAGAGCAAAACTAACTGCTCGAATGACTTGGATACCATCTGCCAGACTGTAGCCACCTTCTAGCTGTTGTAAGCTAGCAAGAAATGGTGCAAGTGAGTACATTGCGATGAAGCAAATAATACCTGAAACAATCATTAGATAAATCCCCGTTCGGAACAAGCGGCGACCAATTTCATATTCTTCCATCGCATTATATTTCGCTATGTATTTTGCAACAGCAAGTGGAATCCCAGCAGTTGCCACACTTAAAAACAATTGGTACGGGACATAACCAAAGTTGTAAAGAAGCATCGGATCGTCGCCCCCGACAATCGCGTAAAAAGGTATGACATACAAAATCCCGAGCACCTTGGAAAGAAGCGTACCAAGTGTCAGGATAAACGTTCCTCTAAGCAGTTTTGAACCCATCTTCAAACTTCCTTTACTAAAAATTAGAATATTCTTCAAACAGATGACAGGTATTGCCAACCGTTTAGTCTCTTGTTAACTTTACCACTTTATTCTCCAAAAAAAAAGAACAAACTTAAAAAGAACTGTAAGTAGCAAGCTAAAGCCCTTTTTCAAAGTTCATTCCTTTTATTCATTCTACCTTCTCGCTCATTCCCTTACGCAGTGAAGAAATCGCAATCACGCTGAGTAGAATTAACATTCCCGGTATAAGTAAACTGCTCAAATTAAATCCGCCATTCACCATGCCAAGAATGATAGAAAGAATCATGAATACAATATAAAACATATAGAGTCTTACACGAACGAGAAGCCCTTTTCTTAAACGGCGATACGCAAGCAAGAATAAAACCGAAAAAAGCACGAAAAAGATCACGTTGATTGACGTATTCACAAGTGCCGTACGAATCACTGCTTGCGTCAGCTTTAATTCTTCCTGATTAGGAATCACGAGCACCACTGTGACTAAGCCTACGATCGCAAGAATCGCTTGCAAAATGGAAACAAGCGCAATAATAATCGTTGTCGTTTTTGCTTGTTTTAAATAAATTTCAGGCATACAAACACCACGCTTTCTCACTGACTTTACCATACCGCAAGCGACCCGTCAAACCGAGCTAAACCTCACTGACTTTGGTTAAAAAATCAGCCAATTCCGCGTGCTTCGCCTCATGGAGGAGCGACACAATTTTACTCCCGATGACAACCCCGTCCGCGACTTGCATAAATTGTTCGACATGTTCCACTTTTGATACACCGAAGCCAGCTAAAACAGGAATGTCCGTTTGCGCTTTTAAGTTTTGCAAATGAGGACCAATATTTTCTCCAAACGTTTGTCTTGTTCCTGTCGTTCCGTTCACCGTTACAGCATAAATGAAGCCTTCTGCATCTTTTACAATCTGCTCAATTCGCTGTTTGGAACTAGTTAAGGAAACGAGTGGTACGAGGGCGATATCTGCATCGTCAAGGTATGGCGTCAGTAAATCTTGATGCTCATACGGCAAATCGGGAATGATTAAGCCTTTTACGTTTGTTCCGCGCAAACTTTCGATAAATGTCGGGACACCAATTTGGAAGATGGGATTAAAATAGGTCATCATGACGAGTGGCACGTTTGATTGTGTGTGTTGCAGCGTCTTCACAATGTCTCTTAAGCTTATTTGCTCGTTTAAAGCGCGTAGTCCCGCTTGCTGAATAATTGGTCCGTCTGCAACTGGGTCGGAAAACGGGATACCAATTTCGATGGCAGCGACTCCGTTTTCCTCCAAAAAAGAAATGGTTTCAGGTAATGTATCGAGTCCACCGTCCCCCGCCATAATGTAGGGCACAATAAGTGGTTTATGTTGAGCTTTTCGTTCGTTTAGTACGCGCGTCAAAGTTTTCATTCTGCTTCCCCCTTTAATCTCGCCTTCATTTGATCGACATCTTTGTCCCCGCGGCCTGACAAGCAAACGATGATGCTTGCATCTTTTGGAAGCGTCTTTGCAAGTTTAACGGCATAACTAATTGCATGGGAACTTTCTAACGCGGGAATAATCCCTTCTGTTTGGCAAAGTAGCTGGAAAGCTTGAACCGCTTCATCATCAGTAACGGACGTATAGCTCGCTCTCCCCAATTGATTAAAATAAGAATGTTCCGGTCCAATCCCTGGATAATCTAATCCGGCAGAAATCGAAAAGGCTTCTAAAATTTGGCCATTTTCATCTTGCAACACGTCCATCATCGCACCGTGTAGCACCCCTTTTTTCCCGTTTGTAATCGATGCAGCTTGGAAATTTGTTTCTAATCCTAATCCCGCGGCCTCAACGCCAATCATTGCGACAGCTTCATCTGCCACAAATGGATAGAATAATCCCATGGCGTTACTGCCGCCGCCAACACAGGCTACGACTGCATCTGGCAGTTTTCCTTCTGCCGCTAAATGTTGCGCTCGCGCTTCTTTTCCGATGACACTTTGGAAATCGCGAACAATTTGCGGAAAAGGGTGCGGTCCGAGCACAGAACCCATAATATAATGTGTATCCTCAATGTGTTCCACCCAGTAACGTAACGTTTCATTCACCGCATCTTTTAGCGTTCTACTCCCAGAAGTGACGCTCACGACTTTCGCACCTAGAAGCTCCATGCGAAACACGTTTAGTGACTGCCTTTTAATATCCTCCTCGCCCATAAAAATGGTGCATTCCATATTGAACAACGCTGCAACCGTTGCCGTTGCAACACCATGTTGACCCGCTCCTGTTTCTGCGACCACCTTTTTCTTGCCCATCGACTTCGCAAGGAGCGCCTGCCCAATTGTATTGTTGATTTTATGCGCACCCGTGTGATTCAAATCTTCACGCTTCAAATAAATTTTCGCCCCGCCAGCATAATCCGTTAGTTGTTGGGCTAAATAAAGCGGCGTTTCGCGCCCCACATATTGTTTTAAATAATCCGCCAGTTCTTCCTTAAATTCCTTCGTTTCAGACAGCTTTTGATACGCTTCTTCTAATTCTAAAACCGCACGCATCAGTGATTCTGGAACGAAGCGTCCGCCGTAACTCCCGTAAAAACCTTTTTCATTCGGTGCCTCGTAGTGCATGATTATCCGCTCCTTTTGCATGTTTAATAAATGCTTTGATTTTCATTTGGTCTTTCACATCATTTGTTTCTACGCCAGACGAAACATCCACGCCAAACGGCTCGAAAATTTGAATGGCTTCTGTGACGTTTTGCGGGTTTAGCCCGCCGGCAATGATAAGGCGGCTTTTTGGCAAATCGCCCATACCTATTTTCTCCCAATCAAAGGTCTCGCCTGAACCGCCTTCAAATTCTTTAGGTGGTGCATCGAGCAAAATTAGGCTATCCTGATACGCAGAAACATCGCCAACTATTTCGCCGTCCCGCACTTTAAAAGCCTTGATTGTTGGGCCAACTTTCGCCGCAAATTCCGGTGTCTCACTCCCGTGAAGTTGAACGATATCGAGCGGCACATTTTCTTTTAAAAATAAAACTTCCTCCAAATCAGGATTCACAAAAACGCCTACTTTTAAAACATTATCTGGTAAGACTGCTGCCATTTTGCGTGCTTCTTCGACTTGCACTTGGCGCTTGCTTTTAGCGAAAACGAAGCCGATCATGTCTGCCCCCATTTCGGCTGCGAATTTCGCATCAGCTACTGTTTTCAAACCACAAATCTTCACTTTCATCGTAGAACACGCAACCTTTCTGCTGCCTCGCGCGGATTTTTTTCACGCATTAACGCTTCGCCAACGAGAACAGCACGATAATTTTTCCGCACGCGCTGAACGTCTTCTGCCGTCTTAAATCCTGATTCACTTATATAAAATGCGGATTGATTGACCATTTCTTTTGCAAGTGATTCACTCACCGCAATATCTACTTCAAAGGTACTTAAATTTCGATTATTCACACCAATTAATTTAGCGCCTATCCACTCAGCAATTTTTAATTCCTCGAGGTCATGCACTTCAACAAGTGGCAACAAGCCGATTTCAACAGCCTTTTCATATAAGCTTTTAAGTTGTGGCTCACTAAGCGCCGCCACAATAAGTAAAATAACTGACGCACCGCAATTTTTCGCACGAATCATCTGCTTTTCACTAATAATAAAGTCTTTGCATAAAACGGGGACAGAAACCGCCTGCGCAACAGCTTGTAAATCCGCCATAGAACCTTTAAAAAAGATTTCATCTGTTAGAACAGAAATGAGACCAGCACCCGCTTGCTCATAGGCTTTTGCTTGCTTAACTGGGTCCACGTTCAAATTAATCGCTCCCTTAGACGGTGAAGCTCGCTTCACTTCTGCAATTAGTTGCATTCTTTCAGGATTGTTCGCTAAAAACGTTAGAAAATTTGGCTTGTCAGGCTGAACTTGCAGCACTTGTTCTTCCATTTTCGCCACTTCTTTGCGTTTTTCCATTAATATTTTATCTAAAAATGTTGTCATCCTACTAAAACCTCCTTTTGTGCAGCTAACAATTCCTGCAATTTGTACTTCGCTTCACCGCTTGCAACAATTTTTCGAGCCATGAGAACACCCTCTTCTATCGTCGTGACTTTCCCGTACGCATAAAAACCAAGTCCTGCATTCAGTAAAACCGTATCCAAACAAGGTCCTTCTTCATTGTCTAAAACACGTGTTAAAATTTGGCTATTTCGTTTCGCATCGCCACCTTGAATTTGTTCACGCGTCGTCTTTTTTAATCCCACATCATCAGGCGAAAACGTCAACTCTTGGAGGCTTCCGTCCGCATACACGGCGATATGATTTTCCCCAAGTAAAGTGGCTTCGTCCATATAACCCGCGCCATTGACTACAACCGCACGCTTGCGACCAAGTTTTCCGAGTGCTAGTGCGGTTTCGCGTAAAAGATCTCGCCGGTAACTCCCCATGAGCTGCGCCTCGAGTGGTACGGGATTCGTCATCGGTCCAATTAAGTTGAAAATGGTCGGTGTTTTAAGTGTTTGGCGGACGTGCATCACGTATTTCATTGCGGGATGAATGTTTGGCGCAAACAAGAAGGCGATTCCGACATTTTCGAGGAGATAAGCCATTTTGTCAGGCGTTAAAGCAATTTCAATACCTAGCTCCGAACAAACATCAGCGCTTCCAGAGCGACTCGATACACTACGATTGCCGTGTTTGGCCATTTTGATTCCCCCTGCCGCAAGTACAAATGCGCTTGTTGTACTAATGTTAAATGTATTCGATTTATCTCCACCTGTGCCGCAATTGTCCATCGCATCGCCTTTTGCGTACGGGATTTTCATAGCCAATTTTTGCATAGTGCTTGCTAAACCGGAAATTTCATCTAGTGTCTCGCCTTTTATTTTCAAAGCCATTAAGACTGCGGAAATTTCAATCTCGGATAGTTTTCCTTGGAGCATGTCTGTCGCTAAACTGCTCATTTCTAGTTCTGACAAATTTTCTTTCGCGTATAATTTTTCCATCGTCCTATCCATTTTTCACTCCACCTTCCTTTTTTGTAATTTCAATAAAATTCCCAATAATCTGTTTTCCAAAAGGCGTGCCAATTGATTCAGGGTGGAATTGCAAACCGAACACCGGCTTACCGCGAACTTGCATCGCCATCATTTCCTTGTCATCAAGTGCTTCCCCAAGCGAGCAAAGTTCTGCACCCAAACTGTTTTTTTGAACAATTAGTGAGTGATAGCGCATTACTTCAAACGTTGTTGGCAAGCCTTGAAATAGTTCCGATTCGGCGCATGTCATCTGCGAAATTTTCCCGTGGCGAATTTCATTTGCTTGGCTGACATTCGCGCCAAAAACCTCACCAATTGCCTGATGCCCTAAACAAATTCCTAAAATCGGCGTTTCATTCGCCTTCTTCTGAATAAGCGCTTCTAAATTTCCAGCAGCAGAAGGTTTTCCCGGTCCCGGTGATAAAATAATGCCACTCGCCATCTCTGCACGTTGGAACAAGTTGTCCGCATCATTTCGAATAACTTCAACTTCGGCAAACTCCTGAATAAATTGCGCCAAGTTATACGTGAACGAATCATAATTATCGACCAAAAGAATCATTTTCCCACCTCCAGTAACGCTTTCGCCTTTTGTAACGTTTCATCATATTCACTTTCTGGGTCAGAATCATAAACAATACCAGCCCCCGCTTGAACATAAACATGCTCTTTATGGATGACTGCCATCCGAATAGCAAGCGCAAAATCGGCGTTTCCCTGTTTCGTCACATAGCCTACCGCACCACCGTACGGGCCACGTTTCACATCTTCCCATTCATAAAGTCGCTGCATCGCTCGAATTTTCGGGGCACCGCTTACGGTTCCAGCAGGCAAAACAGATTTCAGAGCATCAAAGGCATGCAATTCCGGCAATAGTCGTCCTTCCACAACAGATACGAGATGCATCACGAAACGATAGCGTTCGATAGTTAAATAGATGGGAACTGAAACGGAGCCAACCGCGCTCACACGCCCGATATCATTTCTCCCCAAGTCGACCAACATACGGTGCTCTGCAAGCTCTTTTTCATCAGCCAACAGTTCGGCGGCTAACATTTTATCTTCAGCTGCTGACTGACCTCGTTTTCTAGTGCCAGCAATTGGATTGGTTTGCACAAAGTCGCCGTTTACGCTAACTAAGCTTTCTGGCGATGAACCAATTAGCTTCGTTTCTCCAAAGTCGATAAAAAATAAATACGGAGATGGATTAAGGAGGCGGAGCTTGCGATAAAACGAAAAGGCATCGCCCGTGAACTTTGCTTCGAGCCGCTGCGACAAGACAACTTGGAAAAAGTCCCCCGCTTCAATAAATGCTTTCGCACGCGCTACTTTTTCCATAAAAGCTGCCTTCTCAAGTCGACTTTTAAAGGCGAACGATTCAAGCTGAGCCGGATCTGCTTCCCCTTTTTTGGGGGTGAAAATTTCATGTTCCAAGTCTACAAGCGCCGCCTGCAATTCCGTGTCCTCACGCTTAGAATAGGCATTATCCTCAACTAGCGTCAAGCGCTCCAATTTATGATCATAAATGACGTAGGAATCGTATAAAAAGAAGTGCGCATCTGGCAGGTTTAAATCATCGCATTTTGGTTCTCCGATATTTTCATAAAGGCGCACCATATCATAGCCAACATAACCAATGGCCCCTGCTTCAAATGGAAGTGGTAATTTTTCTCTTTCCATAAATACAATTTGTTCGTACAATTTTTCAAGCGGATCTTCTGCCAATGTTTCGATGCCGTCCAAAATGAACGTGTTGCCAAAAATTTGAATTTCATGTACGGGATTAAACGCGATAATCGAATATCTGCCTGCCTCAGCATCTTTTGCCGTCCCTTCCAGCAAGCTTTTATTTTTTCCACTTAATCGCTTATAAATTAGCGGAATCGTCAATGTATCTGCTTCAATTGTTTTTTGCATCACACATCTCTCCTTTTTCAAAATAAAAAGCCCTCTAAAGAACAAATTGTCCTTTAGAGGGCGAACGTGTCGCGGTACCACCTCTTGTTTAAGAAAATGCTTTCTTAATCTCTTGTTTTTAACGGTAACAAACCGTCAATCCCTACTATTAGTTCAAGATTGAACGCGCAAGGCCCATTCCTTTATTTTTCCAGACAAGCTTCCACCAACCGCTTGCTCTCTATACTTTCCAAATAAAGTACTCTTCCTGCTTCGTGCTTTTTCATATAAAACGAAAAGGGTCTCCCGTCCATGTCTAATTACTAGACAAGGACGGAAGACCCGTGGTGCCACCTTGATTAACTTAAAAATTTAAGTTCACTTTATTCCATCTGCCAAAAGCTAAATGGTGCCTTGTATAACGATAAGGCTTAATCGCTAAATCCTACTTGGTTACCCCGTTCAGTTTAGAGCTAGAAAGTCCATTCACACTAATCATTGTTACCGGCTCACACCAACCGCAGGCTCTCTTGAAACAATTTTTTAGGTTACTTACTCTTTCATTCACGCTGTTATTTTAAGTTGTTCTCATCTTAACAAAATTAAATTTAAATTGCAAGCCTAATTTTTCATTCCCCTTTTTTCTAAAACAAAAGAACCAGAAAACGCTTTCGAAATAGACCTTAAGACTTAATTTTAATATTTTGTGAATCTTTTCACGTGAAACTATTTACAAACTTTTTATGCTGAGGTATACTAACGGTGTAATCAAGTCACACCTTAAAAAAGCTGGTAAAAGTCGACTGCCAAATTTTTTTAAACACATAGGGACGTTTTAAGTCTTTGTTGGACATTTTAAGTCCCTTATAATTCTAGGAGGTTGTAAAAATGGCAATTAAAGAAGAAGCTACTCGCGAAGTTTTAGAAGTTCAAAAAGTGATTGATAAGTTAGCAAACAACGGTGCAGAAGCGCTAAAAGCCTTTGAAAATTACACGCAGGAACAAATTGATTCCATCGTGCATGCAATGGCTGTTGCAGGACTTGACCAACATATGCCACTTGCAAAAATGGCTGTAGAAGAAACTGGTCGTGGATTATATGAAGATAAATGTATCAAAAATATTTTCGCAACGGAATATATTTGGAATAACATTAAAGCAAATAAAACGGTAGGCATCATTAACGAAGATAAACAAACTGGTGTTATCGAAATTGCTGAGCCAGTTGGCGTTGTTGCTGGTGTTACACCCGTAACCAATCCAACTTCAACAACTTTATTTAAAGCGATTATTGCCATTAAAACGCGTAATCCTATTATCTTTGCTTTCCACCCAAGTGCTCAAAAATGTTCGTCTGAAGCGGCACGTGTCGTATATGAAGCAGCTGTAAAAGCTGGCGCACCTGAAAACTGTATTCAATGGGTTGAAAAGCCATCTCTTGAGGCAACAAAACAACTTATGAATCATGATAAAGTTGCATTAGTTCTTGCTACAGGTGGAGCTGGAATGGTTAAATCCGCTTACTCAACTGGTAAACCGGCACTAGGCGTTGGTCCTGGTAACGTTCCTGCTTACATCGATAAAACAGCAAAAATTAAACGCGCTGTTAACGACATCATTCTTTCTAAATCATTTGACCAAGGTATGATTTGTGCGTCTGAGCAAGCTGTCATCGTTGACAAAGAAATTGTGAAAGAAGTGAAAGAAGAATTCGCTGCTAACGATTGCTATTTTGTAAAAGGCGCTGAATTCAAAAAACTTGAAAGCTATGTTATCAACCCTGAAAAAGGCACATTAAACCCTGACGTTGTTGGTAAATCCCCTGCTTGGATTGCTGAACAAGCTGGCTTTAAAGTTCCAGAAACAACGAAAATTTTAATCGTTGAAATTAAAGGCGTGGGTGATAAATATCCGCTTTCTCATGAAAAATTAAGCCCAGTTCTTGCTTTCATTGAAGCGAAAAATCAAGCAGAAGCTTTCGACCGCGCAGAAGAAATGCTTGAATATGGCGGTTTAGGTCACTCGGCTGTTATTCATTCAACAGATAGTGAAGCGCAAAAACAATTTGGTATTCGTATGAAAGCTTGCCGTATTATCGTGAATGCACCATCTGCTCAAGGCGGTATCGGAGACATTTATAACGGCTTTATCCCTTCCCTTACACTTGGATGTGGTTCTTACGGTAAAAACTCTGTTTCGCAAAACGTTAGTGCAACGAACCTTTTAAATGTAAAGCGTATCGCAGATCGGAGAAATAATATGCAATGGTTTAAATTACCGCCGAAAGTATTCTTTGAAAAATATTCCACGCAATACTTGCAAAAAATGGAAGGTTTAAATCGCGTATTTATCGTGACTGACCCTGGAATGGTACAATTTAAGTACGTTGACGTTGTTATCGACCACTTAAAACGTCGTTCAAACGATGTGGATTATCAAGTGTTTGCTGACGTTGAACCAGATCCGTCTGATGTCACCGTTTATAAAGGTGCAGAACTTATGAAAGACTTTAAACCAGATTGCATTATCGCGCTCGGTGGTGGTTCGGCTATGGACGCGGCAAAAGGTATGTGGTTGTTTTATGAGCATCCTGAAGCTTCGTTCTTTGGCTTAAAACAAAAATTCTTGGATATTCGTAAACGTACGTTCAAATACCCTAAACTTGGGGAAAAAGCTAAATTTGTTGCTATCCCAACTACAAGTGGTACTGGATCTGAAGTAACGCCATTTGCAGTTATTACTGACAAAGAAAACAACATTAAATATCCGCTTGCTGATTATGAACTTACGCCAGATGTTGCGATTGTTGATGCACAGTATGTCACAACTGTTCCAGCACACATCACAGCTGATACTGGTATGGACGTGTTAACGCATGCTATTGAGTCTTACGTTTCTGTTATGGCAAGCGACTATACACGTGGTTTATCCATTCAAGCGATTGAATTAGTGTTCGCCAACTTACGCGATTCTGTTCTTAAAGGTGATGAGGATGCACGTGAGAAAATGCATAATGCCTCTGCCCTAGCTGGTATGGCTTTTGCGAATGCATTCCTTGGAATCAACCATAGTTTAGCACATAAAATCGGACCGGAATTCCACATTCCACATGGTCGTGCGAACGCTATCTTAATGCCACACGTTATTCGCTACAATGCGCTTAAACCTAGAAAACATGCTTTATTCCCTAAATATGAAAGCTTTACTGCTGACGAAGATTATGCTCGCATTGCTCGTATTCTTGGATTAAAAGCGAATACTGCGGCAGAAGGCGTTGCTTCCCTTGTTGATGCCATCATTAAGTTAGGTAAAGACATCGGAATTGATATGAGTCTTAAAGGACAAAATGTTGATAAGAAACAATTTGATGCCGTTGTAGACACATTAGCTGATCGCGCCTTTATGGACCAATGTACAACAGCGAATCCAAAACAACCTCTTGTCAGCGAATTGAAACAAATTTATGTTGAAGCTTACAAAGGCGTTTAATGAAGACTCGCTCCCACCTTTAAAGAAATGAGTAGCGTAGATTGTTATCTTCATTCCCTAATATACAATCTCTAAAAACAACTTGCATGTAAGTATGCCAAGCTTACATAGCAAGTTGTTTTTTTCTACACCTAAAGACCTAATCGATGACCAATCTATAGATTCATGTTAATTGTGTAGATTTTGTGTATACTGATTATATTCTGTGAAAAAGGAAGTGAGCAAATGCCTGAAACGGTGTTACAACTTGAAAATATCTCGAAAAAAATTGGCAAAAAAGAAATCATACATAACATTAGTTTTGAAATTGAAAAAGGGGAAGTTTTCGGTTTACTTGGACCAAATGGTGCAGGAAAAACAACGATTATTCGCTCCATCGTTGGGTTAATCTCGAAAACAAATGGGCAAGTTTCCATCTGCGGGGTCAATTTAGACGAAAACTTCAAAGAAGCCATTCAAAATATTGGGGCTATCATTGAAAATCCTGAATTTTACATGTATATGTCTGGCTGGAAAAATTTAAAGCAATTTGCGCGTATGAGTCGAAAAGATATTTCAGATGAGGAAATTAGCGCGATTGTGGAAAAAGTAAAATTGAGTCATGCGATTCATAATAAAGTTAGAACGTATTCTCTTGGTATGCGCCAGCGTCTTGGCGTTGCACAAGCTTTAATTCATGAACCTGCCCTACTCATTCTCGATGAACCAACAAATGGGCTTGACCCACAAGGCATGGCGGAATTTCGAATGCTGATTAAAGAGCTCGCTGCAAATGGCACTTCTGTTTTAATTTCAAGTCATCTCTTAGCTGAAATTCAACAAATTACGGATCGCTTTGCCATTATTGACAAAGGGCATCTGACGCACATTGAGAAAATGACAGATTTAACTGCGGATAAAACGTTAAAAGTCACACTTGAGGTTTCAGACGGCGCTAGCGCTATGCTCGTATTAGACACGCTTGACCTCGAAATCATTGAACAAAGAGAGAATCAGTTTGTGTTAAATGTGACGCGCGAAGTCCTTCCAGAAATCGCCCGCGCACTTATCCGGGCTAATTTGGACATTCTTGAATTATCCAAAGTTCAATTCTCACTCGAAGATCGCTTCTTAGCACTTACAAACGGGGGGGAAATCTAATGCGTTTAATTCAAAACGAGTTTCAAAAATTATTTCTAAAAAAATCAAGTTGGAGTATGCAAATTATTCTTGTTGTTCTGATTTTCTTGATGACTATGTTGATGTTCACGATTTCAAGAACAGACGGTGTGGAAGAAAAGCTGCAACCACAAGGAATTACATCTTATTATAATGCGGACGGACAACCTATTTCAGAAGATGACTACTGGAACGCACAAAATGAGAATAAAGCAACTGGTTATACAGAAAAGGTCCTTTCTCCTAAAGATTCTGTCGCTGCTTTAAAAGTTTCAAAGGAAGCAGCTCCAAAAGAAGATCAGGAAAACATCCAAAAACAAATAGATTATTATCAAGTTTATGCTGATGAAGGTAAAATACCAATGTCATCTGTAAGTTCTATGACTGGTGCAGAATTTTTTGCAAGTCTTGGTACTATGAATATGATTGCGAGCATTCTAGTTGCTGTCATAGCAAGTATGATCGTTGCTTCCGAATTTTCGGGTGGAACAATTAAATTGCTTTTAGCTCGGCCTTACTCGCGAAGTCAAATTCTTGCATCTAAGCTTGCGGTTGTCATTCTGTATGCTGTGATTACGAGCATTGTGCTATTTATTTCTGCATTCTTATTCTCATTCATTTTGCCTAGCGGGGCGTATCTCATGCCAGTATCACCAGATTCTGGGGCATTAAATGCGTTGCAATCTGCGCTACTTCTGCTCGGCTCTAATTTTATTATGATGGTTGTTTATGCAAGTATTGCCTTCTTGTTCTCAGCCGTTGTTCGCTCTCAAGCACTTGCTGTTGGTGTAAGTTTAGGGGTATTGTTCTCTGGTTCTATTCTTTCAGCCCTCTTACCAATCGCAATCGAAAAATATGACTGGTTGAAATGGCTTATATTTAACTTGTTAAACTTGAACAGTGCTGTTACTGGAAACCCCATCGCTGGAGATTTAGCGATTTGGCAAATCATTTCGGGGCTTGCAGTCTATGTGCTGATATTTCTTGGCATCAGCTTTTATTTCTTTAGAAAACGAGATGTCGCACTTAGTTAATCTAAATTTGAAACGACAATAAAAAGAAGCATAATTCCAGAAAAACCATTTTTGAAAATGGTACTATTCCTGGATTTATGCTTCTTTTAATTTTAACTCATTGCTGGTTATAAGCACAAGTTACCGCGTGATCATTAATCACACCGATTGCCTGTAGATAGGAATATACAATGACGGGGCCGACAAACTTAAAGCCGCGTTTTTTCATGTCTTTACTTACTCGTTCGGAGAGTTCATCTTTCGCCGGCATTTCCTGATCTTCACTAAGTTGATGATTCATCACTTTATCGTCTGTAAAATGCCACATATATTTTGAAAATGAACCAAATTCTGCCTGCACCTTTTGGGTAGCCTGCGCATTCGTTCTAACGGCATTCACCTTCGCTTTATTTCGGATAATGGCGGCATTACTCACGATGTCTGCCAACTCTTCGTCTGTCAGTTTGGCGCAAGCGTCAATATCAAATTGTAAAAAGGCTTCTTGGTACCCTGCTCGCTTATTCAATATCGTGCGCCAAGATAAGCCAGCTTGAGCCCCCTCTAAGTTTAAAAGCTCAAAAAGATATGTATCCTCGTAGCTCGGCTTGCACCATTCATCATCATGATACGCCAGCATGACAGCATCGCCATTCGCTGCCCAACTACATCGCTTTTGTTCACTCATAAACACTCATCCTCCTAAAATATACTGCATGCACAGAAATGCACCACAAAAAAACGCGACATACGCAAAATAAAAATGCTTTGCTCGCCACTCCATCAGCCCTAGTGCAAGACAGATTGCTGTGAAAATAACTAAAACAAGTGGTGGCAACGGAATTTTATAACCACTTATAGACGTGATTAAACTAAGCATCAAACTAATAATAATAAGTAAAATTAATAACGTGTTTTTTCGCATCTCATTTTCCTTTCTCCACCCATTATAGAACATTAGTTCGCTAAATGCAATTAAAAAAAGACCGCTTTCTGAAAAGCGGTCTTTCGGATTAATTTTCTAGTTTTCCGCGTAAAACCATTTGCAAAATACCACCGTGGCGGTAGTAGTCGATTTCAACTTCTGAATCAAAGCGGGCAATCGCTTCGAATGTCGTTACTTTACCGTTTGGTGAAGTAGCGGTCACTTCAACAAGACTTCTTGGTGTGACGGATTCATCAATGGCAACGTGGAATGTTTCTTCGCCTGTCAAGCCGAGTGCGTCAGCACCTTCACCTTGTTTAAATTGAAGTGGCAAGACGCCCATCATGACGAGGTTGGAACGGTGAATTCGCTCGTAGCTTTTCGCGATGACCGTTTTAATCCCAAGTAAATTTGTTCCTTTGGCTGCCCAGTCGCGTGAAGACCCCATTCCGTAATCATCGCCGGCAAGGATAACTAGACCAGTGCCATCAGCCATATATTTGCGTGAAGCATCGTAGATAGACATGACTTCCTTTGTCGGGAAATAAGTTGTGTAGCCACCTTCTGTACCTTCTGCGATTTGATTTTTGATGCGAATATTCGCAAACGTTCCGCGCATCATCACATCATGATGGCCTCGTCTTGAGCCATATGAGTTGAAGTCGCGAATCGCAACACCTTGCGCTTGTAAAAATTGACCTGCTGGAGTATCTTTCCCAATGGCGCCGGCCGGTGAAATGTGGTCAGTCGTAACGGAGTCACCGAACTTCCCTATCACCCGAAGGTCAGACAAAGTTTCCACTTTTCCTTTTTCCTTCGATAAGTTTTCAAAAAATGGTGGGTTAGCGATATACGTTGAAGTATCGTCCCACTGATAAAGCGCCTCATCTGTTGTATTGATGGCATTCCATGCTTTATTTTCATCAAAAACACGCGCGTATTGTTCGCGGAATAGTTCAGGTGTTACGGTTTCTTCCACAAGTTGTTTCACTTCGTTTGAAGAAGGCCAAATATCTTTTAGGAAGTACGCCTTTCCGTCATTTCCGTGCCCAATTGGCTCATTTTCTAAATCGATATTTGTTGTGCCCGCTAAGGCATATGCCACAACAAGCGGAGGCGAAGCTAAAAAGTTCGCTTTTACAAGCGCATGAATCCGACCTTCAAAATTTCGATTTCCACTAAGAACAGCTGACACAAGCAGATCATTTTCTTGAATCGCCGCTTCAATTTCATCTTTTAATGGACCAGAATTCCCGATACATGTTGTACAACCGTAGCCGACTAAATCAAAGCCTAGTTTATCTAAATAAGGTAGCAATCCTGCTTTCTCCAAATAACCGGTTACTACTTTTGAACCAGGAGCAAGCGAAGTTTTCACAAATTTAGGCACTTCAAGTCCAAGTTCCACTGCTTTTTTTGCGACTAAGCCGGCTGAAAGCATGACATATGGATTGGACGTGTTTGTGCAACTTGTAATCGCGGCTATGGCAACCGAACCTGTTTTCATCACGGATTCATCGCCGTTTCCGTACACGACTTTCGCATGTTTATTTAGCGCATCTGGTTCTAAGCCGAATCCTTGATTACCAGCAGGCGCTGAGATGGATTTTTGGAACGTTTCCTTCATATCAGATAAAGGAATTAAATCTTGCGGACGTTTCGGTCCTGAAAGATTCGCTTCAATTTCGCTTAAGTTAATTTCTACCGTATCTGTATAATCAGGCTCACGGTTTTCTTTCGTAAAGAATAAATCATTTTCTTTTAAATAAGCTTCAACAAGGCGAATTTGTTCCTCGTTGCGGCCCGTTAAACGCAAGTATGTCAGTGACTCGGCATCAACAGGGAAAAATCCACAAGTTGCCCCGTACTCTGGCGCCATGTTAGCCACCGTTGCGCGGTCTGCAAGCGGTAACGTCGACACGCCTGGTCCATAAAATTCCACGAACTTCCCTACGACTTTTTTCTCCCGAAGAACTTGTGTCACTTTAAGTGCAAAATCCGTAGCCGTTGCGCCGTTCGGTAGAGCGCCTGTCAGCTTCACACCGATAACTTCAGGAATTGGGAAATACGAAGGTTGTCCGAGCATTCCTGCTTCAGCCTCAATCCCGCCAACGCCCCAGCCGAGCACCCCAATACCGTTAATCATCGTTGTATGGCTGTCGGTCCCAACGAGTGTATCTGGGAACACGATAGTTTCGCCGCTTTCCTCTTTTGCGATAACAACGCTCGCCAAATATTCCAGATTGACTTGATGCACAATTCCAGTTGCAGGCGGCACAGCGCGGTAATTATCAAATGACTTCTGCGCCCAGTTCAAGAACTGATAACGTTCCATATTGCGCTGAAACTCAAGCTCCATGTTGATTTTAAGCGCTTCTGGATTTGCATAGCTGTCTACTTGAACAGAGTGGTCCACAACAAGGTCTACTGGAATTTCCGGATTGATTTTCTCCGGATCGCCCCCCAAGTCCGCCATCGCTTTACGTAGTGAAGCCAAGTCAACAACAGCAGGGACACCCGTAAAGTCTTGTAAAATCACTCGTGCAGGTTTAAACGGAACTTCTCCGTCGTTTTGACTTGCTTCTTTCGACCAATTGCTAAGCCCCTTAATATGTTCTTCTGTGATTGCCTTGCCGTCGCTCTGTCTTAAAACCGATTCCAAGAGCACTCGAATCGAATAAGGCAACCTTTCAATGTTCGCTTCTAACGATTTTAATTTAAAATAGTGATACGTTTTATCATCCAATTGAAAAGATGATTTTGCTTTCGCTTTCAAGTTTGTCATCCACGTTTCCTCCTTCATTTCGAAACGATTGATATTCCCTACTTTATTTTACTGGAAAGTACATGATAAGTAAACTAAGTTATTTTGCATAAACACAATAAGTTTTAGTTATAAGCATAAAAAAAGGCATAAAGTTATGCCTTTTTATGCCTATCTTGCGAGCAATAATAATTTACCTTCATCAAGTTCGCTAACAAAATGAGCGATTTGTTCATCTGTTAAATCGAAATCCTCTAGTAGACGTTTCACCGTTTTATCATTTGTACGTGAAAACCATTTAGCAAATGGGCCTGCTGCATAGAGTGCGCCGTACTTCGGATTATATGCTTGCGGAATGACAATGGCGCCACTTAAACTTTGCAGAATACCGGAAATGATGCCGAATGCTTCTTCGTTTACTGGGCGTTCCTGTTCTGTTTCAGTTCGTTCGGCTATTTCCTCACTCATTTTCTTATTTTTAGCTAGAACAGAAATATCCTCTTTTGTATATCCTTTTTGAACAAGTTGTTCGATTTGTTTGACTGCTTCCTCTTCATTTTCTACTGACAAAACTTCCCATTTATCCATTTTTCAACGCATCCCTTCTTTATTAAATGTAAGTAGTGCTTTCATCTCATCAATGGTGAGTTTGTTAAGCAATTGTTCACCAGGTTGAATGAGCGCATCTACTAAGGCTTGTTTCTTTTGTTGAAGCTCAAAAATGCGTTCCTCAATCGTTCCTCTTGCAATAAAGCGAATGACTTGCACGACTTTCTTTTGTCCAATTCGGTGCGCTCGACTAGCCGCCTGTTCTTCAATCGCGGGATTCCACCACAGGTCGAATAGAATGACCGTATCGGCACCCGTTAAATTTAAACCCGTGCCGCCTGCCTTTAAGGATATTAAAAACACATTTTTTTCTCCTTGATTAAAAGCTAAGACATCGTCGACACGTTTTTTTGCATTCGTTTTTCCATCGAGATAAAAATACGGAATTTCTTGTTCTTCGCATCCTTCTGCAATTAATTGTAGCATACTTGTAAATTGAGAGAAAATAAGAACACGTTTCTCCCCTTGAAGTGCTGTCCCAAGCGTATCGAACAGTTGCGTAACTTTGCTTGACTCCCCTGTGTATTCTGGCATAAATAAGCGCGGATCACAGCAAATCTGTCTAAGGCGCGTCAAACCGGCAAGCAAACGAATATGCTCCTCACCTTGATTTAAGCCGCCGGAAGCAAGTTCAGCTTGAATTTTTTCCACATAGGCTAAATAAATTTGTTTCTGTTCAGTTGTAAGCTCTGAATAAAGATTCGTTTCGATTTTCTCAGGCAATTCACGCGCGACATCCTTTTTGAGCCGTCGAAGTAAAAACGGTCGAATGAGCGCAGCTACATGTTGATGGTCGACCTCTTTAAATTTGCGTAGTGACGGGAAAAAGCCTGGTAAAATCGTTTGAAAAATCGTCCATAATTCATCCACCGAATTTTCAAGTGGTGTTCCGCTAAGCGCAAACATCGATTTACGATCGAGCAATCTGACTGCCTGTGAAACTTTCGTCGTATAGTTTTTAATCATTTGTGATTCATCTAAAATAATTGTATGGAACAAGTTGCCTTCAAGCAAATCCGCATCTTGGCGCAGCGTTTGATAAGAAATCAAATACACTTGATTTTTTTTGAGTTCCGCCAATTGTTCTGCGCGTGAAAACTTGCTTCCTTCCACTATTTCCACGTTTATGCTACTTGCAAACGTCTGGAATTCATTTAGCCAGTTATAGAGGAGCGAGGCTGGTGTCACGATTAAAATTGGCTCGAGTTCTGCGTTTTCCTCCAGCTCAGATAAAAGAAATGCAATCGTTTGAATGGTTTTCCCAAGCCCCATATCATCAGCTAACACGCCACCTAGTTGGTATTTCGAAAGGGATTTCATCCATTCAAAGCCAACAATTTGGTAGTCGCGAAGTGTGGTATTTAGCGCTTTTGGAACGTTATAATGTTCATCGGAAAAATGTTGGACTTCTTCAAGCAATTCGCGATATTTCTTACTGAATTTTTGCCGATCTTGTTGGCCTTTTTCCAGTTCATAAAGCTGGATGCCGCGATAGACGGGCAACTGCATCGTTTGTTTGACTTCATTTTGCCGAACGTCAAGCAATTCGAAAATCCGTTTAATTTGCTCAAAGCTTTCGTCTTCAAGCGATAAAAATTGGCCATTTTTTAAACGATGATACGTTTTTTTCTCACGTAAGGATAAAAGTACATCTTTTGTTTCATCTTCTGGAATGCCCAAAAATTGGAAGGACACTGATAGAAACGTATTGTTTTCTGCCACATCAAAGGAAGTCACTGGCTGAATATCTTGAAATGCCATGTTTTCCATACCGTCTGCCATGAAGATTGCAACATATTCGCTAAGCTTTGGCACAATATGCGCATAAAAATGGTATAAGTCTTGTTCTTTCGCGCTTAAAACCATGCGATTTCCAGAAAATAAAATGGGGGCATTTTCAATAAGCTGCATAATTTTTGTTTCTGTTTCAATGTCACGGATAACAATTCGCTCGGCGCTCGCTCCGTTTTCCCCCGTGTGAAAAGGTTCAAAAATCCAATCTGCATACTCATATTGCAGGCGCAGCTCATGTTTGGCGTCTTCTGTCATTGAAATAAAAAGCTTTGCCTCAAGTGGAAAATTGATGATGCGATTTTGAATGGTCTCGTCCACATCGACTGTGCCACTTTTTTGTAGTGCTGGCAAAACGTAAGACACCATTTCGCTTAATCTAGCTTCGTTGAACTGTACAACATCACTTTTCGTTACTTTTTGGAATTCGAAAAGTGGCATTATGCTTAGCCATTCTTTTCGTTCT
This sequence comes from Listeria sp. ILCC797, assembly GCF_900186185.1. NCBI lineage: Bacteria > Bacillati > Bacillota > Bacilli > Caryophanales > Listeriaceae > Listeria > Listeria sp. ILCC797. The sequence continues at coordinate 242,722 of NZ_FYBS01000001.1, forward strand.
AAGTGATGGAAAGTGCCGTCTAAAAAGATGAGTTGATATTTTTCTAAAAAAACAGCTTGTTGCAGCGATTCGAGTTCAATTTGGTATTTCCCGTTTGACGTGCTTCTGAAAATATAGTTGAAATCCAGTTCCCCTTTGACCATCTTAATAGCGGGATAGCGCATTAAAATTTCATTTTTTTCGTTCATTATTTGTAAACTCGCGTTTTCCCCTGTGAGTTTTTGAAGTAACTCTTCTGCCAAATACGGCGTCACGATAAGCGTTTTGTCGTCTTCGTAACTTCTTGAAAAATAGCTGTCGGACAGTTCATACATCTTCTGGATATCGCAAATTTGCGTGAGCAGTTCGAGAATGGCGGAGTCTTTTTCTGAAAAAGTATGTTCATTTGGATCAAAGCTGAAATTTTTTGTAAAAACGAGCAACTGGTTGTAGCGCACGGCATCAAGAAAGGCTTGAATGTTTTTTACAACATACGTCCGCTCGGCGCCGACTTTTAGTTCCAGCACAATTTGTCGCTCTTCGTTTTCTGTTTTTAATGAAACATTGTAAACAATTTGTAGTGTTTTCTTTGCATCTAAAACAGGCACCTCAAATTGGTCCGCTAAACTTTCTTGAAAAAGTGCTAAAAGCGTGACGGATTCTTGTTCTAAAATGCGTTCTTTCAAACTGATTTTTTTCTTTTCGTGCAGCAACTCTACTTTTTTCAAATAAGTGGCATACATATGTTTACAGACGCGTTCCCCGTAAAGGTGACTGTCGCACGTGCAGTCCAGTACATCTGGTTCCGTTTCCGTGACAACTTCCCCGTCAGAAAAGTAAAAATTGGTCTGCTCGTTTTCTTCATCTATTTTATATAAGGCTTCGCTTTTTATAAGTCCTTTGGCATCTTGTTTCGTTTGATAAGGCACCATTTCATCTTGAATGTTGATTTGCCGTTTCATCATTATCCCTCGCTTTAAGAGTCCTCTAAACCTTTATTTTAACATAAAAAAAGGCATGAGGCTTGTTTATATACACCTCACGCTTTTTTTAAGTTTTTTAATAAGTTTTCTTTACTTTAACATCGCCAAAATCATCTGGTGAAAAACGGCTGTTATAAACTGAACACCAATCTGTTAGTAACTTATCTCTTAAAATGCTATTTCCTACTTGCTCCATCTCCTTTAAATTCGTACTATACTCCTCTAAATATTTTTTCACTTTATCTGTATCTCTTGTAAAATCATCATCTTGAAGAAATTTATCTTCAACACCTACTGTTTTTGTTAGTTTTTTATCTTTAACCTTGTAATTATATCCTAAATATACAATGACATTGTCACTCAATTCTTTTTGTATCGTTATGGAAAAGCTTCCATTATCTTTCTCCCCTGCAAAACTAAACATATAACTCAATCCGACTATCCCTTCTGGAAGGACATCATTAGAGTATGTTTCAAAAAAAGGAGTAAGTTCAAAGCTATGTGGGCCACTTCGATTCCATGGCTTCATCCCTTTAACTTGAGCTAAAGAAGCATCTCCAGAACCAAAAAGACCATCAGAAAGCGCAGTCCTTTCATCATAATAAATTTCATCAAAAATATTTTTGATTTTTATTTGATTTATAATCGTAACTGTTATCGGGATAGAAATAAGTAATATTAAGATAGTAGCTATAATTATCCATTTTTTCTTGCCCATAGTTCCTTCCCTTCATTTGCATAATTTTTAACATTATTTTGATTATATTCTACACTTTTAATAAAGTTATATGATTGTGGATAATTTTCTTTCACATAATTCAATTTCTCTGTTTCTGTTAATTCACGTTCCGTGTGTATATACGGACTATCATAACGCGCTTTACTACTTTGTTGCATTTTATTCCCATTATAAGTATATTCGTATCTAGGAGCCAAATCATCTAATATTGCTGACTTAACATATTCAAAGTCAACATTATTTTTAAACTTCTCTGCTCGTGTATATTTGCTATTTTTAATATCACTATAATATTGATTAGAAGCCATTAGATAATCTATTTCGTTATCTTCCATCATTCTAGTTATATTTACAGCATCTAAATCTGCTTGGTAATCATCATTTGCAATGCTAGGGTTAGCATCCGCTTGTGTTGTCGTATCTCCTCGCCACCCCGCTAATTCATTTGTAAATTCATTACTTAACCCCCTTAAATTTGAGAGCCTTAGAGGATTATTATATAAGATTGTTGCCATTGTAACAGATTGATGCGTAAAATCTGCCTTGTTTGAGAACCTATTTAAATTGGCATTCCATCTTTTTTCAAATTCTTCATCTGACATATTTCCATAGACATTTATAAGCTTTTTCTTAAATAAATTATATTTCTCTAAATCATTTTTCTTTATGAATTCTATATTATAAAGTTCAGATGCTCCCGAAAACTCATGCTGAATCCCAAGATTATATTTAAACTCTTTAATTTCTTGACTTGATAAACCCAATTCTTCTAGAATCTCTTCATAATTCTTAGCTATTCCTGTAACAGCAAAATCTCTAAAGAGAAAATAATAGCCTTCTAAACTCCCAGCAGTAAGTTCCCACTTCTTACTTCCATAAGTTACTCCGCTAAAAATCCGAAGCAAAATATAGTCTCTGTACTGTTGCGATATATCTGGAAACATTCTATCAAGATTCTCTTTTAACCTGTAAATTTGTTTAGCTGTTTCTTCATCAAATCCAAATTGCTCTTGCAAAGTAAGGAGAAACTCATGTTTTGATTTTCCTGCTAAATCACGCATGTCCCACTTATCATGAATACTTTGTGTCCAAGACAAGTCACTCGGAATGATAAAAGTACCACTTGTTGCACTCCATGCTGTTCTAGCTTGCGCTAATCCTTGATGAACCGTTTGCTCTAAGGAAGCAATCTCCGAAAATAAAGCAGGAGAACTGGCATTAAAAGCCAATAATTTATCAAGCTTTTCTTCTAAATCCTGCTTGCTTCTTCGATATATATTTAATATATTAGCATTAAAACTTAGTTGCTCATTTCTTGTTTCCCATGTCACGCTTGAAGATACTAGTTGACTACGGATATCTTCAAGCTCTCTTATTAAATATTCCGCTTGTCTAATTTTTGTTTCCAGTTCAGATTGCTTCAAATCACTACTATCTACTTGGGTAGTATACGTTTCTGGAAAGCTCTTCACTGCGTTATCTACCGCTTCGGTTAACAGCATACCACCTTTGGCAAGGGGAAGTAATACTTTTGCAAAATAGTCCTTTGCCGAGTCATACGCACGCCCTTGCAGTGCGGGAGAATTTATAACAAAATCATTGATAGCTTTTTGTAAATCTTCAAATCCTACTTCATAAGTTGCACACATCTTACTCACACTAGCTGCTTGATTTTTTGACTTCGAAACATACATATCAATGCTCATAAGTTGCTCTCCTTTGCTGCCAAAGCTAATTTGCGTTTATGATGCATCACATCATTTAATTCCTGCTCCATTTTCTTTTTCTCACGATAAGTAGTCTCTTCCGTTTCTTCTAAATATGTGATGGCTTGTCTGGATTCGTACGAAAATTCATCCATTGCTTGTTGATAAAAGTAAGGTTTATCACTTTTATGAAATAACTGCTCACACTCATGTATGAAGTTACGTCCTTCTCTAAGATTCGAATCATATTGTGCTTTGATATAACTTAATTGTTTTATTTCTTGCCTGATATGGTCTTCTTTCTCTAGCAATACTCTCTCTTGAGTATTCAGTTTTTCCCATTCATTCATAAGAGAGTCCTCCTAAAGTTTGAATGATTTGAGCATCTAATGCTTCAAATTCTTGAGATACAGACTGAATATCAGAAGAGGCTTTCATGATAGCTTCTGCTATTTTCTTCGCTGTGTCCTGTGCTTTCTTTGTAGCCTCGTGTGCATCCGAATTCCCACTCACCGTTGTTTGGTTATCCTGTTCGATTGTTAACGTTTGAACAAGGTTGTCCGTTGCATTCTTTAACGCTGTAGCTTTTTCCTTAGCCACATTTCCGTCTGTTTGTATGTTCAAAAATTAATTCCTCCCGTTTAAATAATCTTGATGTACTCTGGATTTCTTATAGTAAGAGAAAATCTTCATAACTATAATTATATAGTATTTTTCGGAATTGTAAATTATGAAATACAAAAAGAGACTCGCGACTTCTCTTCGCCGCGAGCCCTTTTATGTGTGTAACACGAACTCCGTCTTGCTTCCTTGGTTCGTTGCTGTCACTTCAAGCCGAGCCGGAATGCGCTCTTTAAGCTCTGGTACATGCGAAATGATGCCCACAAGTCGTCCGTTTTCCTGCGTTTCCAGCAAACATTCAATCGCCGTTTCCAAAGATTCCGGATCAAGCGTACCGAAACCTTCATCGATAAACATCGTATCAAGCGAAATGCCGCCAGCCATCTCCTGCACCACCTCAGCTAAAGCCAGCGCTAGCGCAAGTGACGTTTTAAAACTTTCACCGCCCGATAACGTTTTCACATGGCGCGTTAAGCCCGTATATTCGTCATACACCTCAAGCTCAAGCCCGCTCTGCGCGTTGCCTTTCGCTTTATCGCGCTTTCGGCTAAGCTCAAAACGCCCATTTGTCATCTTCAGTAAACGCACGTTAGCATGCTGAACAATTGTGTCGAGGAAAGTCGCGAGCACGTACCGCTCAAACGTAATCCGCAAATCATTTTTCCCGCGCGCAGTATCCGCAAGCAGACCCAAATCTGCGTATTCCGCTTCAAATTTAAGCAATTCTTCTTTTTTGGAATTAAAAAGCGTATAGCGACTGGACGTTTCACTTCCACGTTCGCGCACAACGAGCATTTTTTGTTCGGCCTCACTTTGAACAGCTTTCGCCGCATCTAGTTCTGCTTGCAATTTGCTGACGTCTTTCTTCTCGACGTTTTTTAGTTTTTCTGCTAGCACCTGTTTTCGATCTTCCGCCACAAAAAGCGCTTTTTCATAGCTCGAAAGTGTCGTTTCGGTCGTGGGGATTTCATTTTCGCGCGCCAAATAGGACTTAAAAGTCGCCTCATCTTGGAATCCAAGGTTGACTCGTTTTTCTTCAAAAAGTGTCTGATCGGCTTGCCATTCGTTTGAAAGTTCCGCGAGTTGTTTTTCTGTGCCTTTTAAGCGCGTTTCCATGTTGCTGACAAGCTCTTTTTGCGCCGTAACACCTTTTGAAACTTCCTGTTCGCGTTTTTCAAATTCTAACAGCGATGCCGCAATTTGGTTTTGCAAACGCTTGAAAGCTTCAGGTTCGCGCAAATTTTCCGGAATATCTGTGTAAAGCCAATTGATTTCCGTCTCCAAAAGGTCCAATTCGCGCTGCAACTTATCTTTTTCAATTTGCGCTTCAGTCATTTGATGCGTCAAATTCTGTTTCGCAGCTTGCTGTTCGTTTAGTTGCGCTTTGAGTTTGTTTCGTAGTTCCAGCTGTTCATTTAGCTTCGCTTGTTTTTGTTTGGCAGTTTCAATCGTAGCGGTCAATTTTGCTAGCTGCTCATCAAACACAGCAAAATCATTTCCGCTTACATCTCCCCACTGCTCAGTCTGCCATTTCAAACGGGCGATTTTTTCCTCAACTTGCTTTAATCCAAGCGTTTTAGTTTCCAGCTCTTTTGAAAGTTCCTCTAGCTTCCCAATATCCAAAGTTCCAGAAAACGTAGCCATTTGCGGGTGTTCCGTTGCGCCGCAGACTGGGCATGGATCACCGTTATGAAGGTGTGTCGCTAAGAGTGCGGCCTGCTCCTGTTTCGAAGCAGCAAGGAGTTCCGCTTCCTCTTTTTGAAGCGCTTTTACAACTGTCGTCTGCGCCTTTTGTTCTTGCCGCAAAACCGCAAGCTGCTCTTCTATTTGCAAAAGCTGGCTCGTTTTCTCAACATTTTCTGCCACTTGTTTCCGCTCGCCCTCTAGTTCGTTCATGTTCTCCAACAGCTGGAAACGTTCTTGCTCAAGGTTCTCAAGCGCCGCAATACGGTCCTCAAGCGAACTCACATCATGCGCAAGTATCTCGAAATCCACTTCAAATCTTTTAAAAGCTTCTTCTTTTGTAATAAAAGCAGCCTTTTTAAACTCCAATTGTGTTAAGTTTTCCGTAAGCTGCCTCATCTTCGGCGCCATTTTCTCAAATTCAATTTGATTGCGACGCCATTTTGCTACACGATTTGCCATCTCTAAAAGTTCCCGCTGCCCCTCTTCCCATTTTAAAAGCTCCGTGCGCGCATCTTCCGTCTGATTTTCAAGTTGCTCCTTTTCTAGCTGCACCGTGCGTATTTTTTCATTCGTTCGCTCCCGCTGCATAAACGCAGCTTGCAACTCTTTCGCCGCCTTCATTTTCGTTAGCTCCCGCTTCAACTCCTGCATTTTCTCCCGTTCACCGTATAATAGTTCGAGCTCCTCCAATTGCTTCTCAAGCTGTACAAAGTCCGCTTCGATATTTTCCGCCACCGCAACGCTTTGAGCTGCCGCGATGCTCACCTTCTCAAGTGTTGTTAGCTCATCTTGCAAACTTGCCATGTGCTTTTTCTGCTCCGCCATTTTCGTTTGAAATTGTTCTTCGATTTCGGCAATGGTTAGCGTTTCATCAGCGAATTCCGCTACAATCACTTTCCAAAGTTCGGTTCGCGTATTTTCTGCCAAAAGCTGTAACTCTTTTTGCTTTTCAAATAAAAGATTTTCGACATATTTGTAAAAATCCGTATGCGCCAACCGTTGTAAAATGACTTCCTTTTCCTTGCTTTCTGAAATGAGCAATTCACGAAACTCGCCTTGGGGAATCATTAAAATTTGCCGAAACTGGTCGACATTCAGTTGAATTAATTCTTCCATTTTTACTTTTACATCGCGCACGGAGCTAGCTAGCAATTTTTCGCCATCGTCCATTATTTCAAACAACTCGGCTTTTTGATTTAAAGAGCGCATGCCGTCGCCGCGCGCCTTTTTCACTTCCTGCTGCGGCATTCGTTTAATGAAGTACGTTTTTTCGCGCAACATGAAAGTGAGTGTCACTTCCGTTAAATCTGAATCCGCCGCAAAGTCACTTCGCATTGATGCGCCTTCCCGGTCAGCTAAATTTGTAACGCCAAAAATGGCAAAACTAATTGCATCAAAAATCGTGGACTTGCCCGCACCCGTTTTTCCAGAAATAACAAAAATACGTTCTGTCCCAAGTTCAGTAAAATCGATTGTCTCCAGTTTTTTATAGGCACCAAATGCCTCCATCGTTAACTTTAACGGCTTCATTCTTTACCTCCCTCACGCGCTTCTTTAAAAATTTCCGTCATCAGTTCTTTTTGCGCCGTTGTCATACTTTTACCTTCAGCAAATTCAAAAAACTGATCAAACAATGCCACATCATCCTTTTTCATCAGCTCATCAAACTTCAATTCAAGCTTGTCTTCCATCTGGTGCCGCATTCGCTCTAAATGCAAAATATTCGGATAGAACTTACGAAGTTGCCCCATCGGATCAAGAAGCGCACCTGCGTCTTCTAACTTCACTTGCAAGTAATCTTCTTTCTTGTCTAAAATATTGGTCGTAAGTTCGCTTAAGCTTCCGCTCACAATTCGCATGTCGCGTATTGGTTGCAAGAATACTTCACGTACGTCGAGCGTTTCTTCGAGTGTAACGATGCGCACACTTTTTTTATCCTTGCTTTCTGAAAAAGAATATTTTAACGGCGAACCGCTATAATGGATGGTGGGGTGCGTGATGGCGTGCGGGTGGTGCAGATGGCCAAGTGCAACATAATCAAAACCAGCGAAGCAGTTTGTCGAAACACGGTCTACATTCCCGACAGCAAGTTGACGTTCAGAGTCACTTGAAATGCCGCCAGCAACAAAGGCGTGTCCAACTAAAATTTGCTTTTTCGTTTTATCAGCACGCGCCCGAATGGAATCGGTTATTTTTTGCATCGCATCTTCGTAAGTTCGAATGTCGCTATCATTAAATTTTTCGCGCACAACTCCAGGCTCATGAAACGGGACAAGCCAAATTTCAGCATTTTGAAAGGCTACTTTTTGTACTGGGTCAGTGATTTTCCCAGCAAGATAAAGTGCCGTTTTTTCATACCATGCAGCGCCAAATTGCAGCCGCTCTGCGCTATCATGATTGCCGCTAATCGCAAAAATCGGCAAGCCAAGCGTCACGTTCCACTCGTAGAAAATATCGTTTAAAACGTCAACCGCGCTCGCTGGTGGAACCGAACGGTCATAGAGATCCCCTGCGATAATGATGCCATCTACTTTTTCCCGTTTAATAATTTCGGTTATTTGTTCTAAAATATATGTTTGATCCTCAAGCATCGAAACACCTGATACGATTTTTCCAAGGTGAAGATCTGCTGTATGTAAAAGTTTCATCATGGCCTCTTTTCTACTGCTTTATTTTTTTAATGCAAAAATCTGCATTTTTGAGTATACTTATACTAGTTGATGTCTTTTAGGGAGTGAAGAAGTTGTTTTATAAATTTGCGAAAACTGTCGTCCATATTATTTTAATCATCATTGGTGGACGATTTCAAGTACAAAACAAAGAAAAAATACCTGCGGCTCCTTATGTTGTTGTCTCGCCGCATACTTCATGGATTGAAATTATTTATCTTGGCTTTGCCGTCTATCCTGTATCTGTTCATTATATGGCGAAACAAGAGTTATTTAAAGGGAAATTCCTTAATTGGTTGATGACGCATTTAAACGCCTTCCCAGTTAACCGTGACAACCCTGGTCCTAGCGCTATTAAAGCGCCGATTCGTTTATTAAAACAAGGCAAAGTCGTCGGTATTTTCCCAAGTGGCACGCGTAAACAGACGAACTTGCATTTAAAACGCGGTGCTGTAACCATTGCTTTTAAAGGAAAAGTCCCGATGTTACCAGCCTTTTATGATGGCCCGAAAAACTTCAAAGAAATTTTAAAAAGAAAAAAAGTTATCATTCGTTTCGGTGATCCGATACATTTAAATGATACGGATAAAGAACAAAAAGAAGTTTTAGAAGAAAAATCACTTGAACTTATGGCAACATTCGAAAGACTGGAACAAGAAATTCAAGCTACGAAGAAAAAATAAATTTAAAAAAAGCATTTTGGGTAATCCCAAAATGCTTTTTTATTACATTGTATCTGTTAAAATATCCGAACCAGCTAAGCCATTATCTTCTAAGATTTTTGAGATATCAGCAGATGCTTTTTGAAGCTTCTCATCAGCACTTGTTGTGTCAACAGGTGTTGCGTTTAAAGCTGTTGCTTCATCGGCATAAGCAGCACTTAAATCCGAAACTGCCTTTTTAAAGTCGTCTGTAGATTTCCCTAAATCCGGAACTTTTTCAGCCGCTAAAGCATCGGAAACCGCTTGTGCAGAGGTCGATGCTTTTTTAGCAAGCTCCGCAAGTTCAGCTTCAGAAGGCTTAGGATCAGCAGTCGAAGCGCTTAGATAGGCACTGTAATCCGCGTTTTTATCACTAATAGTCGAAACTAAATCCATATAATAATTTAGTACATCTTCGCTTGATGTTTTCTTCGATTCTTCTTTTTTGTCTGTATCATTGTTGCTTGAAGATGAACAAGCTGCAAGCGTGAAAGCTAAAACAAACATAAGTAATGCAATTAACGTTTTCTTCAAAATATTTCCTCCTTTTTATCACATAAATGTGACCTTCCTCATTATAACTTTTACATAAATCTTACACAAGTATTTTTACGAATAAATCGCCTCATTCTGCCATTTCTTTAGTAGGTTGAAGGTTTTTAGCGACGTTTTTATATTGAAAATACATCGCAACACGCCACGGAACAATCATCGCGAACGCCATAATCCAAAACATTCCTGATAATTCCCCAACTTCAAGGCTACCACTAATTAAATATTTGATTAAAATTCGAATAAGTAACAGTGACATCAAAATGACCGGAAATGCCTTTGTACGTTTAATAAACACAAAATCCTTTTTAATTTCAAATTTCGTCGTCCAAATGAGAATGACAGAAAATACTAGCCCCATTAAAATGGCTTCGATAATATCAAGTCCCGAAACGCGGAAATACGGGACAACAAACATGAGCGCACCAGTCGACATCATCACTGGCGGTAAAATAATGCCTTTTATAGACGCTGGTCGTTTTGATGCTTTCATGCGAATTAAAATAATCATTGAACCAAAAATGAGTGTAACAATAATAGATAAAATAAGTGACATATCTGATTCCTCCTACAAAGCTTCGTTAGCCATTATAGCGCTTATTTTAAAGAAAAGAAACCAAAATGTTTACAATTCCATGCCACTATTTTGCAGTTGGTACATCGAATGATAAACTCCACCCGTTTGTAAAAGTTCGTCGTGTGTACCGCGTTCAATAATCTCGCCTTTGCTTAAAACTAAAATCAAGTCAGCATCTTTAATTGTCGAAAGTCGATGCGCAATCGCAATCGTTGTCCGACCTGTGCGCATGCGTTTTAAGCCCGTTTGAATTAAACTTTCCGTTTCCGTATCGATGTTCGCTGTCGCTTCATCTAAAACAAGAATTTGCGGATTCGTCACAACCGTACGTGCAAAGGAAATGAGTTGCCGCTGTCCACTTGAAAATGATGCTCCGCGTTCAATGACCTTATGGTCGTAAGTCCTATCTAACGTTTGAATAAAATTGTCTGCCTGTACAAATTTGGCCGCCTCTTCCACTTCCTGATCGGAAATTTCCTGGTTGTACAGCCGAATATTGTCCCGAATATTACCGTAAAACATAAAACTATCTTGCAGGACAAGACCCGTTTTTTTACGCAACTCACTCGTTTTATAATCTTTAATCGATTTTCCATCAATTAAAATTTCGCCGCGTTCAAATTCATAAAAGCGCATCATTAAATTAATAATCGAACTTTTTCCGCTTCCTGTATGCCCGACGAGCGCAATCGTCTGCCCAGATTCTGCCGTAAAGCTAATATTTTTCAAAACATCATGCTCCCCGTCATAAGCAAAGGATACATCTTTAAACTCAATTTTTGCGCTTTCAATTTTAGCTTGCGCATCATTTTTCTGAGCGGGCACTTCTTCTGTTTCGTCCATGATGCGGAAAACGCGCGCTGCCGCAGTAATCGCTTCCTGGTACATCGCAAGACGCTCCATCACATTATAAATGGCTTCTAAAAAGCGATCAAAATAGCTGACGAAAGCATAAATCGTACCAATGGCCACTGGACCGATGAGCGATTCTGCTCCGAAAAAGCCAAGGATAATTACGACCGCAATCGCATAAATGAAATCAATGGCTGGACCTAGTAACAGCGCATTAAATTTAATATTTTTTATCCCAACATCGTAGTAATCTTTGTTGATGACTTCAAATTCGCGAGCTAGACGTCTTTCCTGATTAAATTGTTGGACAATCGACATTCCTGAAATCGACTCGCTAATATTGGCGTTTAGTTGACTTAATTTTTCGCGCTTCGCCCGGTAAAATTTTGAACTTTTCTTCCGGTAAACGATAATAATAAAAGCGATGAGCGGAAATAGTGCCAAACAATACAGCGCAAGTTGCGCATCAAGAGCAAACATCGCTACGTACATACCAATTAGCATGAATAAACTTTGAATCGCAGTGGAAAGCACATTAATAAACATGTCTTTAATCGCTTCCGTATCGTTTGTCACACGCGACACAATACTACCCGCAGGGGTTTTATCAAAATAGCGCATGCCAAGCGTATGCAACTTAGAAAATATATCAATGCGAATGCGTTCCACAATCTGAAAGGCAATTTTTTGAAAGAAAAAGAGTTGGAAATACCAAATGATAACCTTTGCTAGCGCAAGTCCAAGGTATCCCGCCACAAGAATTGTAATCGCCTCTACTGCAAAGTTCATCGGTGTCAAATAATCATCTAAAAACTTCCGAATGATGAGTGGCGACACAACATCAATTATCGTCACAAACAACACGAGAAAACCAGTTAAAATTAATAGTGGAATATGGAAACGTGTGTAGCGCATCAGACGTTTTAAAACTTGCCGATGTTCTTTTCCTGTCATCGTTAATAAATCATCATTCATTTGCTCATTCACGTTCCCCACCACCTTTCAAATGTTCCGCTAATTGTTGCTCCCGGTATATCTCCGCATACCAACCATTTTCTCTAAGCAATTCTTGGTGTGTGCCACGTTCAATGACCCGCCCGTTATCCATGACGATAATGAGGTTGGCATGTTCGACGGAACTCAGGCGATGCGCACTAATGATGGTCGTTTTATCCGCTCGGCTCGCCTTTAAGTTTTCCAAGATGCGCTCTTCCGTCTTGGCATCAACTGCCGATAACGCATCATCTAAAATGAGCAATTCCGGATCCATAATTAAAGCACGCGCAATCGCAAGGCGTTGTTTTTGACCACCCGAAAGCGACACACCACGTTCGCCCACAACCGTTTGATACCCATCTACAAAACCTTCAATATCATCATGCACCGCCACGGTTTTCGCAATCTTCCTCACATCTTCAGGTGCCGCTTCTGGCACCCCAAAGCGAATATTATCTAAAACAGTCGTCGAAAACAAGAACTGATCTTGCGGCACATAGCCAATTGCTTTCCGAAGCGCATTTGTCTGATAATCTTGGATTTTGACTCCGCCGAACGAAATCGTGCCTGCATAGTCATCGTATTCACGAAGCAAAAGTTTTAAAAGCGTCGTCTTCCCTGAACCTGTTCGCCCAACAATTCCCAGTGTTTCACCTGCATTTATCGTGAAGTCAATATTTTCCAACACTGGCTCTTTTTCATCCGGATAAGAAAATCGGCTGATATGAGTGGCAAGAGCTCCGCTAGGCGTTTCTGCGCGCGCGTCTTCGTGGTCGACAATATCTTCTCTTTCGTTTAAAAGTTTGGTGATGCGGTCATATGAGGCACTTCCGCGTTGAATAATGTTGTACAAAAACCCAAATGCGAGCATTGGCCAAATGAGTAGAAATAAGTAATTGACAAACGCAAGGACTTGCCCAATTGTGAGCGAACCTTCAATGACAAATTTCGAACCAAATCCTATTGCGAGCACAAAAGAAATGCTTACAACAATCGAAATCATCGGGTCAAACATGGCATCGACGCGGGCTACGGCAACGTTCTTCTTCACGACAGCACTCGTTTGTTTGGCAAAATCCGCAATATCTTCTTTTTCCTGTCCAAACGTGCGTGTCACTTTAATGCCTGAAATACTCTCCTGTGTCTTATCATTTAGTTTTGAGAAAGCTCTTTGTGCGCCGTGAAAGCGTTCATGTAGTTTTTTCCCTAAAATCGATGACCCAAAAATCATAATCGGCATTGGAATGAGCGCAATGAGCGTCAACCGCCAATCAATACTAATCGCCATCATTAAAATAACCGTGCTACCTGTTAAAAATGAATCGGCAAGTGTCAGCACCCCAATGCCAGCAACTTGTTGAACGGCTGCAATGTCGTTTGTCGCATGCGCCATTAAATCGCCAGTCCGGTACCTCTGAAAGAAAAACGGTGACATCTTCGTCAAATGTTCAAATAACCGTAAACGCAAAGTTCGTTGCAATTTATTATCCGAACCAAAAATCATCAAGCGCCAAACGTAACGTCCGAGATAAGTCAAAACCGCAACAACAATCAAAATCACAATCCATTTTATTAACGTCTCTTTTGTCAAAGTCGAATCCGCTATCGCATCAACAATTTTCCCTATGACAAACGGCGGTATAAGCTGCAAAAGCGCAATGATGAATAAAATCGAAACCCCAAAAGTATACTGCTTTTTTCGTTCTTTAAAAAACCAGCCTAAATCCTTAAAAATCTTCACATGGCAACCCCTCCTTTTCCCTTTTTAGACAACAAAAAATAATGGACATCACTTCTGCCCATTATTACTTAAAAAGTATTATTTGCCATCTATTTTCCGCGCACAAAGCAAAGCATGCGAGAGGTCAATAAATCCCCTTTATACTTAAAGAATCGGTACGGAGCGACACAAATAATGAAATTTTAAGCAATAATGATTTTCCTACATATTTACGCATCTCGCATACCTCCTTTAAATTTTTTTATGCAACGCTTACATTTTACAATATCTTGAAAAAAATTACAACACCTTTTTTCAAAATTTTTCGTCATATAGCTTTTCCGCCACAACAAATAGCTGTAAATCAAGCGCAAGTCGATGCAGCTCACGAAGTGAACACCCGGATAAATCCTCTGGAATGAAAACGAGATCCATCGCTTGCTGTGCAAGCACCATTCTCCCTTCATCCGCCGCATTTTCCACCACAAACTGCCGCCCCAAAAGAGCAAGCACCTTCGCTTCCGCACCATGTTCCAGCTCCTCATCTAAAAGTAGCCGAATCACACCATTCTTCCTCGCGTCATGCTGAAACCGCGTCGAAAATAGCAACGCATAACCAATTTTCAGCCGATTCCCCGAATTATCCCCTAAAAATGGTGTCACATAGCCTGATAAAGTTTGCTCTACTTCTGATTCCAGCCGGTACAAACTGCGCTCTAAAATTAATGCTGCCTTCGCCTGTTCCATATTCTCTCCTCCTTTTCCCATATAAAAACGCCCTTTTAAACAAAAGGACGATCTTTATATTCTCAAAAAATGAAATTCGCTAACAGAAAATTATTTTTTCTTCTTCCCTGTTTCTTTTTCTGTTTGTTTATTCATCGCGCTCATCATTTGATTGATTTTCTTTTGAGACGGCTTTTGTCCCATTTGCGCCATCATCATTTGGAGCATTTGCTCATTGATAGGCGGGTTGTTTTTCAAATAGCTCATCATGTAGCGTCTTGCGATAAAGAAGCCACCAGCTAGTCCTGCAAGTAAGCATACAAGACCAACAAGAATGTAAATCCACATAGTTTCTTTCTCCTCCTTGAACGAATATACCTTCTTTATTGTACTTGATTTACGCCTCACAAACAACTCTTTTTTACAAAAGAAAAAGACGGACATTCAAATCACGAATATCCGCCTTGAAAATTATAAACTTTCGACTATTTTTACAATGTTTTCGACTGTAAAACCATAGTTTTCAATAATCGTTTCACCTGGTGCTGAAGCGCCAAATTTGTCAATACCAATGACTTTACCATCAAGCCCGGTGTATCTCTCCCAACCAAAGCTCGCGCCCATTTCAACGGCTACACGTTTACGTACAGCATTTGGTAAGACACTTTCTTTATAGTCAGCAGATTGTGTTTCAAAAAGGTCAAATGATGGCACTGAAACGACAGAAACATCAACGCCTTTTTTAGCTAGCTCTTCTTGTGCTTGAACAACTAAGTGCACCTCAGATCCGCTTGCAAGTAAAATCGCATCAGGCACATCTTTTTTCGCTTTAGACAGAACGTAAGCGCCTTTGCGTACGCCTTCTTCAGCAATTTCACTCGTATTTGGAAGTACAGGCAACCCTTGGCGTGTTAACACTAACGCATGTGGTTTGTTAGTTGATTCTACGGCTAATTTCCAAGCCACATTCACTTCGTTCCCGTCAGCTGGGCGAAGAATCGATAAACCTGGCATTGCACGTAGCGACGCTAATTGTTCAACGGGTTCATGCGTCGGTCCATCTTCCCCAACAGCAATACTATCATGAGTTAAAACGTAGGTTACTGGTAGATGTTGGATAGCTGCAAGGCGAATGGATGCGCGTAAATAATCCGAAAATACGAAGAATGTTCCGCCGTAAACCTTCAAGCCTTCATGAAGAGCCATACCATTTAAAGCAGCTCCCATCGCAAATTCACGAACACCAAACCAAATATTGCGATCTTGTGGTGTATCCTTTGTAAATTCACCATCTGTTTTAATCGTCGTATTATTTGAACCAGCTAAGTCGGCTGAGCCACCAAATAATTGCGGCAATGTTTCAGCAAGCACATTAATAGCTTCACCGCTTGTCGCCCGACTTGCAAGAGCTTTATCGCCAACTTCATATTTTGGTAATTTATCGGAAAATCCTTCTGGCAATTTGCCATCTAAGCTATACTCCAATTGTTTCGCAAGCTCTGGATATTTTTCTTTGTAAGCAACAAACATATCAGACCATGCTTTTTCAGCTTGTGCTCCGCGGCTCGCGATTGTGCTACCAAAGCGTTCATAAACTTCATTCGGCACATAAAAATCTTCTTCGTAATCCCAGCCATAAGATGCTTTTGCTGCTTTCACACCGTCAGCGCCTAGAGGAGCGCCGTGAACTTTACTAGTGCCGGCATTAGGAGCACCAAAACCGATTACAGTTTTCACTTCAATCATCGTAGGTTGCGATGTATTTTGTTTCGCTTTTTCAATGGCCGCTAAAATTTCAGCTGTATCATTGCCGTCTTTCACAAGTAAATGTTCCCATCCGTAGCTTTCAAAGCGAGCTTTCACACTTTCAGAGAACGACTTATCTAAATCGCCATCTAAGGAAATATCATTTGAATCATACAGCACAATAAGACGACCTAGTTGTTGATGACCAGCAAGACTCGCTGCTTCGGCAGAAACACCTTCCATTAAGTCACCATCGCCACATAACGCATATGTATAATGATCTACAACTTTAAACGTATCACGATTGTACATTGCTTCTAAATGACGTTCTGCCATAGCCATTCCAACAGCCATCGCAATGCCTTGGCCAAGTGGACCTGTAGTAGCATCAACACCGTCAGTATGGTGGTATTCAGGGTGTCCAGGCGTTTTGCTGTCCCATTGGCGGAAGTTTTTCAAATCATCGAGGCTTAATTTGTAACCACTTAAATGAAGCAGACTGTATAAAAGCATAGAACCATGTCCAGCAGATAATACGAAACGGTCACGGTTAAACCAGCGTGAATTTGCTGGATTAGCATTTAAAACTTTAGACCATAATGTATACGCCATAGGTGCTGCACCCATAGGTAAACCTGGATGACCTGAATTTGCTTTTTGAATGGCATCCATTGAAAGTGTGCGAATCGTGTTAATCGCTAATTGATCAGTTTTATCGAACAAATGAAACATCCTCTCTTAATTTAAAATTTTAACTACCTCCATTTTATTCCTAAAACTTAAATTACACAACCAAAAAAGCATAAATGATCAAACTTTTTGTTCGTTTGTTCATTTATGCTCATTTCAGCTATTTATTTTCTTTTTTTGCGCATTTGTTTCACCTTTGAAGGGGTGATATCCTTTCCATTCGGATCTAAGATTGTTGTATTCTCAATGGTTCCTTTCATATGTGTCCGAAATGATTTTAAATATTCTTTCCGCAATTCTTCTTGCTCTATTTTTTCATCAGCTGTTAAGCCTTCTGATTTTTTCTTACGAGAAAGTTCATTAATTCGATTAATTTTAGCTTTTTCCAACATAAATTTCATCCTATTCATCAATGTGTTTCTTTTATTATAGCATAAAATGTAAAACCAGTTCGTTGCGACCGATTGCTACTGAATATATTTTTAGTTCGTACCCTTTATTTAAAACGTATTACTGTACAAAATTACTCATTTGCTAATTGAATTGTTGAGTCGCTGTTCATCTCATTTTTCTTAATCGGAATAACAATTTCATCTCCCGCTTTTAATGTGCTGTTATTTAAATGATTTTCTTTTTCAACCCACTTAATAAAAGTCATTTTATCCATGTTCGCTTTTTCGGCATGTTCATTCGCAAGAACCCATAATGAATCTCCAGATGCTACGTCAATCGTTGAATATTTATTTTCATTTGTTGCACTCGCATAAAATAGTAATGTTAATCCCATAAGTACAGAAGCAACAACAAAGATAATCGCAATATAGTATTTATCCCAAAATAATTTCAAAGTCATCTTAATCCCCTCCAACGGAATATATGTTCGCTTTTTTATTATTATAGAACGTTCGTTCGTTTTTGTCAACAAAAAAATCGAACCTTTGTTTGCATATCCAAAAAACATTTGCTATACTATTGGTAACAACTAATTAAAATAACGGGGTGAAAACCATGAAATTATCAAAGCGACAACAAGATATATATGAATTTATAAAATCTGAAGTTAAGGACAAAGGCTATCCGCCCTCTGTTCGTGAAATTGGCGAAGCTGTAGGTTTAGCTTCAAGTTCAACTGTCCATGGCCATCTTGCTCGTTTGGAAACAAAAGGACTTATTAGACGTGACCCGACAAAACCTCGTGCCATTGAAATCTTGTCGATGGAAGATGATGTTCCTACTCCTGCTGTTGTGAATATCCCCTTAATTGGGAAAGTGACGGCTGGAATGCCCATTACTGCGATTGAAAACATTGATGAATACTTCCCGCTGCCTGAGAGCATGGCTGCCGGTGAAAAAGATATTTTTATGTTAGAAATTGATGGTGAAAGCATGATTAATGCCGGCATCTTAGACGGAGACAAAGTTATTGTTCGAAAACAAAGTAATGCAACAAACGGAGAAATTGTAGTTGCAATGACAGATGAAGACGAAGCAACTTGTAAACGTTTCTTTAAAGAAGCGAATCATTTCCGCTTACAACCCGAAAATGACACTATGGAACCCATTATTTTAAACCAAGTATCGATTTTAGGGAAAGTCATTGGTTTATTCCGTGATATTCGTTAATAGACACACCTTTTAACTCGCCTCATTCAGGCGGGTTTTTAAATTGGGAAAGTCTACCGTTTTATAGCAAAAATAAACACACCTTCAATCCATAGATTGAAGGTGTGCGACAAAAAGTCACTTTCTAGTCTTCTAATTCAAAGGTAGCATGCAAAACTTGGGCTGCTTCAATCATTTTTCGATCTGGCACGACGGTAGAAACTTTAATCTCTGACGTGCTAATCATTTTGATTGCTACGTCATTTTCAGTGAGCGCCTCAAACATCCGCGCCGCCACACCAGGGTTCGATACCATACCAGAACCAACAATGGAAACTTTGGCTAAATGTTGTTCAGATTCAAGTTTTTCATATTGGATTTCTGCTTTTTTATTTTCAAGAACAGCAAGCGTGTTTAAGAGCGCCGCCGATTTAATTGTGAAGGAAAGATTGCCATGGCCAAGTCCCGTAATGCCTTGAATAATAATGTCCACGTCAATATTATTTTTCGCAAGTTCCGAAAACACTTTTGAGACACGCATATTTTCTTTTTCGCTCCAATGAATCGTCACGCGCGTAATTTGGTCCTCAAACGCGATGCCGCGAACTACTTTTGCACTCTCCACATAAATCTCCTCCTCAATCATCGTCCCATTTTCCACCCCATGGCTTAAACGCACTTCAAGCGGGATTTTAAAATTCTTCGCATATTCCACAGAACGCGGATGTAAAACGCCGGCTCCTAAATTCGCAAGCTCCAACATTTCATCATACGTTAATTGCGCCAGTTTTTTTGCTTTTTTAATAAACCTCGGATCAGTTGTATATACGCCGTCCACATCTGTACATATCGCACATTTTTCGGCTGCAAATTCGGCTGCAAGGGCAACCGCTGTTGTATCGGAGCCGCCGCGACCAAGCGTTGTAATTTCTCCGCTTTGCGTCACGCCTTGGAAGCCCGCAACAATGACAATTTTGCCCGCCTGAAGTGCCGCTGTAATTTTTTCTCTTTCGATGTCTAAAATTCGGGCGTTACTATACACTTCTTCGGTTTCAATACCCGCTTGCCAGCCTGTAAAGGAAACAGCCTCCTGCCCCATTTCTTGAAGCGCGATGGAAAGAAGTGCAATCGTCACTTGTTCGCCTGTTGAAAGCAACATATCCATTTCGCGTTTGCTAGGCGTTTTGGAGATTTCTTCTGCCATTTGCACCAGCTTATCTGTAGATTTTCCCATAGCAGATACGACGACAATAACTTGATGCCCTTTTTCAGATTCACGGATTGCCTGTTCTGCTGTTTTTTGAATTTTAGCGACAGAACTTACCGAAGTTCCACCAAATTTTAAAACGACTAGACCCATTTCGTTCCCCTCTATTCTTCTTTTTCAGCTAATTTTGCATTCACTTCGCGGACTTTTTGATAGACGGCTTCTGCGACTTGTTTTGGAATACCACTTTCAGCAAGTTCTTCAACCGATGCCGCTTTAATTTTTTTCATGGAGCCAAAATGGCTTAAAATTTTCTTCTTACGTCCCGGTCCGACACCAGGAATGCCATCTAAAATGGACTGGAAGCCAGATTTACTGCGCAGTTGCCGATGAAAAGTGATGGCAAAGCGGTGGACTTCATCTTGAATGCGTTGCAACAAGTAAAATTCTTGGCTATTTCTTCCAAGCGGAACGATTTCAAGTGGGTCCCCGAACAGAAGCTGACTCGTGCGATGCTTATCATCTTTTGCGAGCCCTGCAACGGGAATATCAAGCCCTAACTCATTGATTAAAACATCTTTTGCGCTATCAATTTGGCCTTTTCCTCCGTCGATTAAAATTAAGTCGGGTAATGGCAAGCCTTCTTTTAATACGCGCCAGTAGCGTCTTCGTACAACTTCACGCATTGTAGCGTAATCATCTGGCCCTTCAACCGTCTTAATTTTATATTTACGATAATCATTTTTACTTGGCTTACCGTCCAAAAAGGTGACCATAGCAGAAACTGGATCAGTTCCATAAATGTTGGAATTATCGAAAGCTTCAATGCGCGAAGGTGTTGGAATGCCCATTTGTTCCCCCAGTTTTTCAACAGCACCGACTGTTCGCTCTTCATTCCGCTCAAGTAACATAAATTTCTCATTGAGCGCAATTTTGGCGTTTTTATAGGCTAGCTTCACTAGGTCTTTTTTATTCCCACGTTTCGGAACGATGATTTTTGTATCTGGTAAAAGAGCTTGCACTGCTTCATGGTCGATGTCATCTGGCAAGTAAATTTCTTTAGGCGGGATATGGTTTGCTTTTTGATAAAACTGGCCAATGAACGTCAAGAAATCTTCTTCTGCTTCTGTATAAAACGGAAATTGTGACACATCGCGTTCGATGAGCTTTCCTTGGCGAATGAAGAAAACTTGGACGCACATCCAGCCTTTATCAATGGCGTAACCAAATACGTCACGGTCAACAAAATCGTTCATCGTCATTTTTTGTTTTTCCATTGTCGTTTCAATCGCCGTAATTTGGTCGCGGAATTCGGCTGCTTTTTCGAACTGCATATCGGTTGCGGCCGCATCCATTTTGACAATCAATTCCTTTTTGACATCTTTGTACCCGCCGTTTAAGAAGCTGACGATTTCGTCCGACATTTTTTTATAGGTGGATTGGTCCACTTCAAAAACGCACGGCGCCAAACACTGGCCTAGATGGTAATATAAACAGACTTTGTTCGGCAAGGTAGTGCATTTGCGAAGTGGATACAGCCTGTCTAATATTTTTTTCACTTCATTTGCGGCGTATACATTCGGATACGGTCCGAAGTACTTCCCTTTGTCTCTTTTGACTTGTCTTGTGATAATCAGACGCGGGTGCCTTTCATTCGTAATTTTAATAAAAGGATAGGTTTTATCATCTTTTAAACGAATATTAAAGCGCGGATCATGCTTTTTAATCAAGTTAATCTCGAGGAGGAGCGCCTCCACGTCCGAGCTCGTTACAATATATTCAAAATCCTCTATTTCTTGGACTAAACGCTGCGTTTTAATGTCGTGGGCGCCAGTAAAGTAAGAACGCACACGATTTTTAAGTATCTTGGCTTTCCCCACATAAATGATGGTGCCTTGCTTATCTTTCATTAAGTAACAACCTGGCTGATCAGGTAGAAGTGCTAATTTATTTTGCAAGTGTGCGGATACCATTTGATCAACTCCTTATCATCATACAAAAGACATCGCAAAAATTTGCGATGTCTTTATTTTACCATAATTTGGTAGCATTATACATATTTATTAATGACTTCGTCGAGCTCTTCTTTTGGACGATAGCCAATGATTGTATCCACTACTTCGCCATCTTTTTTAATAAGCAGAGTTGGGATACTCATAACGCCAAATTTGCTTGGTGTTTCTTGATTTTCATCTACGTCCATTTTGACGATTTTTAAGCTTTCGCCACGTTCATTCGCAATTTCTTCTAAAACTGGCGCAACCATGCGGCAAGGACCACACCACGTTGCCCAGAAATCTGTAAGCACTAAACCTTCTTTTGTTTCTTGTTCAAAATTTGCATCGGTAATTTCAAGTATATTAGCCATGCTTGTTTCAACTCCTAACACAATTTGTATACTTAGTATAGCACCAGCTAGACGCATAGAGCCATCTTTTTGCTCACTACTTCAATTCAGCAATTGTGATGCCATTTCCGCCTTCAGCTGCATCGCCAAAACGAATACTTTTTACCATGCGGTGGTTTTTCAAAAACTCCGTGACGCCCGTTCTAAGCGCGCCAGTTCCTTTTCCGTGAATAATCGCCACACGCGGATAGCCGGCAAGTAGCGCTTCATCAATATATTTATCGACTTCAAAAAGTGCGTCTTCGTAACGCATGCCGCGGAGATCAAGTTCTGCGCGCACTGGTTCCGTATTTCGAACATTTGTAATTACGCGTTGTTTTTTCGGCTTTTCAGGCTGAATGTATTCCAAATCAGTTTCTTTTATTTTCATTTTAATAATCCCAATTTGGACGTTCCATTCTTTTTCGCTCACTTTGTCTAAAAGCACGCCTTTTTGACCTAAAGAGAGCACCCGAACGGCGTCACCTTCCTGATATTTATGTGCCACTTTTTTGACAGGATGAACAACATTTTTTTGAATGGTTTTCGGTTTTGCGCCCGCTAGACGCGATTTTGCATCAATCAACTCATGTTCCTTGACGCCTGATGCCCCGCGAAGTTGCAGTTCGCGCAACTCCCGAATGATTGACTCCGCCTCCACTTCCGCCGCTTCCACAACTTCACTTGCCTTTTCATTCGCGCGTTCGAGTAACTTCTCTTTTTGCGCATAATACGTTTGAATTTCCTTTTGTAAATCCTTCAAAAGTTTTTCGGCATCCCCTGCAAGTTCCGCCGCTTCCTCGTATTCTTTTTCGGCCAAATTGCGTTTTTCTTCCAAGCTCGAAATCATCTCGTTTAAATCGGCACTTTCCGTATCAACAAGCGCCCTAGCTCCTTCAATAACAGCATTGTTAAGCCCTAAACGGCGCGAAATTTCAAACGCATTGCTTCGCCCCGGAATACCAATTAGCAATTTATATGTCGGACTTAGCGTTTCCACATTAAATTCAACCGATGCATTTGTCGCAAAAGCACGATTGTACCCGTAGGCTTTTAATTCTGGATAATGCGTTGTCGCCACGACACTCGCCCCGCGTTTCGCGACCTCATCTAAAATAGCAATTGCAAGCGCCGCCCCTTCTTGCGGGTCCGTTCCCGCGCCAAGCTCATCAAAAAGGACGAGCGAACGATGATTCATTTTCTGCAAAATCGAAACAATGTTTGTCATATGCGAAGAAAATGTACTCAAACTTTGCTCTATCGACTGTTCATCACCAATATCTGCAAAAACATCATCATAAATCGCAACAACTGATTCTTCTTGTGCCGGAATTTGCAGCCCCGCTTGCGTCATAATCGTCAAAAGTCCAAGCGTTTTCAGCGTAATCGTCTTCCCACCTGTGTTCGGCCCTGTAATCACAATCGCAGAATACCCATCACCTAGCAGAATATCATTTGAAACCACATGCTCTTGGTCTAAAAGGGGGTGTCTAGCCGCAAACAATTTGGTAATGCCTTCTTCATTCAAGTGTGGCGTAACCGCTTTTAGTGACTTCCCAAACCTTGCTTTAGCCAAAATAAAGTCAAAACGTCCTAAAATGTACGAATTATGATGGATTTCTTGAATGAATTCCGCCAATTTCGCGGACATTTCAGCGAGAATGCGCTCCATTTCTTGATTTTCCTTCGCTTGAAGAGCGCGGCGTTCGTTATTTAAATCAACAACGCTTTGCGGCTCAACGAAGAGCGTTTGGCCAGAAGCCGACTGATCGTGAATGACGCCGCCGTAATGACTGCGATATTCCTGCTTCACGGGAATAACATAACGATCATTTCGAATCGTAATAATCGCGTCGCTTAACATCGTAGCCGCATTTCGATCGCGCAGTAAGCTTTCCAATTTTTCGCGCACACGACCTTCCGTGCGAGTTAGCGAGGAGCGCACAGAACGGAGCGTTTCGCTCGCCGTGTCCAAAATATATCCGGCCTCATCAACCGTTAAATTAATTTCTTCTTCTACATCACGGAGGACTAAAATCTCTCTAGCCAGCTCAAATAACAGCGGCAGTTCAACGCCAATTTCTTCTAAATCGTCCATGAAGTTTTTCATCAGCCGACTGACACGCAAGTTACTTCCCACTTGGTAGACTTCGAGGCCGTTTAAATCCCCACCAATTTCTAAACGCTTCAGGTGCTGAGCTACATCGCTCAAGCCAGTAATCGGCGCACTTCCCTTCAAACGAATGATTTTGGCGCCTTCCTCTGTTTCGCTTTGCATTTTTTGAACCGTAGCAAGCGAGGTTTCGGGCTCTAAGCTGCGAATGGCCTCCACACCAAGCGTAGAAACGGCGAAGGGTTCCAGTAATTTTTTTATTTTATCAAACTCTAAAACATGCTCGACTTTTTTCTCCATATTTTTTCATTCCTTTATTTCTTCTGCAAAAACTGCTTGAAAGCCTCTTTCGACATCGTGTTGATGATATCCTCTTTTGAAAGCCAGCCTTTTGTAGCCGCACGCACGCCAAGTTCCATAAAATCCAAATGACGCGTATCATGTGCATCTGTATTAATTGCAATTTTTACATGATTTTCTTTCGCAAGCTGTAAATGCTCTGCGTTTAAATCAAGGCGCTCCGGATTCGCATTAAGTTCAAGTGCCGTTTTAGTTCCTTGCGCCATTTTAACCAATTCTTCCATATTGACTAAATACGGATTTCGCCTGCCAATCACACGTCCAGTCGGGTGCGCAATCAAACGAACATACGGGTTTTCTACAGCTACCGAAAGCCGCTGCATGATTTCTTTTTCCGACCCTGAAAATCCCGAATGAATCGATGCAATGACAAAATCGAGCTCGCTCAAAATCTCGTCAGAAAAATCAAGCGTTGCATCCGTTAAAATATCCATTTCTACGCCGTGATAAATGTCAATTTCCGGATATTGCGATGCCGCCTTTTGGATTTCCTCCATCTGCTTTTTGAGCCGCTCTTCGTTTAAGCCATTTGCAACCCGCAAAAATTTACCATGGTCGGTAATCACCATGTATTCATAACCTTTTTGAATACATGCCTGAACCATTTCCGCAATCGAGTATGCCCCGTCTGACCAAGTCGTATGCATATGCAAATCACCACGAATATCCGCTAGCTGGACAAATGAATTTTCCTTTGCAATTCGACTCACTTCCGTGCCATCACGTCTTACTTCTGGTGGAATAAATGGCAAATCAAAATGCTTGAAAAATGCCGTTTCCGATTCAAATACGAGGTTTTCGCCTGAATTATCCTCAACGCCGTATTCACTAATTTTTTCCGAACGCGCCTTCGCAATTTGGCGCATTTTAATATTATGTTCTTTTGAGCCCGTGAAATGGTGCAGTGTCGTTGCGAAAAATTTTGGTTCCACCAAGCGAAAATCAATCGAGATTTTAATTCCCGCATCAAGCTCTGCCGAAACCTTCGTATCCCCCGCGCCAATCACTTCATCAATCAGCTCGAAGGAAAGCAATTTCTCGCGGACTTTTTCGATTTCTGTTGTGGCAATGACAAAATCCAAATCCTTAATGGTTTCCCGTAACCGCCGCAAACTTCCGGCTTCCTGGTACGTTTCAATTTCAGCGATGCCATTTAAAAATTGCGCCACTTGTTTCGCAACAGGCAGCACTTCTTTAATTGGATAACGCTCGGGGCGGTCGCCTAACGCCTTTACACCTTCCACCATTTTATCGACCGATTTTTGCCCAAAACCAGCTAGCGCCGTAATCTTCCCTTCCTCGGCCGCTACTAAAAGCGATTCTTTATCCGTAATGCCCAGTTCTTGATATAAACGTGCAATCTTTTTACCACCGAGTCCTTGCACATCAAGAAGCGGCACAAGACCAGCTGGCACCTCTTTTTTCAGTGTATCAAGTTCAGGCGATTCCCCGGTCGCTAAAAAATGCGTAATAATACTTCCTGTTGTTTTCCCAATACCAGAAAGCTTCGTAATATCGTCCATTTCGCTTAAACTTCGGTCATCTAATTCAATACTTTGCGCTGCTTTTCGAAACGCTGAAATTTTAAAGGCATTTTCCCCTTTTAACTCCATATATAATGCAATTTCTTCAAGTAAGCGAATAATATCTTTCTTACTTTTCACCATCACCTTCACCTCTTTGTAACTACCTTTTCCTTAAATAAGACCAGCTTTTTAAGCTGGTCTTATTTTACAAACTTTAAACTTAAGTCAAACAAAACGTACCACGCACAATCATACTGATGCTAAATCATGCATTGCCGAGTACCGTACTGGAGCGTATTTGTATACGTGAAGACCGGGACGGAGGCAAGAACTCCGAAGATTGCCATTTATCATCAGTCTGAAACCAGCTTAAAAAGCTGGTATTGAGGTTATTCAGGTAAAACGCCAGTCATCCAGTCGTAAAAGCGTTCGGAAAGAATAGGTGTGTTTTCGAGTATCCATTCCGAAATACTTGAGCCTTGAATCAGATTCTCTGCCCATTCAGCTGGGAAAATCGCTGTTAAGTATAGGACTACAAAGATAAATAAATAAATCGCAATGACGCCTAAAATACCACCAATCAAGCCATTGACTTGGCTAATAACAGGAATTTTTGTACGATTTCCAATTAGTGAGCTTATCATATGAACGATGATAATTGCTGCTAAAAAGATAAGAATAAATGCAATGGCATTATAGTAAGCTTCCTCTGTATGCAACACTTCAAGCAGTTTGTAGACTGAATCTGTTGCATCAGCACCCGGATACGGGATAAAGCTTAAGTGCGGTGCTAAATCTGAAAAATAATGATAAGCCACGAAGAAAGATAAAAAATAACCTAATGTCACGACAAGCTGTCTAATAAAGCCATTTCGGTAGCCGGTAAAAAAACCGCCTATAAGTAAAATAATAATGATAATATCTACAATCATACGTCTCTTCCTTTATATCTCGCTAATTCATTTTTTAGCGCATTATATTTTTCTTCTAACAACACATAATCGTGTGTTGCATTAACTGCTGTCAAGACAGCAAGACGTCCACTGTCTAATGCACGATTTTGAGCACTAATTTCATGCATTTTAGTGTCTACTAAATGCGCAACATGCTGTAAATGCTCGGTCGGTTCAGAGCCTACAATCGTATAATCACGCCCATAAATGGATGTTGTAATTCTATTTCTTTCATTTTCTGCCACTCTGTTCCCCTCCTTACCTCGCATTTTTGAATCGCTCTCGTAAATTCATATTATCACGAAAAGCTTTTTATGAAAAGATATAGCATTTAATTTCTAAATAATCAGCCTCTGGACTTAAAACTGTTTTGGCGTCCTTAAAATTGTGATACAATACGATTGACCAATCGTGAGAGGAAGAGGACTTATCGCAAATACCGTAATACAAGTAGCAACCAATCAATTGGGGGAGATGAAGCAGGCATATGCGAATTTTCTGAACCCGAAGCTCCCACCAGGCGCTATTTTTTCTGCCAAAAAAGGTAGTGTTTCGATAACGGCCTATAAATCTGGGAAAGTGATGTTTCAAGGGAACGGCGGTGAAGTCGAAGCAGCCAAATGGGGGCAAATGCTTCCGAAGCAAGCGCCTAAAGTAGCAACAAATAGCTTGCCAGAAGGCTTTGCCAGAAAAGATGTTTTAGGTTCTGATGAAGTTGGCACGGGTGACTTTTTCGGTCCGATTACCGTTTGTGCCGCTTATGTCGCGAAAGAACAAATGCCGCTACTCACTTCGCTTGGCGTCAAAGATTCCAAAGCGATGAAAGATCCTGAAATTTGCCGCATTGCTGAAAAAATTATGCCGATTATTCCGCACAGCGTTTTGCTTTGTCCAAATCCCAAATACAATGAACTTGTCGATGAGGGAATGAATCAAGGACAAATGAAAGCAATGCTCCATAACCGCGCACTCGGCAATGTTTTACGACGTATGTGGCCTGCCCAACCAGAAGCGATTTTAATCGATCAATTCGCGGAAAAGAACACCTATTATCGCTATTTAGCTAAAGAAAGTGATGTTGTTCGCGAACATGTTTATTTTGCCACCAAGGCAGAAGGACTTCATTTATCGGTTGCGGCCGCTTCCATCATTGCGCGCTATAAGTTTGTTGAAGCCTTTTCAGAAATGGAGCAAGAACTTCACATGCCGCTCACAAAAGGCGCTGGCGCAAAAGTCGACCAAGTTGCCGCTCAAATTATCAAAACCTACGGAGAAGCTACTTTGGAAAAATATACGAAAAAACATTTTGCCAACACGGAAAAAGCAAAGCGTTTGGCACGATTATAAGCGAATCCCCGAACAGTTTTTTGTTCGGGGATTTTTTATAAGTTCGGAATTTGCCAGTTTATTGGCGTTACACCATTTTGGGTGAGGTACATGTTCGTCTTGGAAAACGGTTTAGACCCAAAGAATCCGTAGTTTGCGGAATACGGGCTTGGGTGGGAACTGGTTAACGTGAGGTGATTGGGATTCGTGAGCACGGCTTGTTTTTGTTTGGCATTTTTGCCCCACAACATAAACACGACGGGCTCTTCTTTTTCGTTTAAAAGCGCAATGATTTTATCCGTCAGCCCTTCCCAACCACGATTATGATGCGAATTCGCGCGCCCTGCCTGAACAGTTAACACGGTATTTAGTAGTAATACGCCTTGGTCTGTCCACGGTTTTAAATAGCCATTATTCGGAAGCGCACAACCTAAATCCTGTTGCAACTCTAAATAAATATTTTGCAAAGACGGCGGAGCCGGAATTCCTTTTTGCACGGAAAACGAAAGTCCATGCGCTTGATTTGCTCCGTGATACGGGTCTTGTCCTAAAATAACGACTTTGGTATCAGCATACGATGTATATTTCAGCGCATTAAAAATCGAATACATATCCGGATAGATTTGCCGCGAACCATACTCATATTTTAAAAATTCACGAAGTTTCAAGTAATAGTCTTTTTCAAATTCTGCTGCTAAAAGTTCGTCCCAATCATTTCCAAGTTGAATCATGTTTTGTGCCTCCATCTGTCTGTTTCATAATTTTATTATAGCGAAAATATGGAACTGATGCCAAATTAAAAAGCAAAAATCAAGCGAAAATGCCATTTTAACACGGCTTCGCTTGATTTTTGCTGTTGATTAACGTTCTTCGTGTCGTTCACCTTTTGTTGGAACGAACGGCCACCAATTGCTTCTGCCAAATAGTTTAACCATGACTGGAACAAATAGTGGTAAGACGACAAAGGCGTATAGGATAAGGCCGATTAAGACGACTGTCGCAATTTCAAGAAGCGAAAGCACGCCAGCTGGCATCATCGCCGCAAAAGTTCCGCCTAGAATGAGAACCGCAGAGAAAATAACGCCGCCCATATTTTTCATCGTCAAAATCATTCGATCCTTAATTGCCATGCCTGTATATTCGTTGAAACGGCTCATGAGGAAGATGGAATAATCGATTCCGAGTGCAACGAGTACAACAAACCCGAAGAACGGCGTCGCCCACGTTAGCCCGCTGTAATCCAAAATCCTTGTGAAAATAATTTCCGCAAAGCCAAGCGCCGCATAATATGTTAGCACAATAGAGCCAACAAGGTAGAGCGGCATCACAAGCGAACGAAGTAAGATGACTAATGTCACAAAGACACTGACGAGAACTAAGATGACGACTAAGTGATAATCCGATGTGGACATATCACGCGTATCGTAGTTTGTACTTGTCATACCACCGATACCAACATTCGCGTTTTCCAGTTTTGTGCCTTTTAAGCTTGCATCTAATTGCGCGTTAATGTCATCGATGGAATTCATCGCCGCATTGGAATACGGGTTTTTCGTTAACACGACATTAATCGTCGCAAGCTTCCCGTCGCTTGAAATATATTGGCTGAGCGCCTTATTATACGTTTCATCCTGAAGAAGCGCATCTGGCACAAACACACCGGACTCGGAGTACGGCGCCTTCGCCCACTCTCCGACTAAACCGCTCGCACTCGTGAGCCCGTCTTGAACTTGTCCCAGCCCGTCAACGCTTGCTTGTAGTCCTGTCGAAAGTTGACCAATTTGCCCACTCATTTTGGAAAAACCGTCTTTCAAGCTTCCTTGGCCCTGTTCAATTTGGGTGAGCGCTGATTCGATTTGCGGCATCTGACTCACAACTTGTTTTTGCCCTGCTGCCGCTTGATTCAAACCAGATTCGAGGCTGGACAAGCCCGTTTCAATCGCCGCTAAACCAGTGTTAAACTGGCTAAGCCCGCTTGAAATTTGCTCCGACTGTGCATTCAGTTGCTGCATCGCATCTGATAGTGCAGCAATGCCCGCATTCAATTGTTCCATTTGCGTTTTAATTTGCGCCATCTGCTTGCCAATTTCCGATTTAAACTGTGTTCCAGCCGTTTCTAGTCCCTTTACATCTTGAACTAGTTGATTAAACTCCGGATTTTGAGCCGCCTGCGGATGCGCCGCTGCAAACGTTTGAAGTGAAGCCCCTACTTTTTTAATTTGATTGGTAAGCGCAGAAGTATCAATCGCAGATCCGTCCGCATTTTGCATGCTAGAAAGCTGATTGGAGATTTTCTGCAAATTCGCCTGAACTTCCTTGTAGCCGTCTAAAAGCTGCGTTTGCCCATTTTGCAGTTTGGTGAGCTCTGCACGAGCCGTTTTAACGCCCTCTTCTAGTTCACCAGCTCCACTTGCGCCGCTTTCAATCCCTGTTTGAATTTGTTTTAGAGCCGCTTCAAGCTGTGAAACGCCCGACTTTGTTTCGCTTGTCCCCGACTGAAGCGCATCAACGCCTGAAATGGCTGAATTTAATGCCGGCCCCGATTTACTTATTTCGGAGTTCGCCTCATCAAGTCCGTTTTTAATTTCACCAACGCCACTGTTCGCTTTACCGACACCTTGATTTAGTGCGTCAGCCTGATTTTTTACATATAAATCATCAAGCCGTTTTCCAGCTGGCCGTGAGGCGCTCATCACCATGTCGACTCCTTTTAAATTTGCAAGGTCTGCCGAGATGTTTTCAATCAGTGCGATATATTCGCTCGTTTTCATGTTGTCGTCATTTTCAAGATAAACTTGTGTTGGCGCTACTTGACCTGCCCCGAAGCTATCTGATACGATTTCAAAACCTTTTTTCGATGGATATTTATCACTAATTTCATCGAGTGAGTTAAAGCTTTCTTCACCAGTATGCAAAATAATTGGCGGTATCGTAATGAGCCCAACGATGAGGAGCGCAACAAACGGACGTAGGAAAGCGAGTGTTCCAGCAGCGCCCCACAATTTATTTTCTTTATGCGCAATATTTTTACTGAGCGGCCAGAAAAGATGCCGACCGAGTGTTGCCATGAAAAATGGTACGAGCGTGTAAATCGAAAGCATGAGCACCACGATGCCTACACCGACTGCAACTGCCGAGCGGTATAAGTCGAATTGTACAAAATAAAGCGAAAGAAATGCGACAAGGACTGCGATTGCACTATAAATGACTGTTCGCCCAGCTGTACGATAAGTTTCTATCACAGCTTCGCGCACAGAAAGCCCACTGCCAACCTCCTCTTTAAACCGACTCATCAGTAAAATACAATAGTCGGTCCCGATGCCAAACATGATACAAACCATGAAAATTTGTGTGTAGGTGGAAACCGGGAAGTTTAAATATTGCACAAGAAACGCGACAATACTTTGCGCCGCTAAATAACTAATCCCAACCGTGACAAGTGGGATAAACGGTGCGATGACCGAACGGAACACAAGAAATAGCACAACGAGAATGAACGCTACCGTAATACCTTCTGTTTTATGTAAACCGTCCTCTGAGCCTTGCACAACGTCCTCTTGAATGAGCGCGTTACCCGTTAAATACGTGTCAACACCTTGAACATTCATTTTTTTGTCTAAATCAGCACGAATTTCTTTTACCGGTGTGTCGCCTGCGTCAACCGTCAAACTCGCGACAAGCGTCTTGCCATCCTTCGATAAAAACTGATCCTTCAATTCAGGCGTGTCAAAGCTATCGAGTACTTCCGTGACGTGTAGTTGTTCTTTATCCTTTTTAATCGAATCCAGTGATTTTTCAATATTGTCAAAGTCTTTGTTCGTAAGTTTTGTGTCAGACGTATAAACCGCGATGTAAGCTTCACCTTTACTATCTGGATTATGTTTTTTCTGGAGGTCTGTTGCCATAGTTGATGGATAGCCGTCCGGCAACTTTAATTCCCCTTTTTCGCGAACAAGATCAGGCATGCTTGGTGCGACTAACATCAGGACTGCCGCTGCTGCAATCCATGCTACCAAGATTCCCCACCTTAGTTTCATGACCCAATTCATCATACTTTATTTCCTCCTCTTGCGTGCGTCTCCACAACCGAATCCATGACTTTATCATATAAATTCATAAACAAATCCGCATCTTCATCGCCAAGTTGTTGCAACCATTTATGAACAAGATTTTTCATTTCCATTTCGCACAGTTTAAAAATACTATTCCCACTTTCTGAAATATGAAGCATAATTGCACGTCTATCGGTAGGATTTTCAGTACGCACAAGTAAGCCTTTTTCTTCCAAATTGTGAATTTTAGCAGAAATCGCACTTTTGTTTACGTTCAATGAATTCGAGAGCTCTGTTGCACTCATGCTCCCATTTTGCGTTAGCTCGCGTAACAAAAAAAACTGTTCGACCGAAATCTTTTTTTGCTCAAATTGAACATTTTCAATGGCTTGATTCACTTCTTTAAAAGCAAAAATATATGTGCGCATGTAGCTGTTTACAAAACGATTAATTTGCTTCTCATTCATAATGATTCACCCCCTGAACTAAATTTAATATACGCTACTCACTTGAAAAAGTAAAACAAAAAGAATAGCCACGTCTTTTTAGACGTAGCTACTCTTTATTCCACTGATTTCAGCGCTTCAATCATATCAATCCGTTTAAGTTTAACATGCATGACGAGCATCACAATCGTGGAAAAAACAAGGGTCAAGATAGCTGAGTATAAATAGCTTGGCCATCTAATCATTGGACTAAACATCATGTTATCAATTTCCGCCGTTGTAATCACATACTGGTGCAGGAAAAATCCTAACACAAAGCCGCCTAAAATTCCCATCATACTTAAAATAATATTCTCACGGTACACGTACAGCGTCACTTCTTTTGGATAGAAGCCTAGCACTTTAATCGTTGATAATTCACGGATTCGTTCGGAAACATTTATATTCGTCAAATTGTAAAGCACAATAAAGGCTAAAATAGCCGCCGAAACAATTAATACAATCATCACGACATTTAAGCTATCCAGTGTATCTGTCAACAGCGAACTAATCGTGTTTGAATAGGTGACTTGAAGAGCAGCCCCGTCATCAATGAGTTTTTCTGCAAAACGATTCTCGGTTTTTTGCGAGGTATCTTTGAGATTTAGTAAATCAGTGTTATATTTTGGTGCCTCATGAAAGATTTTCGTGTAGTAGGATTTCGTCATATAAGCATAGTGCCCGGCGTAGTTTTCGGCAATTCCCGTCACTTTTAGCTGGTGCTCTTCGTTATTCGCATCCCGCACGGTTAGCGCATCACCTGCTTGTAAATCAAATAAATCGGCGAGTTTCTCGGTGATGACGACGCCATTATTTGAAAGTGGCACAGCGGCGTGAGTTTTCCGGTCGCGTAATACAATAAAGTCGTTTAAGTCAGCTGTCGACTCAAATGCGGTCACGTTAACGCTTTGATTTTTCCCTGTTTGAATCGCGTCCATTGCATTTAGCGAAGCCGATTTGCGTGCGGTAATATTAATATCTTGCATCAATTTCTCATATTCTGTATTTTGCGTTTTCGTTGCAGTAGTATCGCGCGAAACAAGTGCATCATATTTCATAATATTACCATATTGGAGCGTTGCAATATCGCTAATCGAATCGCGCAAACCAAAACCAGTTAGAATCAGCGCTGTACACCCCGCAACCCCAATAACCGTCATTAGCATACGCTGTTTATAGCGGAAAATATTGCGTGCGGTTACTTTGTCAGAAAAACGCATTCGCTTCCATATCGGTGTGACTCGCTCAAGTAAAATGCGCTTCCCTTTTTTAGGTGCTTTCGGTCGCATTAGTGTTGCCGCACTTGCTTTTAGTTCTGCGTAGCAAGCGACAAACGCCGTTACAGTCGTACAGACGAGCGCCACAATAAGCCCAATAATGCTGTAGCTTGGATAAAAGGCGATTTCAATTGGTGGCATTTTATACATCGTCCCGTACGCATTGAAAATGACATTTGGGAACAGTTGAAAACCAATGAGGAGCCCAAGAACAGTCCCCACCAAACTAGCAAGCGATCCGTAAACTAAAAACTTCTTCATAATATCCATGTTGTTGTAGCCGAGCGCTTTGTAAGTACCGATAAACGTTCGCTGTTCTTCCACCATGCGCGTCATGGTCGTCAAACAAACAAGTGCTGCAATTAAGAAGAAGAAAGCTGGAAAGGCCGTCGAAAGTGACGTGAGGCGTTCCGTATTTTCGTTATACTCATTGTATCCCGGGTAACTCGAACGGTCTAGCACGTAATATTTCGGTTTTTCCATATCCGCCAGTTTTTCCTTCGCAATTTGCAAGTCTTGTTCCGCATCAGCCAGTTCAGCTTCCGCTTTTTTCTTTTCCGTATTAAACGTCGCCAAGTTTGCCTCATATGCAGCTTGACCAGCATTCAATTTGGCAAGCGCCGCATTTAGTTCACGTTCACCCTTTGAACGGCCAGAACGAAGTTTTTCCTCGCCCGCGTTTAATTCAGCGACACCTGCTGCATATTCCTTTTCACCAGCCACCAGTTTTGCTTTCGCCGCATCTAGTTCAGCCTGCTTCGTCGCAAGCGTTTTTTCTGCCGCATCTAATTTTGCACGCTCCGCCGCCAGTTTTTGATTTGCCGCTTCAAGCTGTGCCTTCGCCGCTTCATTTGCCGCCCCAAGCGCCGCACGTTTCGCATCAAGTTCGGCTTGTGTCGCGTCTAAATCGGCTCTTCCGGCTGCCAATTGCTCTTTCGCCTGTTTGATTTCCTGCTCACCCGTTGCAATTTTTGCCTTCGCGTCCGTCATGTTTTGCTGTGCGACACGCAATTTTTCGCGCCCTGTCGCGAGTTCGGCCTCGCTCGTTTGCATCTGCGCATCAAATTCTGCCTTCGAAGTCTTATATTTCGCAAAGCCACTATCCAGTTCCTGCTTCGCCGCATCTAATTTGGCTTGGTTTTCCGCCAGTTCAGCACGGCCATCTTGCCATTTCTGTTCGCCGTCAGCAATTTTAGCTTTTGCGTCATTTTGAATTTTGGCGAACCTTTTATCCGCTTGCGTGTCGAGGACTTTTTCAATTTGCTTTTCATTTGCGTCCGCCGCCTCATTGTAAGCATCTGAAAAAGCCGCTTCGCCTACCGTATTCGTAAATGTCAAATTGGCTTGCGTATAGACCGACATATCGAAATCTTGCTTTGGCACAACAACAATCGCATCTGTTTTTCCTTTTCCAATGGAACTCGTCCCGCGACCGCTCGTTTCAATGAACATCGGACTGTTCACAAAACCGACCACAGTGTATGTATCACGCTTCAGCGTATCGCTCGGCTTGGCGCCATTATTTTTAACAAAAGTGACCTTGTCTCCGATTTTAAAGTCTTTTTTCATCGCCTCCGTGGCGTCAAGTGCGACTTCTCCTGACTTTTCGGGGAGGCGACCAGATTCAACTTGATATTGGTTTACTTTTTGCGTTTCCGTGTAAGAATATAAGCGCATGACCGCTTTATTTTGCTTTAAGAGCAAGTCAGCCGTATATTGCATTTCAACGCGTTTCACACCCGGCGTTTTTTTTAGTGCCGCTTCGTCCGTTTCGTCTAATCCATAAGTCGATTGCACGACGTTATCAGTCAAACCGTAATCCGTATAATATTGATTCGCCGTTAATAACATATTGGGACCCGTCGCTTTTAAACCTGCGAAAAAAGCAACGCCGAGCATAATTAAAGCTAAAATCGAGAAGAAGCGACTTTTCGTCTGCCAAACTTCGCGCCAAATATCTTTCCATAAAGCTTTTTTATTCACAAAAATCCTCCTCTACCACTCTATGCTGTCAATCGATACTGGATTTTTGTTTTCTCGAATATCCCGCACCTTCGCATTATTAATTTCAATAACGCGGTCAGCAATTGGCGTTATCGCAGAGTTATGCGTAATGACAATGACCGTCGTTTTCGTTTCACGACATGTATCTTGTAAAAGTTTTAACACCGATTTTCCTGTTTCATAATCGAGTGCCCCCGTCGGCTCATCGCATAAAAGTAGTTTTGGCGCCTTCGCAAGCGCACGCGCAATCGCCACACGCTGCTGCTCACCACCAGAAAGCTGTGCTGGAAAATTGTCCAAACGATGCGCCAAGCCAACATCATTTAAAACCTTTTCTGCGTCTAAAGCATCGGGTACAATTTGCGCCGCAAGCTCCACATTTTCCTTTGCCGTTAAGTTTGGCACCAAATTGTAAAACTGGAAAACAAAACCGACGTCCGTTCTTCGGTAACCCGTCAATTTCTTCGCCGAGTATGCGCCAATGTCCGTCCCGTCCACAATGATGGCCCCCTCGTCTGCCGAATCCATACCGCCTAGTATATTTAAAACCGTCGATTTCCCCGCGCCTGATGGTCCAACAATAATGACAAATTCACCTTTTTGAATTTGAAAATTAATGCCATCGTTCGCGACAACCGTCGTTTCCCCCATTTCATAACGCTTATACACATCTTTTAGCTCCACAAATGCCATATTCTATCCTCATTTCTTTTGAAGTTCCTTGTTCTATTATAGCCGAACAATGTGAAATTTCATACAAAAAAGTTGCAGGAAAACTTCCTGCAACTTTTCATGTTTAACGAATAACCGCGCCTAGTTTTTCTGTCAGAGCCGCCATCACTTTTTGATTGACTGCCGTAACTTCCTCCTCGACAAGTGTTCGTTCTGGATCCAAATAAGTTAGCGTATACGCCATTGATTTTTTGCCTTCGCCAATACTTTCGCCTTCGAAAATATCGAATAATTGCACGGCGTGAAGCAATTTACCACCATTTTCCTGAATCACATCTAAAATGGCACTTTGTGTCGTGTCTTTTGAAACAAGTAGCGCCACATCGCGCGTCATTTCAGGGTAGCGCGGAATCGTTTGGTAAACAACCGTCTTCTTCTCCGCGGCAACAATTGCTTGTAGGTTTAACTCAAATACGTATGTTTCTTTTAGATCATATTCTTTTTGAAGCGCCGGATGAACTTGGCCGATAAAGCCGATGGACGCATCGCCTAAAAATACTTGCGCTGTGCGCCCTGGGTGCATATCTTCTTTGACCAACTTCTCAAAACGAAATGGCGCTTGTAGACCTAAACGCTCGTGCAACATTTCCAGTATGCCTTTTAGCACAAAGAAATCGACTGTTTTTGTTTCTTTTTGCCAGTCAGGAAGCACACGGTTCCCCGTCATAAGGCCAGCGAGGTGCTCTTCCTCGACCGGTAGCGCGTCGCCTTCCGTGCCATAAAACACACTTCCCACTTCATAAAATGCCACATCTGTATTTTTGCGGGCTACATTATAGCTAGCCGCGTGCAGAAGCCCTGGAATAATGCTCGTTCTAAGCTTACTCCGCTCCTCACTCATCGGCATCGCAAGACTCACAACCCTTTCTTTAGATAAAGCGAGCCTTGTAGCCTCTTTCTCTGAAGTTAAAGAATAGGTGAGCGCTTGATTTAAGCCGGCCCCCTGGAGTGCGTCATGCAGTTCGCGCTTCAGCGTTTGAGCTGGCGTTAAGCCACCTGCCGTCGCCGTTTCTGGTAGCGTCACAGGAATTTTATCATAGCCATAAATTCGTGCGATTTCTTCCAAAATATCCGCCTCAATGGTAATATCCCAGCGGCGTGACGGCACGCGCACTTCAATTTGATCAGCTAAAATCGTCGCTTCAAATCCTAGACGATCAAAAATAACTTCGACTTCCTCGCTTGAAATGGCCGTACCTAGCAAGCGATTCACACGTGTCAGTGTGGTTGTCACAACATTTTTGTACGCATCCCGGTTGTCTTCCTCGACAGAACCAGCAAGCATCTTCCCACCGCTCAGAAGCGCAATTAATGCGGCGCCGTGCGCAAGAGCCTGTTCCACCTTGAACGCGTCGCTCCCCTTGTCGTAACGAATACTCGCTTCCGTACGAATGCCTAGTTCGCGTGACGCTTGACCAATATACTCACTTGCAAAAATCGCACCTTCTAGTAAAACGGTTTTTGTCACACTGGACACTTCTGAACTCTCACCGCCCATAATGCCGGCAATTGCAATTGGCTCTTTTCCATTCGTAATGACCGTATGCCCATCATTTAGAGTTCTTTTTTGCCCATCAAGCGTCGTGATTTCCTCGCCCGGAGTCGCTAGACGCACGACAATTTCACTACTCCCGATTTTCTCATAATCAAAAGCATGTAACGGTTGCCCGTAAAGCAAATTAATATAGTTTGTGACATCGACAACGTTGCTATGTGGGCGAATCCCGGCTTTCATAAGCATTACTTGAAGCCAAAGTGGCGAATCTTTAATTTCGATATCTTCCACCATTCGCACTGCATAATAAGGCGTCGTTTGCGCATCTTGAATCGCAACTGAAATGCGTCCTTCAATCGAACCCGTTTCAGACACATCAGGTTGTTCCGG
Organism: Listeria sp. ILCC797; assembly: GCF_900186185.1. NCBI lineage: Bacteria > Bacillati > Bacillota > Bacilli > Caryophanales > Listeriaceae > Listeria > Listeria sp. ILCC797. The sequence continues at coordinate 281,573 of NZ_FYBS01000001.1, forward strand.
AAGCGCCGGTTTCTCGTGCACAATCGCACCGATTTCATGCGCTACCCCTGTCATGCTTAAAGCATCGGCCCGATTTGGCGTAATCGCCATATCAAGAATCGCGTCATTTAGGCCGAGAAGTTCCACCGCGTTAGCCCCAACAACCACATCATCAGGCAAAACAAAAATGCCGTCTTGATAAGCTTTAGGGACAACACTATTTTCAAAGCCCAATTCTTGCAGCGAACAAATCATACCTTCCGAAACTTCACCGCGAAGCTTCGCGCGTTTAATTTTCAGCCCGCCTGGTAAGCGCGCCCCAACACGTGCCACAACAACTTTCTGACCAGCTGCCACATTCGGTGCTCCGCAAATGATTTGCACCGTTTCGCCGCCGTCCACTAAAACAGTCGTTTTATTTAGCTTATCCGCACTCGGATGCTTCTCACACGTTTTAACTTCCCCAACGACAATATTTTTTAGATCCGCATCTAAATAGTCAACGCCTTCAATTTCAATGCCGGTACGTGTAATCGCCTCCGCCAAATCAGCCGCATTTAAAGTTAAATTCGGGAAAAATTCCTTCACCCAATTATAAGAAACTAGCATTTTTATTCCCCCATTTCCTTCGCAACAAATTGATTCGTAAACCGTAAATCGTTCGTATAAAGATGGCGAATATCGTCCACCGCGTATTTCAACATCGCCACACGTTCAGGACCAAGCCCAAATGCAAAACCGCTGTAGCGTGTCGAATCAATGCCAGACATTTCCAAGACGCGCGGGTGTACCATACCAGCGCCTAAAATTTCAATCCAACCCGTGCCCTTACAAACACGACAACCCTCGCCGCCGCACGCAAAACAGGAAATATCCATCTCAACAGACGGTTCTGTGAACGGGAAGAAGCTTGGGCGCAAACGAATTTCGCGTTCCTCACCAAACATTCGTTTAGCCAAAATCGTCAGCGTTCCTTTTAAGTCCGCAAACGTAATTTTTTCCCCTACAACAAGCCCTTCGATTTGAGTAAACTGGTGCGAATGCGTGGCGTCGTCGTTATCGCGACGGTAAACTTTTCCTGGGCAAATAATTTTGATGGGCCCATTTTTAAAATCATGTTTTTCCATCGTCCGCGCTTGAACGGGCGACGTTTGTGTCCGCAAAAGCGTATTCTCCGTAATGTAAAAACTATCTTGCATATCACGCGCCGGGTGCCCTTTCGGAAGATTCAGCGCTTCGAAATTGTAATAATCGAGTTCAACTTCTGGCCCTTCGGCAATTTTATAGCCCATGCCAATAAACATATCTTCCAGCTCGCGAATAACTTGCGAAAGCAAATGCGCTTTGCCAAGCGACACTTTTGTACCTGAAAGCGTCACATCAATCGTTTCATTTTCAAGTTGCACAGCTTGCGCCGCCTCTTCTAGAAGTGTTTGTTTCACTTGAATTTTCTCGCTAATTGCTGTGCGCACTTCATTGGCTTTCGCCCCAACAAGCGGGCGCTCTTCATTTGACAGCTTTCCCATTTGTTTCATGATTTCAGTCATCGGTCCTTTTTTACCGAGATATTTGACGCGCAGCTCATTTAATTCTTTCAAATCAGCCGCCGCACCTACAGCCAAAACGGCTTCTTTTTCCAAAGCTTGCAGTTGTTCCAGCATTTAAAAACACTCCTTTTCGTTTTTAGACAAAAATAAAAAACCTCTATCCACAAAGGGACGAGATTTTGCTCGCGGTACCACCCTAATAGAAATGCCAAAACATTTCCACCTTCATTTGAATAACGGCTTAAACACCGATCTGCCTTTCAAATTTAATCCCGGCAGCGACTCGTGGAGCTGAAATTTTCACTATGCTTACATGCGAAATGGCTTTCAGTCTTTGACCATTTCTCCCTGTCCAGTAAAACAAAGCTACTTGTCTCCGTCATTGTCTTTGTCTTATTTAATTACTTTCTATTATAGAGGGAACTTAGCATGAATTCAAGTATATTTTATAAGCCACTTATCAAGTAGCGGCAAAAGGACTGGCGCAAGAACCGCGTAAAACGCCGCATTCCCAAGCGCATGAAGGAAATCAAACGACAAGCCCGCAACATAATAAACGAGAAAATAATGAAAACCATAAAGCGGTGCAATGAATAACGCCTGAATAAAACCGTACAAAAAACCTGTAAACGAAGCGTATAAAATCATCAACCAAAACGGCATTTTGTCAAACCGCGGACGAATAACAAAAGCCGTCAAAGCCGCGATGCAAAGATAACCAGCAATTTGCCCAATCGTCCATATGCCCATACCTAAAATCAAGTTAGAGCTAAGCATAACAAGCGTCGCAAAAATCGCACCGTAGCGAAAGCCAGTTAAAAGCGTCACCAAAATGACAAGCGTCGTCACCGGTTGAACATTAGGAATAAAAGCAAATAAAAGCCGCCCCGAAACCGTAAGCGCCACTAAAATCGCCATTAGCGTAATCACTTTAACATTTGTAAGCCGCAATTTCTCAAACTCATTATTTAGCTTCATGCAAATCAAAACTCACTTCGTCACCATTTTTAAGTTTCAGTTCCTTGGCACCTTTAGCCGCCATCTCCCCGTTCACCTCGTACATCCAGTAAAGCCCTTTCGACTCGTCTTGTGAAATGCCCTCGATACTCGTAATAAAACCATCTGTATCTTTTAGTTTAAAGTTCTTGTTCATAGCCTCATACACGGTACTGCCAGATGCCACCTTCACCTTTTTTGCGCCCACTTCGCCCTGTCCATTATTTCGAGTCACATGTAGCGAAGCCGAAATTGTATCCGCACTTTTCGTTGTTGTTTCGCCGTCCGAACAGGCGACGAGTATCAGAACAAAAATTGCCGACAACGCAATGAAAATCCCTCTTCTCATTTTCTTTCTCCTTTTTTAACCAAAATAAAAGACATAACCATCGTTACGTCTTAGGCTTGTAGAAAACACAAAACAAAACGCACCACACAAAATCAGAGCGATGACAAATGGCGAGATTCTAGGCAAAACCGAGTACCGCACCGGAGTACTTGAGTACGTGAGGAGCGGGACGGAGGTTTTAACGACGAAGATGGCCGTTTGTCATCACTCTGAGACATAACCATCGTTACGTCTTTCATTATCGCATTAGCTTTCCACTTTCTCAAGTGCAATCCACTTATCTGCCCAGCACTGGACTTGTTCCATGACTTCTTTAAGATCTCGACCTTTATCTGTTAAATCATATTCAATCCGAACAGGGGTTTCAGGATAAACGTGACGCGTCACGATTTCCATTTCTTCCAGTTCTTTTAAGCGTTCTGCAAGAACACGATCGCTCATTTGTGGAATCTCACCTGCTACTTGTTTAAAGCGCTTCGGACCAGTAAGCAAGACATTGATGATTAGTCCTGTCCAGCGTTTACCAAGAAGTTGGAACGCAGACTCAAATTTCGGACAAACTTTATGTGCTTCATTCATAACTCTCACCTCTCACATATTGTAACACAAAACCGTTCAGAAAGTAACTAATTAATATCAATTTACTTATTTTTAGTAAGTTTTACTTCAACATTGAAAAAAATGATTTTTGGGCATACAATAAAAGTAATCAAGGTGAAAGGATGAACGCATATGCCAAGTCATCGCTATGTTGTTAAAAGCTCTGTCGAAGAAACTATGGATATGATTAAACTTTCGCAATCCACAAGCACTCCCATTTTTGATGAAATCCGCACATTTGGTGACGGAAAAAAACTTGCCACTCTAGCTTATGAAAGATACTTTTTTCGGGCAAGTAATCGTGCTGCCCTTTTTATTACGATTCATAATTTCCATGGCGATTCAGAAGTGACAGCCATTTCAACTGGAAGTTCGGACAATTTAATCTTCAATTTCGATTGGGGCGCAGCAAACAACTACATCAAGAGCGTCAAAAAAGCACTCTCCCCAGTTCTCATTAGCGAAACAAAAATAGACGTGCCCAACTAAATTTAATTGGGCACGTCTATTTGGCATTATTTCCGGAAATGATACATTAAAATCCCCGCCGCAATGGCCACGTTTAAGGACTCACTTTGTCCGAAAATCGGAATGTATACTTTCTCATGAATACGTTCCGCGACATCATTTGAAATACCGCTACCCTCATTTCCAACAATAAGAGCTAGTGTTTCTTGACGTGGAATGGTGTCGTAAACTTTTGCCTGTTCATCGAGGAAAGCGCCAAAAACTGGGACCCCTTCCTCTTCCAAGCGACCAATCCATTCGAGTAAAGGCGCTTGAATAACCGGAATATGAAAATGGCTCCCTTGCGCACTACGAATCACTTTTGGATTATATAAATCCGCACTTCCTCTTCCAAGCACAACCGCATCATACCCCGCAGCATCCGCCGTCCGAATAAGCGTCCCCACATTTCCTGGATCCTGCACACGGTCCACTAATAAAAGCTTTTTCCCGTATAAAAGGAGAATGTCCGCCTCCGTCATGTTAATGACAGCAAAGATTCCTTGCTCCGTTTTAGTTTCACTAAGAAAATGACTCACCTCTTTTGACACATAAAACGTTTCAATGTCCTCTGGCAATTCAAGTGGCGAATAAACTTCCTCCGATAGGATCAACTCCCGTACAAGCCCATCTTGCCGTAGCGCTTCCTCTACCAAATGAAATCCTTCCACCATGTACGTACCCGACTTTTGTCGCCCCTTAGTCGTAAACAATTTCTTCCAATTTTTAACGCGTTCGTTTTTCGTCGACCGTATTGTATCCATATAACGCTCCTCGTAACATTCTCGTAACATAAAAGTGGTTTTACTAAATAAACAAAGTATGCACTCTTTTAAGCTAATAGTCCAAAAGACTCACGACCATATTCAGCCAAACGCCATGCTACCTTCCTTTTGTCCATTTTGTATCACTTAGTTTTGATACGTTATTTCTTTTACTTTGTCTGCATCAAGCCGTTTGACAACTTCTGTAATAAGTTTAACTGCCGCATCAAAATCATCACGATGTAATATAGAAGAATGCGAATGAATATATCGCGTTGCAATGGTAATCGGCAAGGAAGGAACACCATTTCCTGTTAAATGCATCGGCCCCGCATCAGTACCACCACCTGGAATAGCCTCAAATTGGTACGGTATACCGAGTTCATCAGCAACATCTGTCACAAAGTTCCGTAAACCAGCATGGCTGACAAGCGTTGCATCATAGATGATAATTTGTGGTCCGTCACCCATTTTACTTTGTGCTTCAGTCGGTTTAATACCCGGTGTATCACCAGCAATGCCAACATCAACGGCAAAACCAATATCCGGTTGAATCAAATGTGCAGACGTTTTCGCGCCTCTTGTTCCAACTTCCTCCTGAACCGAACCAACACCATAAACTGTATTCGCATGCTGCTCTTTTCTTAAATTTTTTAAAACTTCAATCGCAATCGCTAAGCCAATCCGATTATCCCAAGCTTTAGCTAAAAGATATTTTTCATTTTTCATTACTGTAAAATCAAAAGCAGGTACAATCATGTCGCCTGGTGTAATCCCAAAGCTTTCTGCCTCTGCTTTATCTTTCGCACCAACATCAATAAACATCTCTTTAATATCAAATGATTTTTGACGTTCAGCAGCCGTCATTAGATGAGGCGGTTTTGAACCAATGACACCGACAATTTCTTCCCCCTCACGTGTTACAATGGTTACTTTTTGCGAAAGCATCACGTGTGGCACCCAGCCACCTGTTGGTTGAAACTTGATAAAGCCGTTTGCATCAATTTGCGTCACCATAAACCCGACTTCATCCAGATGTCCTGTAATCATAATTTTTGGTCCATCTTCTGAACCTTTCTGAATCGCAATACTACTTCCTAATCCATCATGCGTGATTTCATCAGCAACAGGTGAGATATATTGTTCGAACACACGTCGAACCTCACGCTCATTTCCCGGAATGCCTTTTGCATCCGTTAAGTCTTTTAACATCTTTAATTGCTCGTCCAAAAAAACCCCTCCTCCATCAATACTTTCCATTCCGTATTATAGCAGAAAAATAAGGAAAAGGCGCAGAGAAAAGCACAAAAGCCGAAAATTAGGAGTGAAGTAGTTTTCCTAATTTTCAGCTTTTAATTTTTATAGCGCGTTTGCAAATGTTTCTTTTCTTAATAGCGGTATCATACTAATAACATGATAATGCCGTTCTTTTTCAGATGTCATGGCGATTTCTGACGGATTTAACATTTGATTTGACGCGAGTGCAGTTTCACTTGATGAATGATCAAATAAAAATACCGTTTTATATCGCAATGGCGAATGACTTTCTGAACTGTATAATACTTCGACTTTATCACTTTCAATCCAGCCACTTACAAAGTCAGAAAGCTCTACTTGATACCAAATTTGATTGTTCGCGATTTTAGCTTCGCGTTTAATCTCAATTTTAGGGCTCACACCATTTGAAAGTTTGGCAATTAATACCGCATCTTTTGTCCCTGCTGGATTGGTCCAAATATCCACTGTTTTACCAGCTTTAACTTGTCCTACTGCATGAAAAATCTTATCAGATGTTTTTTCTGCATAAGCGGCATTCGCCACATCATACTTATCTAAATTAAATTTTTCAATGACCTCAATTAATTTTTTGGAATAGTTTGGATCAGTCGAATAACCCGTGTGATCTAACGCCTTAGCCGCAAGACGATAATCCGTTTGATTAATTAAACTGCTGTATAAATCTTTATTCCAGCTTGGACCATTCACAAATAAGGTCGCGTGGTCATTTAATGATTCAAACCATGTTGGATAGGCTTTAAATCCTGCACTTGTTCCAACATAAGAAGAACCATTATGTTCCCTTGTCCCCATCACAATGGAGTTCCCATTGTAGGAACCTTTAATTCCGAATAAATTCTTCCCTTTTTGCGCAAGCTCGCTTTTCCCCCAATTTGATTCGAGAATAGCTTGAGAAATTGTAATACTTGCCAGAATCCCGTTTTCCTTCTGTACGATCTCTGCATGCGGCGCAATCTCATTAATAAACGCTTGTTGCGAGGAAGTAGCGAGGCTAGAATTAGCCTTTACTTGCATAGGAAGAGCCATTACAGTAATTGATAAACTGATTAAACCCACTTTAAGCAAGTGCTTCTTTGCAATATGTAGCATAATGAATTTTGCACATCCTTGTCTTTTTGAATTATCAAAACGTGTGTTCTTTCTTAGCAACCATTTCATTCTAACAAAACTTTTATGTAATATATATTTCTTTTAAGTAACAAAAATAACAAAAAAATAAAACACTTAGGCGTTAAGTGCTTTACTTCTTCAAAAATTTTTCTTTTGTAGTGAAAAAAAGGATACATATAGGTCTAAAAACCTACTAATAAGACAAGTTTTTTAGACCCTTTTACGTTGTTTTTTTCTATTTTAGAGTAACATAATCCGCTTTTATCCAACCTATTACTTTGTCATCTACAGCAAATTGATACCATTTTCCGCTACTTGTCTGTGCAACTTGCACAAGTTGTAAATGATCGCGACTATAATACTGAATATCTTCTACTTTCTGCGCACCAACAAGCCCGTAAGGTACCGTCCAAACCGTTGCATGCTCTTTCATACTTACATCAGCTACTTGCGAAATTTTCTTATTGGACAAAAGTTGATCTTGAATATTATCGTAGAGATGCAAATCATATTTTTCAACGATACTCACCAATTTACTCGCATAGTCTGGGTCAGTTGCGTAGCCTGCTTTCATTATTTCCTCTGCAGCCGCTTGGTAAGTTTTGGCAGAAAGAACGCCGTGATACTTCGTTTTTGACCAAGATGTTCCATTCAAAAATAAATTTGCATGATCATCAAGCGATTCATTCCAATTGGCATATTTTCGGAAATTAGCTTGAATCTCAATCCATTGCCCGTCTGAAAACTCTTTTGTCGTCATGTTCACGACTGGCTGCCCCGCCCTACCTTTCACACCAAATAAATTATTCGCCTGACTCGCAAGCTCGCTCTCACCCCAGTTCGACTCTAAAATCGCCTGCGCAAGCGTCACGCTCGTCAAAATTTGATGCTCTTTCTGAATTTCCTGTGCATGCTTTGAAAGCTGATTAATAAACTTCTCTTCTTTTGTATTAAATGCAGGTTCTGGCGCTGTTAAATCTAAATAAGCTTCCCGTATAAAAGACGCAATGACACCAACTAGAATGAGGCCGATAAATATACCTAACGTCATAAATAACTGACGCTTCTTTTTTCGTTTCATTTTTTTCCGCAATTGTGTGTCACACCTTTCTGTTCCCAGTCCCTGTCTACACAATACGTCAATTTGTAGCGAAATGCAATCCTCCTCTAGCCTAATTTAACTTTTCTTAAAAAGAGGATAAAAGCAAAATAAGCTGTCGGCAATTCGCCAACAGCTATTATATAGAAGAAACTCGTTTTATTTATTTCGAACGGTGAAACGTTCTTTAACATGTTTTGGTTCTTCAATTTCGTCAAGCATCGCTTTTGCAAAGTTTGCATAGCTCACTTCACTTTGTCCCGTTTCATCTACTAAAAGTTGATTTTCTCCTAAAATATAAGTACCTGTTCCCGCTCCTTCTGGATTAAAGAAAGCTGATGGGCTCATATAAGTCCAGTTTACTTCCGCTTCTTGTTTTAGCGCATCGAGCGCTTTTCCCATATGGCTTGCAGTTGGTAAAAAGGCAGCGGGGAAATCGGGTGTGTCCATTAAACGTAACGATTCTGCTTCATCGACATATAAACTTCCTGCTCCACCGACGACAAGTAGACGATTTGTTTTTCCTTTTAAAAGCGAGGTTACATGTTTTAATGATGTTTGGTGAAGCTCTTCTTGGCCATGCGGAGCATTGAACGCATCAATGACAACATCTTGATCTTGAATATCTTCGAAAGTTAAGTCAAATAAATCTTTTTCTAAAACTTGCACATTTGGATTCGTTATTTTTTCTTTATGCCGCACAATTGCTGTAACTTCCATGCCGCGGCGCACCGCTTCTTCTAAAATTTGGTTTCCAGCTTTCCCACTTGCTGCAATAATAGCTACTTTCATTTGTATTCCTCCTATTTCGTAACTGACTTAGTTACAATTTGTTTTATTTTTAGGGCAAGCCTTTAGTTTTGGCTTGCCTTTGTTGTCATTTCGGCAATGATATTGGCTAAGGTAACTTGTTTCAACTCATTTTCCATTTTTTGTTGAGCTGTTTGAAAGGTTTCATTTAACGTATCTTGAATATTTGCCCCGACAAAACAATTTGGATTAGGGTTTTGATGGATGTCAAAAATCGTTTGCGAGCCTAAAGCTGCCTCATAAATTTCATAAAGAGTCATGTCATCCGGTTCTCGCGCTAAATAGGTGCCGCCAATACCAGGTTTTGAATGTAGTAAACCGGCTTTTTTTAAGCGGCTCATAATTCTTCTAATGACTACTGGGTTCGTACCAACGCTTTCTGCGATAAAATCTGACGTAATTTGTTTGTCGCGATTTAAATAAACGAGTGTCAAAATATGCACAGCGACACTAAAACGTGTTGAAATGGCCATTTCCTCACCTCTTTGTAACCATTATAGTTACAAAACGTTTTTTTGTCAACAAAAAAGGACGCATACAGCATCCTTTTTAGCGATAAACTTATATGAAACAAAAAATTAGTTTTATGAACTTTTTCCTGTAAAACGTTTGATAGCCTTTAGCATGAACCATTCCAGGCTTGCAATTCGGAAGCGCAGGTGCGCGTTTTTTAAAAGTTGGCGGAACATTTTTTGCTTAGTTTTTGGGAGCGTTTCAATTGCGTTCGTTTGGAGACTTTCTTTCATGTAGTCGGACACCCATTTTTGAACGGTGCGGTAATCCTCATTTTTAACTAAGAAAAGCCATTCAATCATTGAGAAAAGATCGATTTCAAGATATTTCTGCTCTTTTTTGTAGCGCAGTGTGTTGTCTTGAATCGTGGAAAAAGCCTCGTCGCAAACGTGTAGCGCATCTAAGCGGTCGCGTGTCATACGCAAGTTATTTTTTTGCTGGGTGATAGATTTATCGCCAGAAACTCTGTGACGCCAGTAATAGCCTACATTTTTCAAGATGTTGACATGCTCGGCTTTTAAGTACGCGGGAATGACAACGGGAATATCTTCATACGTTTTACCGACTGGAAATTCCAGTTTTGCCTCGTTCCAAAAAGAAGCACGATAAATTTTATTCCAGCTCGTTGTATCGTATAAAAGTTCTGGTGTTTCAAAAATCGTCGTATTAAACTTATCCGTTTGCATAAAACGCTCATGCAATGCTGAGCGGTAAACATCTTCCCCCGCAAGACGTGCCACGCCAATCGTGACGATATCCGCACAGGAAATTTCTACAGATGCCATCATTTTTTTATACATGTCTCGGTCAATCACATCATCGCTGTCGACAAAGGCAATAAAATCGCCAGTCGCAAGCCTTACGCCATCATTTCGCGCTGCAGATAAACCGCCATTTTCTTTTGTAATCACTTGCATCGTCGGATATTTCTCTTGTAAGAGCGCCAACTTTTCCCCCGTGTCATCCGTCGAACCATCATTAATTACAATAACTTCTAACTTTTCATAAGACTGATTCATCACCGAATCCAAACACGCCTCAATATACTCCCCGACATTATACGCCGGAATAATCACACTTACCTTCATTTTTCTCTCCTTTTAAAAACCCGTTTGCTGTCTTCTTTTTTCAAACGGTACTTTCCAAACTAAATCACCTAAATGCACAAAACCTTGCAAATACAGGCGAACAGCCAAATATTTCAACTTCGCGGTCAAGCCGCTACCAGAGCGGTACCCATTTTTCTCCCACTTTGGAAAATGCGAGTTCATCGTTTCTCGTACAATTTTAAGCACTTCTTTACGCTGTTTTGTCCCCTCCAAATAAATGATTTTCCGAAGTACAGTCCGGTACACTAAATGTTCCATATAAAGTGTTTCCACTTCCGCCTTGGATGCCTCGAAAATATCAAGTGCTTTCAATTCGTTTGTGACATTTTCAAGCATTGGAATGACATCTAAAAATTTCGTATCATTTTGCAAATTCGACTGCGAATCCGCTCGGTCCGTTATGTAAAAATAAAGCGCATCGTCAAGTTTCACTGGCTTTTCAGCGCGCAAAACGACAGCTGGCACCACGCCGAGATCCTCATACCAATAGCCGGTCGGAAAACGGAGCTTTTCCCATAAAGAAGCCGTATAAAATTTATTCCACGGGACACTTCCTGCATCTGTCAAAAGATGCCCGCTATTCCGCGGTATGTACTGCATGTCGCCGCTTTGATTCACATTATAAGAAGTAAACATCACGAGGTCCGCCTCTGTTTGCGTGACCGTTTTCAAACATTTTTCGACTAAATTCGGCGCTATATAGTCGTCGCTATCCACCATGATGACGTAGTCGCCTGTCATCTGATCAAGCCCCGCATTGCGCGCCGCCGCCTGACCACCATTTTCTTGCGTAATCACGCGAATTCTAGGGTCAGAAAACGTTTCTAGCATCGCACCTGAACTATCCGTTGAGCCATCGTCAACAAAAATAATTTCTAAATGCGCGTACGTTTGCTTAAAAATACTTTCCGCACACCGCTCCAAATAGTTTTCCACATTATAAACTGGAACGATAACGCTTACTAAAGGTTCCATAAAAATTCTCCTCACAGAATGTTTTCACCCTTTAAGAATACCTTTTCCAAGCGCATTTGTCTAATTTCAAAAAAAACCGCAGCGAAAAACTGCAGTTTAACTTTTAATTTTAAAACGAAGCACCGTTTTCATTTTTTCAGGCGCTGTTTTTCGTGGATCTGACAAATAAATTTCCTTATGGTCCTTTGACAGCCGCACCCAATCATTTTCCAAACAGAAATCCTCCATTTGTTCAAAAGAAGCGGGTTCTGTGTCGTAAGGCCCTTTGTGGAGCATCTGCACGCTTGGCCCTTCCTCAATCGTTTCAAAGCGCAGCTCAGCCAAAAGCTCCGCAGGAATTTTTTCAGCGAATCGTGGCTTCAATTCTTCAAATAGCGCAGCTGTTACAAAATCAGGTTGGCGAATCATAATACGATACTCAAATAAGCTCTTGTCAAGCGGACCATTATCACGCTGGCTCGTCGTCCATTCCCCTTCAAGCGGATAAACTGTGTATTCAAAATATCCGTCCGGCGTCACGCCTTTTTTAGGAAGCATCCGAATCGTATAAGCTGCCGCATAAAGTGCCCCAACACGCTCGCTAAAAGCTCCTTCGTTCGGATCCCCTTTTCCCGTAATCGTAATATAGTTCATCGCCGGCACATCGAGTTTCATTGGTTTATTTTTGGGTAAATAAAGCCCCTTTTCAGCTTTGCGCCATTCATATTTTGTCATAGTCTTCGTCCTTTCGTGTTGGAAGTTAAGCAGCAAGTGAATCCCCGCTCTATTTAGATTATACCAATTTTAGGAACGGAATTGAATTTTATGATGCAGCAGAGCTTGAGGGGGTGGCGTGTAGACTAAAAGTAAGTAACTTATTACCTTTTATAGTGCATACTTGATTAATTGCTGAAAACGGGATTTACATTTCACAATACAGAGATTAAAACAGGCACCTATTTCAGCCCTACTCCTATAATAGCTCAAATGGGCATTTCTATCGACCTTTTCATTATTTGGTTTTTGGGTGTGATTTTCACATCTCGAAATCAGTCATATTTACACGTTTCCCTTCTCCCCTAAAGTTTCACAAAAATCTGTCGTCCCCTTGGTTTTTCACATTATCTCCGGTCGACAGAAAAATAGCGCGAAGTTTTAGCTTCGCGCTATTTTGGGTTAAATGAATTTTGCTGTAATCGAATCTGGGACGGCTTTCAAATCGGCTGGTTTTCCTCCAAAAAGAATTCTTCCGCCTTTGCTTCCGCCTTCTGGGCCGACATCGATAATCCAGTCGGCTTGGCGAATAATATCGAGATTGTGCTCGATAACAATTACTGTGTTGCCAGCATCGACCAGTCGGTTCATGATTTCGACAATATGCTTCGTATCCGACATGTGAAGCCCTGTCGTTGGCTCGTCCATAATATAGACGCTGCCTTTTTTATGAAGTTCTGTCGCGAGTTTCAAGCGCTGGCACTCACCACCTGATAGTGTGCTTAAAGCTTGGCCAAGTGTCAAGTAGCCAATTCCAACGTCCTCCATCGCCTGAAGTTGCTTTGTGATTTTTTTCAGTTCAAAAAACTGCAACGCATCAGTGACCGTCATTTCGAGGCAGTCACTAATCGTTTGTCCATTTAATTTGTATTGCAACACTTCTTCTTTAAAACGCTTGCCAGAACAAGCTTCGCAAGGTGTGCGAATCGCATCCATGAAAGCCATATCCATCGCAATGTAGCCGAGACCTTTACATTCTGGGCAGGCGCCTTTTGAATTGTAGCTGAAAAGCGATGGACTGACATCATTCGCCGTTCCGAATAGTTTTCGAATGCTATCCATAATCCCCGAATACGTTGCGGGGTTTGATCTGGAATTAGCATGAGCAGCGGATTGGTCAATCACAATTGCGTCGGGATATTGTTTTCTGAAAATCCCATTAATAATCGTACTCTTACCAGAACCCGCCACCCCAGTTATGACGTTCAAAACGCCTGTCGGAATTTCTAAGTCAAGGTCACGCACATTATGAAGGTTGGTTTTTTTCACAGGTAAAAAGCTTCGCGGGGTTCGCACTTCACTTTTTAAACTTTCGTGGTGTCCCATGAAGTTTCCGGTGAGCGTATCGCTTTTTAGAAGCTCCTCGTAAGTACCGTGGAAGGTGACTTCACCGCCGTGTTTGCCGGCTTTTGGCCCAATATCAATGATGTAATCCGCAATGCGAATGACGTCTGGATCATGCTCAACGACAAGTACGGTGTTCCCTTTATCGCGCAGCTTCTCCAAAAGTTCGTTTAAGCGGTGGACATCACGCGGGTGAAGCCCAATACTTGGTTCATCAAAAATGTAAATCATATCCGTTAAACTACTATTTAAATGACGCACCATTTTCACGCGTTGTGATTCTCCGCCAGAAAGCGTGCTCGTTTCACGGTCAAGTGTGACATAATCAAGACCAATATCAATCAAATGTGACACGCGCTCGTCGATACTCGCTTTCATCGCTTCCGCGTAAGGATTATCAATTTTAGCGATATTCTCCACCACTTCATCAAGTTGCATCGCCATATAATCCGCAATATTTAAGCCGTTAATCCGACAATCAAGCACTTTTTTAGAAAGTCTAGCGCCCCCACAAGCATCACAAGCCACTTCGGTTGTAAAAGCATCGACTTGTTTTTTCGTCCGCTCGCCCATTTCGCCTTCTTTTTTCAAATATAAGCGATCGAATTTTTGGATTAAACCCTCATAAGTTGAATTAATTGGGCCGCCTGCCGTTTCAAGTACAAACTTTTCTGTCTTACCATTTAGTAATTTTTCCATTTCTTCCGCAGAATAATCTTCCAATTTTTTATCGAGGTCAAAATAACCAGATAAAGCATAAATGTTCCAATACCACGAACCAACTGAGAAATTCGGAAATTGGATGGCTCCTTCATTTAATGATTTTGAGTAATCAAGAAACTTTTCTAAGTTTAGCGTAATTTTTCGACCGACGCCTTGACAATCCGGGCACATGCCAAACGGATCATTAAACGAAAATGAGCTTGCTGGTCCAGCTTCTGGCTGTCCAATTCTGGAAAAAAGAACGCGAAAAAGAGGATTGATATCCGTAATCGTGCCGAGCGTTGAGCGCGAGTTACCGCCAATCCGTTTTTGATCAATAATAATAGAGGCACCTAAACCACGAATGCCGTCCGTATCCGGCTCGCGATATTTTGGTAAAAAGCCGCGAACAAAAGCACTGTGCGTTTCGTTTAACTGACGTTGTGATTCTGTGGCAACGGTTCCAAAAACAATAGATGATTTCCCGGAACCAGAGACTCCTGTGAAGATAGTAATTTGACGTTTCGGAATTCTCACAGAAACATTTTTCAAATTATTTTCCCTAGCACCTTTAATTTCGATGTATTCTTGTGTCATGTCATACCCCCTAGTTTTATTACCTGAATGAAGCCATCAGGGTTTATCATTGTACCGAAATCAAAGCCCCCTGTCAACCAGAAATATGCTAAAATAGAAAAAAAGTAAGGAGGGGAAATTTATGTTAAACCTACAAAAGCTCCCTCGGCTTAAAAAGGGAGATACAGTCGCAACAATTAGTTTATCATCTGGCGCTGCCGGTGACCCAGAACTACTCGGACGCTATGAAGTCGGCAAAAAACGATTACAAGAACATTTTGGCTTAAAGGTCATCGAAATGCCGCATACGCTCGCCGGCTCTGATTTTATATACCACCACCCTGAAAAGCGCGCCGCAGACTTGATGGCCGCCTTCCAAAACCCAGATATCAAAGCGATTTTCGCCTGCATTGGCGGTAATGACAGCATCCGTATGTTGCCGTATATCGATTTTGCAATCATTCAACAGAATCCTAAAATTTTTATCGGCTATTCCGATTCGACCATCACGCATTTAATGTGCCTAAAAGCAGGCATATCCAGTTTTTACGGGCCGGCAATTTTGAGTGACTTTGCAGAAAACGTGGCACTTCCTACGTTCACCAAAAACGCGTTCGAACAACTTGCTTTCCATCCAAGTCAAGCTCTTCGGTTTGAAACAGCCCCTGAAATAACGGGTGAATTCCTGCCATGGCTCCCTGAAAACAGTGAGAAACCGCGCAAATTCATGCCAAATGACAGCTATGACATCATTCAAGGAACAAACCGCGCGTCTGGTCCGCTTATCGGCGGTTGCATGGAAGTTCTTGAAATGGCTAAAGGCACAGCTTTGTTTCCAGAGCTTGCCGCTTTCGACGATGCCATTTTATTTTTGGAAACCTCAGAGGTGAAGGCGAACCCGTGGTGGTTTGAAGATCAGCTGCGAAATTACGGTATCATGGGCGTTTTATCACGCGTAAATGGCATAGTTTTTGGCAAGCCAAAAGAAGGCGCCTACCAAGAGGAGTACCGCGAACTCGCGCTTAAAGTGCTCCGCGAATTTCATCTTGAAGATATACCAGTTTTCGCAAACGCAAGCTTCGGCCATAACGAGCCAAAAATCACGCTTCCATACGGCCGTATCGCCGAACTAAATCCCGCAGAAAAAACATTTACCCTACTAGAATCAGCCGTATACTAAATTAAAAAGAGATTGGGAAAATTCCCAGTCTCTTTTTAATTACTCGAATTTAACGAAACAAGTTCATATGTAATGATGGTCGCATCGCTTTCCCAAATGAGTTTTCTAGGGATAACGAGTCCATTCACTTCTCCGTCTTTCGTTTTGCGGAGCTCAATGGGTACATCAATCGGATAAATGCGGTACCCGTCTTTTTTTAATTCAAAAAAGTTTTCTGTAATTCTTTTCTCGCGGCCTTTCGTTACGACCATCGTATTAACTTCAAGTGGCATGCCCATCTGAATCCCTCCATTTCTTATTTATCATAGCAGAAAAGGCTTTTCTTTGGCTAGTTTCTCCTCTAAATTTCGTAAAATTTCCTGCATACCCGCATCACGCATAAAAAAACTGAATTCCGGTTGCTGCACGATTTCACGAATGTTTCCTTTCATGAGCACTGGGCCGTCTGTTTCCATGTAGTCGGCTTGAACATGGAACCCTTTGATTTGTGCGAAAAAAACGCGTTTCGAGAAAGTTCTTTCCGCTGATTCCACGAAATAATCGGCGACAAACTGAAAATCGTCCGTATAAGCGCCCGTCTCCTCCATCAATTCGCGTGCCGCGGCTTCAATTGGCGTTTCAACATGCTCACCTTTTCCACCCGGGAATTCAATGCCTCGTTTCTTGTGGTGTGTAAAAAGCCATTTTCCTTCATAAAACGGGATAATCAGGCAATCGTCTGACTGTTCTTCGCGCTGTTCAAACGAAATCGCGACTTTTGATCCTACAGCATCTAAATAAGAAAACATTTGCGTACCCCTTTCTTTTTTCAAAAAATATGATAAGCTATAACTAGCAAATTAATAGAAGGTGAAAACATGTTAAAACGCTTTTTACTTGGTGGCATACGCTTTTATCGCAAAGTCATTTCCCCTCTTACACCAGCATCTTGCCGCTTTTATCCAACCTGCTCTCAGTACGGAATGGAAGCCATTGAAACGCATGGCGCCTTTAAAGGAAGCTACCTCGCGATTAGACGCATTTTAAAATGCCATCCTTTCCATAAAGGCGGCGTGGATTTAGTCCCTCCTAAAAAAGAAACAGAATGCTCCCACCATCATCATCATTAATATAGCACATTTCATACAAAGCGAAAACTGCTAATTTTGATTAGCAGTTTTAATTAACACTTGCTTTTTTCAAAAAAATAATGTATTATCAATATCGTCCCTCAAATCGTAATCAGTACGATTTATTTTTACGAGGTGTAAAACGGAATCATTTTGATTTAAAATAAAGGAGTGGAAAAATGTTTAAAAAATTATTACTTATAACTCCAGTTTTAGCTCTCATACTTACACTTGCAGCTTGTGGAAGCGGAACTGCCTCTCAAGATAACGATAAAGTAAAAGTGTACACAACCGTCTATCCCCTTTCTTACTTAGCGGAACAAATTGGCGGTGACAACGTGGAAGTCACAAGCGTATATCCAGCGGGTTCTGATGCGCATAGCTTCGAACCTACGCAAAAAGATATGATGAAAATTGCCGATAGCGACTTACTCTTTTATGTTGGGTTAAACCTTGAAAGTTTTGTCGATAAAGCAAAATCATCACTTAAAGACGAAAATGTAAAATTCGTTCCTTTAGCTGAAAAATTAGACTTGCCGAAAGACCCTGACGCTGGTAAACACGAAGAAGAGGAAGAAGACCATGAAGGCGAAGAAGAGCACGGCGACTACAACCCTCACGTCTGGCTCTACCCTGTTTACATGGAAGAAATGGCTGCGACCGTTAAAGATCAACTAATTAAAGAAATGCCAGAGAAAAAAGCCACTTTTGAAGAAAACTATGAAAAAACTGTATCCAAGCTAAAAACGCTTGACGAATCTTACAAGGATATGGCAGCCACTGCCAAACACAAAGATTTCGTGACCGCACATGCCGCTTATACGTACTGGGAAACAGCCTACGGATTACACCAAATCCCAATTGCCGGCGTTTCAACGAGCGATGAGCCATCGCAAAAGAAATTACAAAGCATTGTGAGCACCATTGAAAAAGAAAACATTCCATACATTATGCTCGAACAAAATACCAATTCTAAAATTGCAGAAGTGATTCAACAAGAAACCGATACAAAGGCGCTTAAATTGCATAACCTCGAAACTTTAATGCCAAGTGATGTGAAAGCGAAACGCGATTACATTTCCATCATGAACGACAATTTAGACGCATTAAAAGAAGCGCTCAACTATTAAAACAAACCCCCGAAAGCAGATTGCTTTCGGGGGTTTTCGCTTGCTTAATAAATTTCCAAATATTGATCGCGTTCCCACGGATGAACGGCTGTTCTAAACATGTCACATTCAATTTGTTTCGCTTCAATGAAGTGTTCATAAATGTGGTCACCTAGACCTTCACGAACCGCATCATCTTTTGAGAGCTCAATTAAACCGTGCGCTAAGCTTTCTGGAAGATCATAAATACCTGCCTCGTGACGCTCCTCCTCGTCCATTCCATAAATGTTACGGTCAACTGGTGCTGGCGGAGTGAGTTTGTTTTTCACGCCATCAAGACCAGCTTTTAAAAGTACTGCCATCGCAAGATATGGATTCGCCGATGGGTCAACGCTACGAAGTTCAAGGCGGGTACTAAGTCCACGCGAACTTGGAACGCGGACAAGTGGACTACGGTTTTTACCACTCCACGCAATGTAACAAGGTGCCTCGTAACCTGGAACTAAACGCTTGTAAGAGTTGATGGTTGGGTTCGTAACAGCTGTGTAGCCACGCGCATGTTTTAACATCCCCGCCAAGAATTGGTAGGCTGTTTCGCTTAGTTGCAATTCACCGCTTTCATCGTAGAAGGCATTTTCGCCGTCTTTGAACAGTGACATATTAAAGTGCATGCCAGAACCATTAACACCGAAAAGTGGTTTTGGCATAAACGTTGCATGAAGACCATGTTTACGCGCAATTGTTTTAACAACCAATTTGAACGTTTGGATATTGTCGCATGCCGTAATGGCATCTTCGTATTTGAAATCAATTTCATGTTGTCCGGGTGCCACTTCATGGTGGGAAGCTTCAATTTCGAAGCCCATTTCTTCAAGTTCAAGCACGATATCACGGCGACAGTTTTCACCTAAATCTGTAGGGGCTAAATCGAAATAACCGCCGGAGTCATTTAGTTCCAGTGTCGGCTTACGGTTTTCATCGAGTTTAAACAGGAAGAATTCTGGTTCAGGTCCTAAGTTAAAGTCGGTGAAACCTAGTTCATGCATTTCTGCAAGCACGCGTTTTAAGTTCGCGCGCGGATCACCAAGAAACGGTGTCATATCAGGATTATAAATGTCGCAAATCATACGCGCTACTTTTCCTTTTTCAGCCGTCCACGGGAACACAACCCATGTATCTAAATCTGGGAAAAGGTACATATCCGATTCTTCAATGCGAACAAAACCTTCGATAGACGATCCGTCAAACATCATCTTATTGTCGAGCGCTTTTGCCAACTGACTTACTGGAATTTCCACATTTTTAATGATTCCAAGAATATCCGTGAACTGTAAGCGAATAAATTTAACATTTTGTTCATCTGCGAAGCGGAAAATATCTTCTTTAGTATAATTTGACATAATTTAAAATCCTCCCAATACTCAATTTATATAAACTTCTTAAAAGTTAATACCTATTTCGAATTTTGTTACAATTTCGGATATTGATTTTTTGATAAATCATCACCTTTAACGAAGCGCCCAGCTTGCTGCATTTCTTTACGGAGAATTTTGCGAACATCTTCATCCGTAAGTGGATTTTTCTTTTCTTGATCTTGCATTTGGTACATTTTTTTTATACCAGCAATGTTTAAACCATCATTTAAGTAGTCTTTAATTTCAAGGAGTGTGTCAATATCTTGAAGTGAGTAGTGCCTGTGGTTCCCTTGATTTCGAGCTGGACTAATCAGACCTTGGTCTTCGTAATAACGAATCTGCCTTGCCGTTAAATCTGTCAACTTCATCACGGGACCAATTGGAAAAAGAGGCATCGATCGTCGAATTTCTTTCTCACTCACGGCTTTTTCCCCCTCACTATTTTTTTATGATAGTAGCATTATAATGTACGTTAAATCATTTGTCAAATTTATGTCAGATAATCTAACATCTTATTAAAACTATTGTGGCAGAAGCGTTTTGACAATTAAAAAGACGCAGAAATTAAAACTGCGTCAAAAAAAATTTATTTTTTTTACAATTGATATGTTAGTTTTGTAAATTTAACGCACCCTTTTCTAAAAGCGCTTGAACTGCTCCAATGACAGCGACTTTCACATGCTCATAAGTTAGTCCACCCTGCACGTAAAGCTCATAAGGCGGACGTATCGGCCCATCTGCCGTAAGTTCTAGGCTCGCTCCTTGAATGAACGTTCCGGCTGCCATAATGACGTCATCCGCATAACCGGGCATATAGGCACCAATTGGTTTCACATGAGCGTTTACTGGCGAGGCTGCTTGAATCGCTTGCGCAAACAACACCATTTTTTCTGAATCATGAAAAGAAATACTTTGAATTAAATCAGTCCGTTTTGCATCCCATGCTGGGCTAGTTTCGATACCGCATAACGATAACATGGCTGCTGTAAAGCGCGCACCTTTAATGGCTTGTGCCACGACGTGCGGCGCCAAAAAGAAGCCTTGATACATTTCAAGCAGGCTATAAAGCGAAGCACCAGCTTCCAAACCAATTCCAGGCGTTGTTAGTCGGTAGCCACATAATTCGACAAGTTCAGTTTTCCCAGCAATATAGCCGCCAATTTTAGCAAGGCCACCACCTGGGTTTTTAATTAATGAGCCGGCAATTAGGTCTGCGCCAACATCGGTCGGTTCTCTTAGCTCAACAAATTCGCCATAGCAATTATCGACAAATACAATGACATCTGGTTTTATTTTTTTGACAAATTGAATCATTGCTTCAATTTCTTGAACCCTAAATGAATCGCGATTTGCATACCCTTTTGAGCGCTGAATGCCAATCATTTTTGTGTTTGCATTGATTTTTTGCGCCACTGTATCAAAATCAACTTGATTTCCTTTTAAAGGAACAGCATCATAACCAATTTGAAAATCTTTTAGCGAGCCATTGCCGCTTCCTCTCATGCCAACGATTTCTTCAAGCGTATCATAAGGTTTGCCGGTGATATACAAAAGTTCATCGCCCGGTCGCAAAACGCCAAATAGCGCGGTTGAAATCGCATGTGTTCCTGAAATCAGCTGCGGTCTGACGATAGCTTTTTCCGTATGAAAAACGTCGCTGTAAACGCGTTCGAGCGTATCTCGACCTTCATCATCATAGCCATAACCCGTTGACGGATTGAAATGATAGTCGCTCACTTTATTTTTCCGAAAAGCTTCTAGCACTTTTGCTTGGTTTTGTTCCGCAATCTCGTCCGTTTCCTTATGTAGCGCTTCAACCATTTGTTCTGCTCGTTCTTTTAATCGTTTCACTTGTTCCGTCATAATTTTTCCTTTCCAGAAAAGTAGCCGCGAATTTGATAGGTTTCATTTTCTTCATCAAACTCAATTTTTGAAACAAAAGTCGTTCGCTTCAAAAAGGCTATTTTCGTACCTTCACTTGCTTTTACTGTTAAAAAATAAGGAAGCCATATTTTTTTAACTTCCGTTAACAGCCATTCGCGCATATCGCCTGAAAACTCCGCACTAAGTGCTGAAATTTCCTTATAGTTTGCTTCTGTAGCAACAAAAGTCGGGTGCTTGTGATCTTTTTTATTATACAATGTTAAAATTGGAATATCACTTATTTGAAGGGCACGCAAAATCTCTTTTACCGTTTCAATATGCTTCAAATAATCTGCATTTGAGCTATCGACCACATGAAGAAGCATATCCATATCCGCACTTTCCTCAAGCGTTGATTTAAAAGCCGCAACGAGTGACGTTGGTAAATCTTGAATAAAACCAACCGTATCCGTTAATAACACTTCAAAACCAGCTGCAAGCTTTACTTTCCGAGTAGTCGGATCAAGCGTCGCAAAAAGCTGATCTTCCTCGAGCGTCTCGGCAGTCGTCAAACGATTGAAAATAGTAGATTTCCCCGCATTCGTATAACCAATTAAACCAAACCTGAAAATTCCATTTTGCTTACGCTTCTCGCGAATTCGCGCACGATGCTTCTCCACTTGTATAAGCGCCTCTTTAATTTCATGCATCTTCAACCGCAAAAGCCGCCGGTCCATCTCAAGCTTCGTCTCCCCAGGTCCACGCGTGCCAATTCCCCCACCTAATTTTGAAAGAGAGCTCCCTTGACCAGAAAGGCGAGGTAACAAATATTCATACTGCGCATACGCGACTTGCAATTTTCCTTCTCGCGATTTTGCGCGCATCGCGAAAATATCCAAAATAAGACCAGTTCGGTCAATAATTTTCGCATCAACCTCTGCTTCAATATTTCGAATTTGCGTTGGTGTCAACTCACTGTTAAAAACGACCGTTTCAGCTGCCAACTCTAAAACCAGATTTTTAAGCTCCTCTAGCTTCCCTCGCCCAACAAAACTTGCTTGGCGCACACGCTCCATTTTTTGAACCATCACATCAAGCACTTCGCCGTTAGCCGTTTTGACAAGGCGCCCTAGCTCCTCCATTGAATAATGAAACGCCGTCTCATCTCCATCTTTTAATAGGACGCCAACAAGAATGACTTTTTCTTTTTCCATAAATCCGCACCTCTTTTATGTTTGCAGCAAAAAAGACAGGCGTTTTCACCTGTCCCTCTTACGAATGAAATACAATTAGTCTTCTGGATTGAGTGCCACATTTTTTTGTGGTGAAAATGTCGAAATCGCATGTTTAAATACTAATTGTTGTTTTCCTTCAACATCAAGAAGAACCGTGAAATTATCAAAGCTAACAACTCTTCCACGCAATTGGAAACCATTTGTTAAAAATACAGTCGCCAAAATTTTCTCTTTTCTTAGTTGATTTAAGTATTGATCTTGTAACGCTTGTCCACCTTTAGTCATGTATACCTCTCCTATCTATCTTTCTAAGAACTCCCCCCAAAGAGGTTCATCTAAAACAGTCCGAGAACTATTTTAAATTCATTACCCTGTATTTCGCACTAATAAACCGTTTATTCGTTTAAAAAACGCTGTATAGCGTCATCTGCCTGTAAAAAACTATTTTCAGAAAGCATGTTAATCCACTTGACAGACATACGATTTCTAAACCAAGTAAGTTGGCGTTTTGCAAAGTGTCTTGAGTTCTTTTTAATTAATTCAACAGCCGCGTCCATAGTGACTTGACCATCAAAGTATTGAAATAATTCTTTATAACCAATTGCTCTTGTCGCCGAATTGTCGCCTAGATGTTGTTCATAGAGCCATTTCGCTTCATCAAGTAAGCCATCATCCATCATATGTCGCACACGTTCATTAATTCGCTCATATAAAAGTTCCCTAGGTAAATCCAAGCCAATAAAAAGCGGTGAAAACTCAGGATTCAATTCACGCTGGTTTTGCATGGCACTAAACGGTTGGCCACTTGCGTGCATGACTTCCAGTGCACGAATTACTCGTCGTTTATTGTTCGGATGAATGGTTTCAGCACTTTTTGGGTCTTCTTTTTTAAGGCGCGCAAAAAGCGTTTCATTATCAAGCTGTTCCATTTCAGTACGGAAATTAGCATCTTCGCCAGACTTTCCAAATGCGTAATCGTAAAAAACGGACTGAATATAAAGACCCGTTCCACCAACAATAAAAGGGAGTTTTCCTCTAGAAGAAATATCTCTTATCGCGGTGATGGTTGCTTCCTTAAATTTTGAGGCAGTAAACGGTTCGTCTGGGTTCACCACATCAATTAAGTAATGCGGTACGCTTTCTTTTTCAGTTTCCGTAATTTTAGCCGTTCCAATATCCAGCTTTTTATAGACTTGAACGGAGTCACCACTGATGATTTCTCCTTGCCATTTTTTCGCTAATTGGATACTTAACGCCGTCTTTCCTACTGCTGTTGGACCAACGAGGACAATGACAGGAATTCCAGCCAAATAAACCCCTCCTTGCATCTACTACTAATGTACCATGAAAAACGCTAGAAGCAAACCTTTTTTTCAAAATAAAAACTGACGATAATTTTGATATTATCGTCAGCTCTTTCTTTATCTATCGTGCCAATCCGCTGGCTCTCTAGCATCTTGTATCTCCGCTTCAAGCTCTTTTTTCAATTTTTCTTCTGTTTCAGCGTCCCAGTGGAATAAATTTTGCATTTCATCGACTACTGCATCTTTCCATTCAAGCAGATACGGCATATCGAAAAGCAAGTAACCTGTGCGTCGTAACAAGAAATCAACAGGGTGAATAGCGGATTCATGATAAACCGAATAGTGCAGTTCTGCGTATAAACTATTTGGAAGTGTCGTAATACCTTTTTCCTTATGTTCTTGTGCATACGTAAAGAGTTGATCAATGTTCGTACCGAAGCGTTTCGCTAATTCACGTGAAATGGCAAGTGACCAACCGAAGCGATTACTGCCTTCTTTTGCTTTTTTATCAATGAAAGCCTCTAAATTTTCAGAGCCGCCAATATCTCCACCTGAAATCGGTAAATGTTTCGTTTGAACAGTTTGATACGTTTTCCCCGTTTCGCTACTTAACGGTTTTGTCACTTCATCTAAAAGTTTTTCCGCCATTTTCCGGTAGCCCGTTAATTTACCGCCAGCCATCGTAATGAGACCACTTTCAGAAAACCACACTTCATCTTTACGGGAAATTTCAGACGGATCTTTTCCTTCCTCATAAATCAGTGGCCGAACGCCTGCCCAGCTAGATTCAATATCTTTTTCGGTAATTTTAACGTCTGGGAACATATAGTTAATCGCTTTAATCACATACGTGTGGTCGGATTCAAGCGCTCTCGGATGAATCGGAAACTCATCATAAAATGTATCCGTCGTGCCAACATAAACTTTTTTATCACGCGGAATCGCAAACACCATCCGACCGTCTGGCGTATCAAAATAAACAGCTTGCTCCATCGGGAACTTACTTTTATCGATAACAAGATGAACGCCTTTGGTTAAACGAAGATGTTTATTGTTGTGTGAATAGTCGAGGTTGCGCACACGGTCAACCCAAGGTCCCGCAGCATTGATTACTCTATGGCCTCGAATGTCGTATACGCGACCAGAAATACGGTCCGTAACTGTCACCCCGCGAACTTGTTTCGCCTCATCGTAAATTAATTTTTCCGCACGTGTATAATTGATGGCAAGTGCCCCAAGTTCAACCGCTTTTTTCATCACTTCAATAGTCAAGCGTGCATCGTCCGTTCTGTATTCCACATAAAATCCAGAGCCTCTTAACCCTTCTTTTTTCACAAAAGGATTTTTAGCGAGTGTTTCTTTCACGGAAAGAATTTGACGGCGTTCATCTTTTTTGACTCCAGCGAGGTAATCGTATAGGCGAATGCCCATGGAAGCCGTTCTTTTCCCCATGTTCCCGCCTTTATGGAAAGGTAACATCATCCATTCAGGTGTCGTGACGTGCGGTCCATTTTCATAAACGATTGCCCGTTCTTTTCCAAGTTCTGCAACTTCCTTCACTTCAAATTGTTGGAGATAGCGCAAACCTCCATGTACAAGTTTTGTCGAACGACTCGAGGTACCGCTTGCAAAATCCCCCATTTCAATGAGCGCCACCGACATACCGCGACTTGTTGCATCTAGCGCAATGCCAGCGCCCGTTATCCCGCCGCCAACAATAACAAGATCAAATGTTTCATCTTGCGCTTTTCTTTCAATTGTTTCTCTGTCAAATGCTGAAAATAATTGTACCATTTTGTATTTGCCCCCTTGATTTTAGACTACTATCCGTTAACTACTCGGCTTTTTCCACTTCGAGCGTTTTTTAAACATTTTGATAGAAAAAGGGACTACAAACATAGCGATTGCGCTCGCCGTTTGTAGTCCCTCTCATATCATTAGACTGTTTCGTATTAACTTACTTCCATTATACCGAATCCTCTTTGGAAAGCAAACTTTTTTGTTTGAGCCGCTCACGAAGCTGTACGGCGTCACTTGGGAAATCTGTGAAAATACCTGCTACTTGGGCTAAAAGGAAGGTTTCCATCTCCGCCGTCTGATTTACCGTCCAGTACCGCAATTTACGATTTGTTTTTCTCACTGGAAATGCTCGCTTAGAAAAATGCAACGACTGAATTTGATACGCGTCAAGGAGCGCTTCGTCTGCTTCATTTTCCTTGTAACAAATAAAAGCAAGTTCAACTGAATCGCTTAAAGCGCGCATGTTTTGGAGGGTTTTCATATTGAAGGAAGAAAAAATTATCCGCGGATTATCTTTCGTTTTTTGCCACACAATTTCTTCAATGCCCGTATATGAAAATTTATCCGTTTTAAGTTCGATATTTAAACGCATATGGCTGTTTTCAAATACGTTTAGTACTTCGTCTAGTCTAGGCACGCGCAAAGTTGACGCGTCCACCCCGCCCGTTTTAATCCAAAGTGCTTGTAGTTCTTTATAGGTCATGTCTTTTACGTAGCCGGTACCGTTTGTTGTGCGGTCAACTTTTTCATCATGGATGACGACTGGGACTGCATCTTTTGTGAGTTGCACGTCAAATTCAACCCCGTCGCACCCCGAAAGTAAGGCGTTTTGAAAAGCGGGAATGGTATTTTCTGGAAATGTGCCGGAACTACCTCGATGTGCATAGATTTCAAGCATATGCCAACACTCCTTTCTTTTTTACTATTCCAAATGGCTCAAATTTATTAAAATTCTCTAAAGACGCGTTTTTCTGCGTTACAGTGGTATATTTGTATGTTATTATTGTACATGACTTCAAGAAACAAACAAAGATATGACATTAATAGGAGATGTTATTTTGAAGAGAACAGCTCGATACAGTAGAAAATATGTTCCGAGTATTGATGGACTTCGTGCACTTGCTGTCCTAGCTGTTATTGCCTATCACTTAAACTTTTCATGGGCGCAAGGCGGTTTTATCGGCGTTGATATATTTTTTGTACTTTCTGGATATTTAATTACAAACATTCTTCTTACACAGTGGGAAAATGAAAATACGATTCACTTAAAAGAATTTTGGTTGCGGCGTTTTAGGCGTCTAATTCCTGCCGCATACTTGATGATAATTGTTGTTGTGATTTTTGCTGTTTTATTCAATCGCGAATTACTTACTACTTTACGCGGTGATGCCATTGCTTCCTTTTTTTATATGAGCAATTGGTGGTTTATTTTTCATAATGTGTCGTATTTTGACTCATTTGGCTTACCTTCCCCGCTTAAAAACTTATGGTCACTTGCCATTGAAGAACAGTTTTACTTAGTTTGGCCACTATTTTTATACGGTTTCTTAAAATGGATTAAAAATCCGAAGTGGTTGCTGCGCATCATTTTAATCATCGCACTTTTATCCGCGATTTTAATGGCTGTGCTTTACACTCCTGGAAGCGACCCAAGTCGAGTTTATTACGGCACTGATACACGTTTATTCGACCTCCTTATTGGCTGTGCTTTAGCCTTTGTTTGGCCGTTTAATCGTTTAAGTCCAAAAATACCGCGGCAAAGTAAACTTGCTTTAAATATTTCGGGAACGATAAGCATTGTTTTATTCTGCATACTCGTCTACACAATGAACGAATATCAACCATTTTTATACCGCGGAGGACTACTGCTTGTTGCGATTCTCGGTGTTCTTATGATTGCAGCTATTGCCCACCCTTCTTGTTATTTAAGCAGATTGTTTAGTTTTAGACCGCTACGCTGGATTGGAACTAGATCATACGGTATCTACTTGTGGCATTACCCGATTATTACGCTGACAACTCCTGTCACAGAAATCGGTCAACCGAGCTTACTGCGTGCGTTTTTCCAAGTGACTGCTACGTTCATCATCGCAGAACTTTCCTTCCGATTTGTCGAAACACCTATTCGTAAAAAAGGCTTTATCGCTTACATGAAAGGCTTTAAGCACAAAAATTACGCCGTGATTAAAAATAAACCAATCGGACTTTGGGCAGCTATATCAGCACTCGTTCTTTCCATCGGGATTTTTGCAATAGGCATGTCTGGCATTCTTCCCATCAAAACGCAGGCAGAACGGACCGTCACTGAAGTAAAAACGTCCACAAACAATGAAAAGACGGAAAGTAAACATGAAGAAAAACAACCAAATACACAACAAAAACCCGAGCAAAAAGAGGAACCGAAAAAAGCAACAACCCCTATTCCTCCGAAAAAATACACATACACCCAGACGTTAGCATTAGGCGACTCGATTATGATTGACATTGAGCCCTATTTAAAAGAAGCCATACCCAATGTGACGATTGATGGGAAAATTGGTCGACAGCTCGTTGATGCGATTGATGTGTCTTACAGCTATAAAAAATTCAACACTAAAGGAAGCGCCGTTTTAATTGAACTTGGTACAAATGGTCCATTCACCGAAGCCCAACTAAACAAGCTTTTAGACCGCTTCAATCAGGCCGATGTTTATCTTGTCAACACACGCGTCCCGCGCGGTTGGGAATCAGAAGTCAACCAGTCCATTCAAAATGCATCTAGTCGCGAGAATGTCACTGTCATTGACTGGTATTCAGTCGCCGTAAACCACAATAACTATTTTGGTTCTGATGGCGTACATCTTACAAAATCCGGCTCCCAAGCCTACGTTAATTTAGCGCTTAACGCAATGAAAAAATAAAGAGGTTCCGAATTCGGAACCTCTTTTCTTTATTATGCGAAAACATCTGCCCAAGTATCTTTTTCACTTAAAAATTCGCGTGCCAATTCTTGCGCGCCAGACAAGCTATGGCTAGCTGCAAAGCCACACTGGACTTCATTACACGCAGGAACCTCAGTCGCTTCTAAAACGTCGTTTAGTGTCGCCTCTAAAATGCGCAACACATCATCAAAATCATCATGATTAATAAGTGATACATAAAAGCCCGTTTGACAGCCCATTGGACTAATATCGACAATTTTATCCGTATGATTTCGAGCTAGTTCCGCCATTAAATGCTCCAGCGAATGAAGTGCTGGCATTTCCATATGCGCCTTATTCGGTTGCTTAAACCGGACATCATACTTATAAATTTCATCGCCATGATAGCCCGTTTTTGTTCCTGCGAGCCTTACATATGGCGCTTTTACTTTTGTATGGTCCAAATTAAAACTTTCCACATTCATTTTTTCAGACACGTTTTTCAGCTCCTTATTGTTTAAGATTCTGGTGTTTCGCTATCCGTAATTTCTGGAATTAACGTCCACATATCAACTGGCTGTCCTTCCATCGCTTCATCAAGAACAAACGAACCATTTGAATAGCGATCCGTGAGTCGCAGGTTGGCAGCATCTAATTCAACAAGCTGTTCTTTATTTGTTTCAATCACAAGTTTGTCTTCTGCACCAGCTAAAAGCAGCGCCACAAAACGGTGCGGATTCGATTTCAATTCCCGCAGCATAATTAAACCGCGTTTCGCACGTGTAATCGGTTCGAATTCCGAAAGTTTCATTTGTTTCAGTGACCCACGTTGCGTAACAAGAATCATATTTCTCGTTTCATCAGGCGTAATCACAAAACCGCCAATGACTTCATCGCCCGCTTTTAAATTAATCGCTTTAACCCCGGCAGTACGCGCCCCAGAATCCGGTACTTCACTTACATTGTAACGCAAACCATAACCAAATTTTGTTGCCAAAAAGACATCTTCTGTATTCGCAATAAGCGATACAGCAAGCAGTTCATCGCTATCTTTCAGCTTAATCGCCATCATTGATTTCGAGTAGCGTTGTGGTTTGTAGTTCGTCATAAGGGACGACTTAATCATCCCGTTCTTCGTTATAAACAAGAAGTAGTGTGCTTCGTCAAACGCATGTACAACTTTCGCCGCGATAATTTCCTCACCTTGACTAATATCCGTCGCTAAATGACTAATATGGTCCCCAATATTTTTCCAGCGAATTTCTGGGAGCTCGTGCACCGGACGATAAATGTAATTCCCTTTATTCGTAAAGAGTAGAATCGTATCCATCGTATTTACTTTTTCAATAAATATAGGATGGTCGGCTTCTTTCATCGCAAGCTCAAGCCCGTTTGAAGCCGCATAAGAGCGCATGCTTGTACGCTTCACATAGCCTTCTTTCGTAACAGACACAACAACATCTTCACTCGCCACAAGCACTTCCGTATCAATTTTAATTTCGGAAATTTCCGCCTGCACTTCCGTTAAACGCGGCGTTTTATACGTCTTCTTAATTTCCGTAAGCTCTTCTTTTAAAACGCCAACAAGCGCATCCGAACTCCCTAAAATCCGCTCTAAAATCGCGATTTTTTTAGTCAGTTCTTCCGCTTCCATGCGAAGTTCCGTAATATCCGTATTCGTCAAACGATAAAGTTGCAAGGACACAATCGCCTCTGCTTGCTTCTCACTAAACTCGTAGCGCTTCTCAAGATTCAGTTTCGCATCACGTTTGTCCTTCGACCCACGAATCAGCTTAATCACTTCATCTAAAATCGACAAGGCTTTGATTAAACCGTCTAAAATATGTTGCCTTGCTCGCGCCTTCCGAATGTCGAATTCCGATCGTTTTGTAATAATCTCTTTCTGGTGCGCGATATAGGCATCTAATAATTGGGTAAGCCCCATTAAGACTGGCCGTTTATTATGAATCGCCACCATATTAAAATTATAACTCACTTGCAAGTCCGTATTTTTAAATAAGTAATTAAGTACGCCCTCAGCATTAGCATCTTTCTTCAGTTCAATTGCAATTCTTAGACCCGTACGGTCCGTTTCATCGCGCACTTCCGAAATACCTTCAATTTTCTTTTCAATGCGAAGTTCATCAATTCGTTTCACTAAATTCGCTTTATTAATTTCATAAGGAATTTCATGAATCGTAATTTGTTTGCGTCCACCACGAATATCTTCAATCTCCGTCTTAGAACGCACAACAACTCGGCCTTTCCCCGTTTCATACGCCTTCTTAATGCCTTCTGCCCCTTGAATGATTCCCCCAGTTGGAAAATCAGGTCCTTTGACAATTTTAAGAAGCGCATCTAAGTCGCAATCTGGGCGATCCAGTCGTTTAATGACCGCATCAATAATTTCCGTTAAATTGTGCGGCGGTATGTCTGTCGCATACCCGGCTGAAATCCCCGTTGAACCATTAACAAGCAAATTAGGAAAGCGCGCAGGTAAAACTGTCGGCTCACTTGATGTATCATCAAAGTTTGGAACAAAATCAACCGTTTCCTTTTCAATATCCCGAAGAAGTTCCGCAGAAATCGGCGATAAACGCGCCTCCGTATAACGCATCGCAGCAGGCGGGTCGCCGTCCACGCTACCATTATTACCATGCATTTCAATGAGCGCATTTCGCACTTTCCAATCTTGACTCATTCGAACCATTGCATCATAAACGGACGTATCTCCGTGTGGATGGTAATTCCCGATAACATTACCGACTGTTTTGGCCGATTTTCGGAAACCTTTTTCTGCTGTATTCCCTTCTTCATTCATCGCAAATAAAATCCGGCGCTGTACAGGTTTTAAGCCGTCACGCGCATCAGGAAGCGCACGTTCTTGAATGATGTATTTACTATAACGACCGAAGCGGTCACCCATTACTTCTTCAAGCGCTAAGTCTTGAATATGTTGTTCTGGTGTACTCAAACTTCCCGCACCTCCTGACTGATCATATTTTCATTTTCAAGAATACTTTGATCGTCTTCTAAACTAAACTCAACGTTATTTTCAATCCATTTCCGTCTCGGTTCTACTTTATCGCCCATCAGTGTAGCTACTCGTCTCTCAGCTCGAGCGGCATCTTCAATGCGGACGCGAATCAATGTCCGTGACTCTGGATTCATCGTCGTTTCCCACAATTGGTCGGCATTCATTTCACCAAGCCCTTTGTAGCGCTGAATCATGTAGCCTTTACCAATTTTTTTAATACAGCTGTCCAGCTCGTCATCTGTCCAGGCGTATTCGACAACTTCCTTTTTCCCAGAACCTTTACTTACTTTATATAATGGCGGAAGCGCGATGTAGACTTTACCCGCTTCAACAAGCGGCTTCATGTAACGATAGAAAAACGTCAGGAGCAGCACTTGAATGTGCGCGCCGTCCGTGTCGGCATCGGTCATGATTACAATCTTATCATAATTACAATCTTCTACTTCAAATTCCGAACCTACTCCAGCACCCACAGTATGGATGATTGTATTGATTTCTTCATTTTTCATAATATCTTGTAATTTCGCTTTTTCCGTATTAATTACTTTTCCTCGAAGTGGCAAAATCGCTTGGAATCTTCTGTCACGACCTTGTTTTGCAGAACCTCCAGCCGAATCACCTTCGACTAAATACAGTTCATTTTTGTTAGGGTTACGCGACTGGGCAGGCGTAAGTTTACCAGAAAGCAATGTTTCCGAACGTTTCCGTTTTTTCCCATTCCGTGTTTCCTCCCGCGCTTTACGCGCCGCCTCGCGCGCCTCACGTGCTTTCACAGCCTTTTTCACAAGAAGGCTACTTGTATCAGGGTTCTCCGCTAAAAAGTAGGCTAAGTGCTCTGCTACGACGGCATCAACCGCAGGACGTGCTTCTGCCGTCCCCAGTTTTTCTTTCGTTTGCCCTTCAAATTGCAGCAGATTTTCTGGAACCCGAATCGAAAGTACCGCCGACAAGCCTTCACGAATGTCACTGCCCTCTAAATTCTTATCTTTTTCTTTTAAAATACCAACGCGTTTCGCATATTCATTAAAGACGCGCGTCATCGCAGCTTTCATGCCCGATTCATGTGTCCCAGCGCCTTTTGTACGCACATTATTAACGAAACTTAAAATATTTTCCGAGTAGCCATCATTAAATTGAAACGCCATTTCCATTTCAATCGTGCCGCTTTCTCCTTCAAAAGAAACAACCGGATGCAAAACATCTTTCCCTTCATTGATATATTCAACGAAGTTTTTCACACCTTCCTCAAAATGGAACGCCTCGCCCATACCAACACGCTCGTCGATAAGTTCAATGCGCATTCCTTTAAGCAAAAACGCCGATTCGCGCAAGCGCTCTGAAAGTGTTTCATAGTTAAAAGAAGTCACAGGAAAAATACTTTCATCTGGTTTAAAACGGATGGTTGTACCCGTCTCTTTTGATTTTCCGATTTTTCGAAGCGTACCATCAGGCTTACCGCCACGAATGAAATTCTGTTCATACATAGCGCCGTCGCGACAAATTGTCACTTTTAACCATTCCGAAAGCGCGTTAACTACGGAAGATCCAACACCATGCAAGCCCCCGCTTGTTTTATATCCGCCCTCTTGACCAAATTTTCCTCCCGCGTGAAGAACGGTTAAAATCACTTCAACGGTCGGTTTCCCCGTTTTATGCATCCCCACTGGCATGCCGCGCCCCTTATCCGTTACGCTGACGCTCCCGTCATCATGAAGGATAACTTTGATTTCATGGCCGAACCCAGCTAAAGCTTCATCGACCGAATTATCGACAATCTCATAAACAAGGTGATGTAAGCCTCTAACATCAGTCGATCCAATATACATGGCTGGACGTTTTCGAACTGCATCTAACCCTTCTAAAACTTGAATAGAATCATCATTGTAAACATTTTTAGGCATCTATTCTTAACTCCTTTCGTGCATATCCCTTAAATTATCAAGCAGTCCTTAAACAGCTACCCTAACAGAATAGCATTATCTTTTGAAAATGGAAAGCATCTTTCTCAAACCGCGAAAAAACAGGCTCTTTTTTTGAACCTGCTTTATGTCTTTTCATTCAGCTAGCTCTCGGTAAGCAATTTTTATACAATAATCCATGACCACTGGATGCGTTTGTTTGAGGAGTTCATATGCTTCTTCATTTTGAATACCAAGCTGTGCCCAAAATACATTAGCATCGATTTCTAAAAATTCACGCGCAATATCCGGCAAAAATTCAGAACGTCTGAAAACATTAACAATGTCAACAGGTTCTTTAATATCTGCTAAACGTGCTACAGCTTTCTCACCAAGAATTTTATCCGCCTTAGGGTTAACTGGAATAATTTTATATCCAGCTTCTTGCATGATTTTTGAAACTTGATAACTCGTACGTTCTGGTTTATCGCTTAGTCCAACTACCGCAATGGTTTTAGCTTCTTTTAAAATTTTATCGCGCGCTTCTTTTGTCGAATGATACATCCAAATCGCTCCTTTTTAAAAAGTGCCTCATTCCTTATTTTATCGCTATCTTGCGCGAATGTAAAGAACAGAACGATTTTTCACCAAATCACAATTTTTTTATGCTATAATTCTTAATATGAGTTTAAAAAGAGGAGTTTTCGCATGCTTACAAAACTAATTTTATTGTCTGTCCTTGCCTATTTAATCGGCTCCATTCCTTCTGGTTTATGGATTGGAAAACTATTCTACAAAAAAGACATTCGCGAACACGGCAGTGGCAACTTGGGCGCCACCAACTCATTTCGCGTCTTAGGCTTAAAACCAGGCATCGTCGTAACCGTGATGGACATCTTAAAAGGAACCATCGCCACGTTACTTCCATTCTTTTTTCTCCCTAACATCGACCACCATTACATGCTACTCACAGGTGTATGCGCGATTCTTGGTCATAGCTTTCCAATTTTCGCAAGTTTTCGGGGAGGAAAAGCCGTTGCAACATCGGCTGGGGTCGTTTTAGCCTACGCGCCAATTTTATTCGTCTTGGCCGTCCTAGTATTTCTTTTAACCCTTAAAATCAGTAAATACGTATCACTTAGTTCGATGATTGCGGCCGCTGCGGCCTTTGTTATTTCGTTATTTTTGGGAGACCCTATCTTAATCGGCCTTATTACAGCGCTCGCCATTTTCATCATCTGGCGCCACCGGGCCAATATTAAACGCATCAAAGAAGGAACCGAACCGAAAATTACATGGATGTAAAAAACCCGCCAAGAATAATCTTGGCGGGTTTTTAGTTACCCTACTTGAATGGTATAGTTCGCTGTGAAAATTGCTTCTGGTTCAAGCTGTTCAATTCCCGCTTTATCACGGAGTTCAACTGGACTTCCTACGCCATCAGCAATTCCGTACCACGGTTCAATACATAAGAACGGTGTGCCGTCTCTCGCCGTCCAAATACCGACGAAAGGAAAATTCGGAAAATCAACTTGAACAAAATGCGCGTGTTTTTTAGAACGAATCGCGATTTTATTCTCTTTAAGCCCCTCAAAAATCAAGGCATCATTGGCAAACAGCTCATAATTAATTGGCAGCTCCATCGTTTCTTCCGCCGTCACACGTTTTAACTTGCCAGACCGATATGGCCCTTCCAGTTGCAACGACTCGAGCTCTTCTTTCGCATGGAAATCCAAATAATAATCATCAAACGTCGTTCCACGAACAAGTGGGAGATTAAACGCTGGATGCGCACCAATTGAAAAGTAAATTCGTTTTTCATCCGTGTTTTCAACTTGATACTCAACATGCACGCCGTCTTCAAGCAGCGTATAGCTGACCGTCAAATGAAACGCATACGGATACACCAACCTCGATTTTTCATCCGCAGAAAGCTCTAAAACGCACTTATCTCGCAAAAGCTCGACCACTTTAAACTCGCGGTCACGCGCAAAGCCGTGCTGGGGCAGATGGAACGCCTCCCCGTCGACAAAATAGGTGTCCTCTACAAGCCGACCCACTGTTGGGAATAAAATAGGGGCATGACGTCCCCAAAATGCGGTATCCGCATTCCACAAATAGTCTAGCTGCGTTTGTTTGTTATAAATTTTTGTAAGCTCTGCTCCCGCTTCCTTAAGTTCGATAAGCATTGTATCATTCTCAAGTTTAATCATGTTTTTCTCCCTCCAAGTGGAACCTGTCAATCTGATCCCACTTCGCTTCATTTTTTAAAACCGCAAGTTGAATTTCCCCAAACAAGTCAAAATGTGGTAAATTATCGTGCCCAAAATCAATATACGCTTCCGGCAATTGGTACTTCTTCCCCCATGCCTTCAACACATTTAAATCCGAACTAGCCACTTTAGTGACCGTCTTCGAATTTGGAAAACGCTCATCTAGCCAGTAGTGCGTTAAAATGGCAATTTCGCCGCGCATTGCTTTATCTTTAAAAGCAGTCAATTCAGCACGTTTTACACCAAATGCCATATTATTCCGCCCCTTCGATAGCCCGTGCATACTTCTCATGCCAGTCTTTTAACACGCGTTTTAAAGCCACTGGTTTAAAGCCATCCTTCGTCACACAAACATGTTTCGTTTCACCAGTAATCGCAATCTCGCCTGATTCCGCATAACGAATTTCATATCCGTAAGTAACACGCACGCCGTCATATTCCGATAGCCAAGTTTTAACAATCGCATTTTGCCCGTAGCGAAGTGGCTTCCCGTAATGAATGGCGACATCAATGACCGGCGATAAGTAACCAAGCTGTTCCATATCAAAATAACGCAAGCCTAAACTTTCAATAAAGCGCGTTCTTCCTAATTCCATCCAGATTAAATAGTTCGCATGATAGACTACACCCATTTGATCAGTTTCGGCATAGCGAACTTCAATTTCCGTTTCCGTAAAAGTCATAATTTACCTCCCCAAAAACCAGTCTTCCATACCATTTTAGCAAATTTCCAATCAAAACAGAAACTATTAAGATGGAAAAAGCTCCCACAAGATGTGAGAGCTTTCAAGACTGATGACAAACAGCCTGCTTCGGCGTTCATCAGTCTAATCACTTAGTTATTTTTTAATTTTTCCAGCTCTACTAAGAATTTGTCATTTAATACGCGAATGAATGTACCTTTCATACCAAGTGAACGGGAATCAATAACGCCCGCACTTTCTAATTTACGAAGTGCATTAACGATTACAGAACGCGTAATGCCAACTCGGTCAGCGATTTTAGATGCTACTAGCAAGCCTTCTTTACCGTTTAATTCATCAAAAATATGTTCAATTGCTTCTAACTCACTGTAAGAAAGGGAGCTGATAGCCATTTGTACAACCGCACGGCTACGCGCTTCTTCTTCAATTTCTTCTGCTTTCTCATGTAAAATTTCCATACCTACAACTGTGCTACCATATTCTGCTAAAAGCAAGTCATCGTCTGTAAATTTATTTTCTAAACGAGAAAGAATTAGCGTACCAAGACGTTCTCCTCCGCCGACAACAGGTACAATCGTAGTTAATCCTTTCGTGAATAAATCGCTATTTTCAATTGGGAAAGCTGTATATTGACTGGAAACTTCAAGGTTTGCAGACGTTTCATTCACATTAAATAAGCTTTGCGTATATTCTTCAGGGAATTGACGCTCAGTAAGCATTTGCTTCATACGTTCGTTTTCAATTGGCAAAATTTCAGAATATCCTAAAAGTTTACCTTTACGACTTACAATGTATGTGTTTGCTTCAATCACATCGCTCAATGTATCTGCCATTTCTTTAAAGTTCACTGTTTTTCCTGCCGCATTTTGTAACATTGCATTAATTTTTCTTGTTTTTTCTAATAAAGTCATTATTAGATCCTCCTAAAATTTATAAAATAAATTGTGTTAAATCCTTACTTTGCATAATTGCTTCTAGTTTTTCATTAACATAACTTTCCGTGACTGTAACAGAATCCAGTGTAATATCGGGTGCTTCAAAAAGCAAATCCTCGAGCAATTTTTCTAAGATTGTATGTAACCTTCTTGCTCCAATATTATCAGATTCCTGGTTAACTTGAAAGGCAATTTCAGCCAATCTTTCCACTGCTTCTTTTGTAAAAATTAAATCAATATTTTCTGCTTTAAGTAAAGCCCGGTATTGTTTAATCAGCGCATTGTCTGGCTCCGTTAAAATCTTGATGAAGTCCTCTTGCGAAAGCTTATCAAGTTCAATGCGAATTGGGAAACGACCTTGAAGTTCGGGTATTAAATCAGACGGCTTCGAAATATGAAAGGCCCCAGCTGCAATGAACAAAATAAATTCTGTGTTTACCGTACCATACTTTGTCGCAATTTGCGACCCCTCAACGATAGGTAAAATATCTCGTTGTACACCTTCACGAGAAACTTGAGCATTGCCGCCACCATTTTGGCTTGCCACTTTATCAATTTCATCTATAAAAATAATCCCCATCTGTTCAGCACGGCGAATGCCCTCAGAAGAAACTTCTTCTTGATCAATCAATTTCGTTGCTTCATCCTCAAAAAGAATTTTCTTCGCTTCTTTCACTGTTACTTTGCGTTTCTTTTTCTTCTTAGGGAAAAGCCCTGAAAAAGCGTCTTGCATGCCCGCCATTTGATCCATGCCGCTTCCTTTAAACATATCAAACATTTGATTTTGTTGTTCAGCCACTTCAACTGTAACGACCTCATCATCAAGCTCGCCAGTTTTAATGCGATACTCTAGTTTATTACGCTTTTCTTTTAGCTCATCATCGACAATTTCTTGCTCGTCCTGATTAGGCGCAGCCCCTTGAAAAAGCGCTTCAAAGGGATTCTGAACTGTCTGCTGTTTTTTCTTCTGAGACGGCGCAAGCAACTTCGCAATACGTTTCTCTGCATTTTCTTCTGCTTTAAAACGCACCAATTGCATCTTCTCTTCTTTTACCAAGCGAACCGACACCTCAACTAAATCACGTACCATCGATTCAACATCACGACCAACGTACCCTACCTCAGTAAATTTTGTTGCTTCAACTTTTGTAAAAGGAGCTCGAACAATTTTAGCAATCCGCCGCGCAATTTCCGTCTTTCCAACGCCTGTTGGGCCAATCATCAGAATGTTTTTAGGAATGATTTCATCCCGCATTTCTTCGTCCATCATCATACGACGATAGCGATTTCTAAGCGCAACCGCAACTGATTTCTTGGCGCCATTTTGACCGATAATGTATTGATCAAGTCGTTCAACAATTTGTCGCGGGGTTAAACTTACCGTATCTTGACTATTCACCATCTATCACTCCTTCATAGCTCTTCAACAATAATGTGGTCATTTGTGAAAACACAGATTTCAGAAGCAATTTCTAACGCGTGCTTCGCAATTTCCTTTGCTTCCATATGCTCCCTGCTATATCGTTTTAAAGCTCGACCCGCACTAAGTGCATAATTTCCACCTGATCCAATCGCCAGAATGCCATCGTCTGGTTCAATAACTTCTCCAGTGCCAGAAACTAACAACAAAGTATCTTGATCCATTACAATAAGCATCGCTTCCAATTTGCGCAGAACATTATCGCTGCGCCATTGTTTGGCAAGTTCCACGGAAGCGCGTTCTAAATTGCCACCATATTCATTTAACTTACCTTCAAATTTCTCAAATAATGTAAAAGCATCGGCGACAGAACCTGCAAATCCAGCAATTACTTTATCATGAAATAATCGTCTTACTTTTCTAGCATTATGCTTCATAATAACCGATTCGCCAAGTGTCACTTGACCATCTCCTGCCATTGCAGCTTTTCCATTATGTTGAACTGCAAATATCGTTGTTGCATGCATCTCCATCGTTTTCGCCTCCTATTTTTTATGCTCTTGGATGATGTTTCATATAGGTTGCTTTCAAATGTTCCTTCGTAACGTGTGTATATATTTGCGTGGAAGAAAGACTAGCATGACCTAATAACTCCTGAACGGTACGCATATCCGCCCCATTATTAAGTAAATCCGTTGCAAACGTATGACGCAACATATGTGGATGAATTTTTCTTGTTAGTGATGCCTTTTCTATCACTTTCGTTAGCGCATAACGAATACCTCTTGCTGTCAACGGATCGCCATAATGATTGATCAGCAAAAAATTATGTTCTTTTTGGTGCTGCTTCATGAGAACTTTTCGCCCTTTATTCAAATATTCTTGCATCGCATCTTCAAAAAAAGAACCAAATGGCACATACCTTTCTTTATTTCCTTTTCCCCTAATTAAAATGGCTTGATAGGCTCGATCAATATCGTTCATCTGAATATCAGCACTTTCTGACACACGTATCCCTGTTCCATATAGAAGTTCAAGGATAACACGATTTCGCAGTGTAAGCGCTTCATCATTCTCGTATACAACTTGAAATAGAGCTTCCATTTCTTCATTGTAGAAAAACTTTGGAAGCCTTAACTCGCTCTTTGCATGTGAAACATACGTAAATGGGTTCGTACTCACAAACTCTTCGCGCAACATAAAATTGTAGAAGCTACGCAAACTAGAGATCTTCCTTGAAACTGAACTTCTTGAATACTCTTCCCTCTTAAGTTCAGTTAAATACAATCGAATCAACAAGTAGTCAACATCCTGATAATTCAAAATATGCTGCTGATTCAAAAAAGTTTGAAAATCCAAGATATCATCATGGTAAGCTACTACAGTATTGTCTGAATAATTTCGCTCATTTTGGATATATGTCATAAACATCTCCAGAATTTGCTGTTCTTTCACGATATTCACACCTTTCAAACACTACCATAGTATCATAAGGAATAACAAGTTGCAATAATTTCACGCATTTTTCGCAACATTTCCAATTAAACTAGAATCCCCTTCAATTTAACAAACTCAACTTTAAATCGCAAACATTTTCCATTAGATGCGGAACAATTCAAAAAATTAAAGTTGCGTTTTCTGAAAAGAAAGACTAAAACAAAGGCTGAACTTTACGTTCAGCCTAATTTATTATAGTTGTTTTCCAGTACTTCTGCAACCTTTTTTATAGCATTTAATGCTCGATTAGCCAGTTGTTCATTTCGTTCTTGTTTTGCTCTAACTTTTTCTGGCAGTTCAGGAAACAAACCGAAGTTAACATTCATAGGTTGGAAAGTTTTAGTATTCGCATTCGTAATGTAATGCGCAAGACTGCCTATCGCACTTTCAGCTGGGAATTCTACTAACTCATTGCCTAGTACATATTGCGCCGCATTAATTCCTGCCGCTAACCCACTAGCAGCAGATTCCACGTAACCCTCAACCCCTGTCATCTGTCCAGCGAAAAATAGATTTTCACGTGTTTTAAGTTGATAAGTATTTTTCATCGCTTTTGGAGAATTGATAAATGTATTTCGATGCATGACGCCATAACGAACGATTTCTGCATTCTCTAGCCCCGGAATAAGTCCAAAAACGCGTTTCTGTTCGCCCCACTTAAGATGCGTTTGGAAGCCCACCATATTATAAAGCGTTCCTGCTGCATCATCTTGGCGCAATTGTAGAACAGCATATGGTCGTTTACCTGTTTTCGGGTTTTCTAACCCAACCGGTTTTAGAGGCCCGAAAAGCATTGTTTTAATCCCACGTTTTGCCATGACTTCAATTGGCATACAACCCTCAAAAAACACTTCTTTTTCAAACTTTTTCAGTTCAGCCGTTTCAGCAGTCACAAGTGCCTCATAAAATGCATGGAACTCTTCTTCTGTCATCGGACAATTTAAGTAAGCAGCCTCACCTTTATCATAGCGCGATTTCAAGTAAACTTTATCCATGTCAATACTGTCTTTTTCAATTATCGGAGCTGCTGCATCATAAAAATACAAATAGTCTTCTCCAGTAAGGTTTTGTATCTTTTCCGCTAAAGCTTCACTCGTTAAAGGGCCTGTTGCTATAATTGTTGTCCCTTCAGGAATATCTGTCACTTCTTCAAGATGGACAGTTACAAGAGGGTGGTTTTTCACTTTGTCCGTAATATAACCAGAAAATTCATGACGATCAACCGCAAGTGCTCCCCCCGCTGGAACTGAAGCTCGGTCAGCCGATTCAATAATAATAGAATCCAACATGCGCATTTCTTCTTTAATGACTCCTACAGCATTTGTTAGACCATTAGCGCGAAGTGAATTGGTACACACAAGTTCTGCGAATTTATCAGTATGATGAGCTGGAGTTTGTTTTACTGGTCGCATCTCATACAAATCAACTGCAATTCCTCTTTTCACAAGTTGCCACGCTGCTTCACTTCCAGCAAGCCCTGCTCCAATAACATTTACTCTTTTTTCCAAAACGAAAATTCCCCTTCCATAAGCCTATAAACAGATGGACGAGCCAACCTCACTATTGAAGTTGGCTCTACCCTACTATTTTTGCGTTTCTTCTTTATAATCACAATTTGTACATTGAATTTGAATACCTTTTTTCAGTTTCTTCTCAATTAAAGCTTGCTCTCCGCATTTTGGACACGGACGTTCAACAGGTTTATCCCACGATACATAGTCACATTCAGGGTAACGATCACAGCCGTAAAAAATACGTTTTTTCTTACTCTTACGTTCAATCACGTGCCCTTTTTTACATTTCGGACAAGTAACACCAATTTCTTTTACAATTGGTTTGGTATTACGGCAATCAGGAAAACGACTACAAGCGAGAAACTTACCATATTTGCCCATTTTGTAAACCATAGGAGCTCCGCAAACATCACAGTCAATTCCAGCAGGTTCATCTTTAATCTCAATTTTTTCCATTTCTTTATCGGCGCGTTCAACATTAGGTTCAAAACTCTTATAAAATTCATCAATGACGCGAACCCACTGCTGTTTCCCATGTTCCACTTCATCCAGTTCCGACTCCATGTTCGCCGTAAAACTAA
This sequence comes from Listeria sp. ILCC797, assembly GCF_900186185.1. NCBI lineage: Bacteria > Bacillati > Bacillota > Bacilli > Caryophanales > Listeriaceae > Listeria > Listeria sp. ILCC797. The sequence goes on from NZ_FYBS01000001.1 coordinate 324,379, forward strand.
CATTCAAAATCTCAGGAAAATACTCTTCAATTAACTCATTTACAATCTCACCGAGTTCGGTTGGCATGAAACGTTTATTCGTAAGCGATACATAGTTTCTACGCTGAATAGTATCTAAGGTAGGCGAATAAGTTGATGGACGCCCAATTCCTATTTCTTCAAGCGTCTTAACAAGTCTTGCCTCTGTATAGCGCGGAGGTGGCTGAGTAAAATGTTGACGCTGTTCAAGCGTTTCGTAATTCACTTTATCGCCTTTTTCCAAATCTGGAAGAATATTTTCTTTTTCTTCTTTATTGTCATCGTTACTTTCAACATAAACTTTCATAAAACCAGCAAATTTGATTTTTGAACCGTTTGCTCTAAACGTAACACCGTTATTGTCTAAATCAACTCGCATTGTATCTAATACAGCCGGTGTCATTTGGCTTGCAACAAATCGTTCCCAAATTAATTTATAAAGTCTGAGTTGATCGCGACTCAAATATTCTTTCATTTCTTGTGGTGTTCGTAAAACACTTGTTGGTCGAATCGCTTCATGAGCATCTTGAGAACCTTTTTGGTTTTTATCATTCCGCTTTTGGCTTCTAGCAAACTCATTTCCATAAGTATTCTTAATAAATGAATTAGCTTCACCCGTTGCCGTATCAGAAATCCTAGTTGAGTCCGTACGCATATATGTTATTAGTCCCACTGTTCCTTGTCTACCAAGTGCAATACCTTCATAAAGTTGTTGCGCAAGCATCATGGTTTTACGAGTTCTAAAATTAAGTTTCCGAGCGGCTTCTTGTTGTAGTGAGGAAGTAGTGAAAGGCGCTGCTGGATTACGAAGACGTTCTTTCTTAGTAACGTCAATAACTTCAAAAGTTTTGCCTTTGATTTGTCCCATAATTTCTTTTACATCAGCAGCATTACTAAGTTTCTTCTTCTTACCATTTACACCATAAAAGTTAGCTTGGAAAGCTTTTTTTCCTTTTTTAAAATTGCCATCAATCGTCCAATACTCTTCTGGTTTAAAGTTATTAATTTCCTTTTCTCTATCAATGATAAGACGGAGTGCCACTGATTGAACACGTCCAGCACTCAAACCTTTCTTCACTTTCTTCCATAAAATTGGACTAATATTATAGCCAACTAAACGATCTAAAATACGTCTTGCTTGTTGTGCATCTACTAAGTCCATATCAATTTTTCGTGGATTTTTAAAAGACTCCTTAACTGCATCTTTTGTAATTTCATTAAAAACCACTCGTAAATCGTCAGTCTGATCAAGTTCAAGGCTATTCGCTAAGTGCCATGCAATTGCTTCCCCTTCGCGATCTGGATCGGCCGCGAGATAAACTTTTTTTGCCTTCTTAGCTGCTTGTTTTAATTCTTTTAAAACGGGACCTTTCCCGCGAATTGTAATATAACGTGGTTCAAAATCATGGTCTACATCAACACCCATCTGACTTTTTGGTAAGTCGCGTACGTGTCCCATAGATGCTTTTACTTGGAATTTTTTACCTAAATACTTTTCTATTGTCTTTGCTTTTGCTGGTGATTCTACGATAACTAAATAATCCGCCATTGGCTTTTCCTCCCTGATTTGGGTCAAATGAGCGGGCTAAATAATACTTTCTTATTTTCTGCCTCGCTAATCGTTTGCTTTCTTCTAAATTGATATACAATTCAGTAGTCAATAATAGCTCTTTCAAAAACTTTTGTCAATCCATCTTTTGAAATCATGCTATTTTTCAACCATTCTTAAGCAAACTTATATCAAAAAAACAGGAATTGCAAGCCAAATCACTTCATTTAGTTATAATTTTTCCATATTTAGTTAATTTCTTCTATTATATGCATGGACTGTGATACAAGTTTCGCACCTTCTGAAATTAAGCCATTCGTTCCTCCAGAACCTGTTGCAAAAATATTTCCTGGAACCACAAAAATTTCTCTATTCTGCTCGAGCGCATAGCTTGCCGTCACAAGCGAACCACTTTTTTCTTCCGCTTCTGTTATAAGAACTCCCTTCGTTAACCCACTCATAATTCTACTGCGTTCTTCAAAAAAATTTTTTCTTGCTTGTTGATTTGGCAAATATTCGCTGACTAAAACATTCCCCAGAGCTTTGATTCTTTCAAATAATTCCTGATTGTTTAGTGGATACGGTACGTTGAAGCCAGAAGGTAATACGCAAATTAAATTGCCATCCACCTTTAAAACGCTCCTCGCAGCAGTTTCTTCAACACCATGGAGGATCCCCGTTACAACTACCATATTTTGTTTGCAAAGTCCTTTTGTTAAAAATTTAGTAACAGCTCTCCCGTAGTGTCTCATTTTATGCGTCCCGATAACCGAAATAGATGGTTCAGAGAGTAATGACACCTCTCCGTAAATTAAGAGAATTGGCGGTGCATTTTGAATTTCCCGTAGTTGAGCTGGATAGTCATCATCAAAATAAAATAGAAATTGACCTCCTGACTCTTCAAACGCAGAAAGTTCTGTCGTCACATCTGCTACCTCTAGCTCCTCTTCTCCATCTAAAAATAATGTATGAAATTCCCGCTCTTCATATTGGAAACAATCTTTATCTAAACAGTATTGCCAAATTCTTGCTCGAAGAGTAGCAGGTAAATATAGCAACTCCTGCCAAGTATTTTTTTCAAGTAAATCCATATCGTAACCTCCTTTTTCTCTATTTTACGCAGAAGCCATGATTTAGCAAATCGCGAAAATAGCATTTTTAAAACGCAAAAAAAGAGTAGTTCTACATAGAAATACTCTTTTCAAAATCTATTTAACTAGTTTCAAACTGCTTTTAACTTAAAGATACAATTTTACTGGTGCAAATGTCTTTCGATGAATCGGACAAGGTCCAATACTTGCTAAACCTTCTAAATGCTTTTTCGTTCCGTATCCCATATTATGAGCAAAATCATAGCCCGGATATCTCTCGTCATACTCCCTCATTAAACGGTCACGCGTAACTTTAGCTAAAATTGAAGCAGCCGCAATCGAAATACTCTTGCTGTCACCTTTAATAATTGATAATTCATCAGGCGAACGTTTTAGCGGCATCGCATCAATTAATGTAAAATCAGGCGCTGGAGCTAAACCGTCTAATGCCTCATTCATCGCTATTTTAGTCGCCTCATAAATATTGACTTCATCGATAATCGAATGCGGCACGATTCCAACATGATAGGCAATAGCATTTTCTTTAATTTCATCAAAAAAAGCTTCTCGTTTTGCTTCATTAAGTTGCTTAGAATCATTAATTCCAAGCACATTAAAATCGTCTGGCAAAATGACAGCCGCCGCAACAACAGGCCCCGCAAGTGGACCACGACCAACTTCATCAACGCCCGCAACATAGCGAAAACCTTTTTGATATGCTTCATTTTCAAAAATTTGCATCTCACGCATTTTTTCCTGAAGAAGATATGCTTTTTCCATCCGTTTACGTGCATTCTCAACAAGCTTTTGAACCCCTTTTCGCTCATCTTGAATAAAAGGGGAGAGTTCCTTTTCTGTATTAATTCCGCTTATAATCTGTTTTATCTCGCTTATCGAATAGCTCAATTTGTGTCACCTAATTCTGGTAAATCAAAAGAGATTTTACCGGCTTTTTGTTGCCTAATTTCCCGTACTAGCCACTCTGCCGCGCGTCCATAATCTGGATCGCGATATTTATCGAAGTAGCCGTGCTTGCTAGCAATTTGGGCTAATATTTCTGTATCATCCGAAGCATTTACAAAATCCAGCCATTCCTTTAATCTCACAGGGTAATGAGCTTCTAAAAAGTGAATGCCATATAAAGCGATTTCTTCCATGTTTAAAATGTCATCTTTAATCGCACCTGTCAGCGCTAATTTAAATCCTACTTCTTGGTCTTCAAATTTTGGCCAAAGAATGCCTGGCGTATCAAGCAGTTCAAGCGTTTTGCCCACTTTTATCCATTGTTGTGCTTTCGTAACGCCCGGTTTATTACCCGTCTTAGCAATATTTTTTTTTGCTAGGCGATTTATAAGCGTGGATTTACCTACATTGGGGATTCCTAAAATCATGGCACGAATAGCTCTCGGTCGCATTCCTCGCTCCTTTTGACGTGCGAATTTTTCCGCCATAAGCTCTTCGGCTGCGCGTTCGATTGCATGAAGATTTTTTCCTTGCTGTGCATTGACCGGAACTGCTTTTAAACCTTTTTCTTTAAAGTAGGCCACCCATTCCTTCGTTACTTTTTCATCTGCTGCGTCCGCTTTATTTAAGATAATGACGCGTTTTTTCTGGTGGATTATTTCTTCAAGCATTGGATTCGATGAGGATAGAGGAATTCTGGCATCCACAAGCTCGAAAATCACATCTACTAATTTTAATTTCTCGGTCACTTCTCTACGTGCTTTCGCCATATGACCGGGGAACCACTGAATTGTCATGAACGTTCTTCTCCTACTCAATAAATTTTGCATCCGCAAGCGGCCAGTAACAAATTGGCGCTGTACCAACTATCTTCGTTTCTGAAACGGGTCCGATGATTCTGCTATCTCGGCTCGCTCTTCTATTATCGCCCAACACAAAATAAGTGTTTTTTGGCACCTTGCCATCTGGAAGCATCTCTTTTGTGCTATAGTCTTCCGTCAAATAACCGTCTTTCATTTTCTTTTTATACTCATCTAAATAGGGTTCATCATATTTTTTCCCATTAATGTAGAGCGTATCTTCTTTATACTCGATAACATCGCCTGGAAGCCCAATAACACGTTTAATGTAATCAGTTCCATCTTCGCGGAAAACAACCACATCAAATCGGTCTATAGAGCCATAACGATTGATGATAACGCGATTACCATCTGTTAATGTCGGCATCATCGAAACGCCATCTACAATAATTGGAACAAATAAATAAAAGCGAATAAATAAAGCGAGTATAATCGCTACCACTGCCGCCCAAATCCACGCCCACAATCTTTTAAGATTCTTTTCCTTCAACTTTATTGCACCGCCTACTATTTAACTTCCATACTTCCATTATATACGAAAAAAATACACCTGAATAGGAAAACCCGCGAGATAATCTCGCGGATCTACTTTATTTTTTCGAAAATTGAAGGACAACGCCATCAATCGATGAGTCATCAATAAAGCCAAACATACGGCCGTCCATACTTCCTTCACGGTTATCACCTAAAACAAATAACTTACCTTTTGGTACAACACTTTTACCAGTTACATCTTCTAAAGTGAAGTTTCCGTCCCCATCGCCCGGTTCACGATATGTTTTCATACCATCTGCGAGATAAGATTCCGGATGTTTTTTTCCATTTAAATAAAGCTCACCATTTTTAAACTCAATTTTGTCACCAGGAATACCAATGACACGTTTAATGAAGTATTTTCCTTCATCACCAGTCGAAACTGGTGCATCAAACACAACAATATCATAGCGATCAGGTCCAGTTATTTTTTCAATAAAAACACGATCTCCATTTTCATATGTTGGATACATGGATAATCCATCTACTTTTACTGGAGCAAAAACAAAAGTTCTAACAAGGAGTGCAATCAGTAATGCAGTAGCAATAACAAGAACCCAACTAAGAATCTGTTGTTTTTTTGATTTCTTTTTCACTTCATTTTCTTCCATTTTCGACTTCCTCTCATGCACGTACATAATAAATATCGTGCCCTCTAGAATGGATAACACGACCTATTATCCCATTTATTTTTTTTGATGTAAAGTTATAGAAAACCTATCTTTGTAAAGTGTTTCCAAATGAGATTACTTTACCTAGAACATCAGCTTCTTTAATAAAGCCAATATAGCGACTATCCTTACTTATTCGGCGATTATCACCTAACACGAATAGTTCACCCTTTGGAACTTTATTCACACCACCACAAGCAGGCAGTTCATTTAGTTTAAAATCCTCAGTTAGATAGCCGCTTGTAATACTTTCTTTTTCGCTATCTAAGTACGGTTCATCATATTTTTTTCCATTAATATAAAGCTGGTCTGAACGATATTCCACCGTGTCGCCTGGTAACCCTATGACACGTTTAATATATTCAGCTCCTTCTTCATCAGGTGCAGGGAAAACGATAATATCAAATCGATCAGGATTTGCCATTTTGTTAATGAATAAATGTTCCCCGTCATGCAAAGTAGGATCCATTGAGTCCCCATAAACAGTAACTGGTGAGATGAGGAAATAGCGTATTCCAAACGCAATAATAAGTGCCAATAAAATGACTTTTAGCCATCCAAAAATGGCTGATTTTGGCTCTTTCTTCTTCGTTTCCATAAAATCCCTCATTTCATCCATTTCATTTTCTTGATTATAGCATGAAAAAGTTTGAAAGATATAACAAAATGCCCCCTTAACATACTAAAAAGCCAGTATCCCATAAGAATACCGGCTTTTATTTAGGCAGATGTTTTAATTGGAATCACAGAACCGTCTTCCAATTGCAGTTTAGGCTCTTCATCGCCAGTCACAGCATCTTTTGTAATGATACATTTCGCAATATCATCTCGCGAAGGAATTTCAAACATAACATCAAGCATAATACTCTCAATAATCGAGCGAAGCCCTCTGGCACCTGTCTTTCTATGAATCGCTTCTTTAGCAATTTCATGTAGCGCCTCTTCTTCAAATTCTAACTCGACGTCATCAAGTTCCAACATTTTTTGATATTGCTTCACAAGAGCATTTTTCGGTTTGGTTAAAATGGAGATGAGTGCTTCCTCGTCTAGTTGCTCAAGAGTAGCAATAACAGGAAGACGCCCAATGAACTCCGGAATTAAACCAAACTTCAGCAAATCTTCAGGTACAACTTTTGACAAATAGGTTTCCTCTTCTTTTAGAACTTCATTTTCCGTTCCGAAGCCGATAACTTTTTCACCCATCCGATTTTTTACAATTTGTTCAATACCGTCAAACGCACCGCCAACAATGAATAATACGTTGCTTGTATCAATTTGAATGAATTCCTGATGCGGATGTTTACGTCCCCCTTGAGGTGGAACGCTAGCAACTGTACCTTCCAAGATTTTCAGTAGTGCTTGTTGAACACCTTCACCAGAAACATCTCGAGTAATCGATGGGTTTTCTGATTTCCGTGCCACTTTATCAATTTCATCAATATAGATAATGCCTTTTTCTGCCTTCTCAACATCATAATCAGCAGCTTGAATAAGTTTTAGCAAGATATTTTCAACATCTTCCCCTACATAGCCAGCTTCTGTTAATGAAGTTGCATCAGCAATCGCAAAAGGTACATTTAAAATACGCGCAAGCGTTTGAGCAAGTAGCGTTTTACCACTACCAGTTGGACCGATTAAGCAAATATTACTTTTCGAAAGCTCTACTTCGTCTTCGGAAGACTCATTAGAGTTTACTCGTTTATAATGATTGTAGACAGCAACAGATAGTGCTTTTTTCGCACGTTCTTGTCCAATTACATAATCACTTAAAATGTGTCGGATTTCTTGTGGTTTTGGAACATCTCCAAAATCAACAAATTCCGAAACATTTAATTCTTCTTCAATGATTTCATTGCAAAGCTCAATACATTCATCGCAAATATAAACGCCAGGTCCAGCAACAAGTTTTCGAACTTGATCCTGTGATTTTCCACAAAAGGAGCATTTCAATTGGCCTTTTTCATCATTAAATTTGAACAAATCTTCTTCACCCCTTCGTTCCTATTCAGTCGAAATCTTTTCGACCTTATGATTTTATCATAGCACTATAAAAAAAGAAATTCTAGTTATCCATTCTCTATAAATAAAGGACACGAGAAGATTCTCATGCCCTTTTGTACGTTTTGCTTCAAATTACTGTTTGCTTATTTTTCAACAGCACTTTCCACTAAAACATCAATGGCTTTACGGATTTTAAGATCAGATTTAAGTTCGCTCAAATCTCCAAGTGCTGCACGAACAGCGTCTTTTTCCATTCCGTATTTCTCTGCAAGAGTTGCTACTTCTGCATCAACAGCATCTTCAGTAGGCTCAATGTTTTCTGCTTCCGCAATTGCTTCTAAAACGAGATTCATTTTCACACGTTTTTCAGCATCTGTTTCCATTTGTGCATGCATCGCTTCTTCTGTTTGACCAGTGAATTGGTAGTACAATTCAGGAGTAAGCCCTTGCGCTTGCAAGTCTTGCGCAAAATGGTTCATTAAGTGATCTGCTTCATGATGAACCATAGCATGCGGAATGTCTACTTCCGCATTTTCAACTGCTTTTGCAATCACTTCATCTTGTTTTCCTTGAACAGCTGCATCTTCTTTTGCTTCTTTTAGACGTTTTGTAACTTTTTCTGTTAATTCAGCTACTGTTTCTACTTCTGAATCAATATCTTTTGCTAACTCATCGTCAAGTTCAGGCACTTCTTTTGTTTTCACTTCGTGTACTTTCACTTTAAACACAACAGGTTGTCCAGCTAAGTTTTCAGCATGATATTCTTCTGGGAAAGTCACGCTTAATTCTTTTTCATCGCCAGCTTTTGCGCCAACCAATTGCTCTTCAAACCCTGGAATGAATTGACCAGAACCTAATTCTAGTGAATAGTTGTCCGCTTGACCACCTTCAAAAGGTTCTTCATTGTGGAAGCCTTCAAAATCGATGACAACCGTATCACCATTTGCTGCTGGCTCTTCTTCTTTTACAACTAAATCAGCTTGACGTTCTGTTAAAGTCTTCAATTCTTCCGCAACTTCTTCGTCCGTCAATTCGGAATCGCGTTTTTCAACTTCTAAGCCTTTGTAATCCCCAAGTTTAACTTCTGGTTTTACAGTAACTTCAGCTGATAATTTCCAGTTTTCGCCTTTTTCCATCGATTCGATGTTCACTTGTGGTGTGTCAACAGGATCGATTCCAGCTTCTTCAACAGCTTTTGTATAAACTTCTGGAAGGAGAATATCAAGTGCATCTTGATAAAGCGCTTCTTCTCCAAAACGTTGGTTAAAGATTTGACGTGAAACTTTACCTTTACGGAATCCAGGTACGTTTAGCGTCTTGCGAACTTTTTGGAAAGCTCTATCTAAACCTGATTTAATTTGTTCTTGATCAATTTCAAAAGAAAGCGTACCTACGTTACCTTCTTTTTTTTCCCATTTTACTGACATGGTCATATTCCCTCCATCATCTATTTAGTTCAATTAAAAATTCATTTCATGACAAGATTCAGCCATACTCACTCATAATAACATAAAAACATGCGATTTGAAAACAAATTAAAACAAATAATTTTGTCCGCTCTCTTCTAATTTTCGGATAAAATTCAACCCTTTTTCCACTTCCGCAGATAAATCACTCGACAACCTCACTTTTTCCTCGCCGTAAAGCTCATTTGCCCAAAGAATATAACATTCCACCCATAAAGATACATTTTTAGGTTTAAAAGAAAATGGATAGAGCATGAAATAATGATGTTGCACCATCTGAAAAATTTGCATAAATAAAACTGGATTATCGTTTTCCAAAACAAATGAAAGCTCCGCCTCCATATCATCCAAAAAAGAATCTGTTTCAAGTGACTGAGGATTGAAAACAGCCTCCTCGCCTAGTTTACAAACCAAAACGGTGTCATCAATTTGGCATTCATGTAAAAGTTCAAAAATGACTGATTGTACGAAAGGAGACGCTTTTTTATCTGCTAAAATAGCAATGAAGTCCCCCTTATACAAGTCAATATCAAACTTATTAAGCTCACTTAAAAAAACAAGTTGTTCTTGGCTATCTAAAGAAAGAAAATTAGCTTGCGGCTTCCTAGTAACTAGCTTTTTAGGGAACGGTATGATGTTATCCACGATTTGCTCTTCTTGCTGAATTTGATTTTCTTCCTCTGTATATTGCCGAACGAGCATAAAATATTGATCCATTTCATCCAAATTTTGATATGTACTTGCCAGCTCGCTTAAAATCTCTTTGTTGTACCCCACCATCATTAAAAATTCTTGCCCAATTGCTTTTGCTGCTTTATATTCCGCACCTTGGTTTAAAAGGCGAATGAAAGCATGCGTGATTTTAAAATCAGCCGGATTCAATGCATGTTGTGTTTCAAGATAATGAAATGCTTCGCTTCGTTCTTCGAGTGATAACTCATAATTTCGCTCCTGCATCATTTTAAGGATACTCGTTGGAAGCGAATCATTGTTTTTCTTCATCCTTACAACTCCTGTTCCGTCAATAGATTGGTTCATTCTATGTGATTTTAAGCGCATTGTCAACCATATAAAAAACGCCTCTTTTAAATAGTAGAGACGTTTACTTTTCCAGACTGATGACAAACAGCCATTTTGGTTTTAAAATCAGCAGCCTTATTGCGTATAAATTATTTAGTTTAGCGTAAATTTATTCTTTTTCTAACGAACTGATTTCGTAATTTTTAATCACAGAAATCGGTTAAGTCACAGTTTAAAATTTCGCTTAGAATTAGCGCATTTTGATAAGATAATCTTACCAAACCTTTTTCAACATTGGAATAGCCACTTGTATATTTATAGCCCATCTCCCGCGATATAAACGCTTGTGTAATACCTCTACCAAGGCGAATCTCTCTAATTTTATTCACATTGATATTTTTGGTGTTCAACTGTTCCATCTTAGCAAGTCTCCTTTCACACAATATGAGTTCATAAAAACATTTTAGCAACTCCTAAAGTGTATGTCAATTTATTTGCAATTCGATTCGGGTTGTTTTATACTTTATTTGTGTATAATATTGTATAATATGTGTAAAGGAGATGAAAACATGACAAAATTAAGCCGACAGTTAACAAACTTACGGGAAAAGCGTGGTTGGACAAAAAGAGAGACTGCAAAACGTCTTGGCTTAAATGCCCCTTCTACATACGGGAATTGGGAATACGGGATACGGGAACCTGATTTATCAACGGTGGCTGAGATTGCAACACTTTATGATGTCACGGTAGATTATTTGATTGGTGAAGATGATGTATCTGAAAGCAAAAAGCAAAGCCCAAATAAAAATATTAAACTGGAGCTTGAGCACATTTCAGAGCAATTGCTAGATGCGAATGAGTTGGCTTTTGGAGATGAACCGCTAAAACCTCATATCGCTGAATTTCTTAGGAAAAATATTCAATTTATTTTGGATAACGCTGAATTAATAAATCGAATCACCGATGAGGAGTGATGAACATGGCGAATTTAAGCGAAAGGCTTAAATTTTTACGCGAAAAAAAAGGTTGGTCAAAAGTTGAAACGGCAAAGCGAATTGGTTTAAAGGCCCCTTCCACTTACGGAAACTGGGAATATGGTCTGCGCCAGCCTGATTTAGAAATGATTGCTAAAATTGCAAAACTATACGGGGTTAGTGTGGATTACTTGCTTGGCGAAAATGATCTCCCTTCTTATGAAAAGCTACATACAAAAACTTCACCAGATATTACTATTTATGTTGAAGCAGTTTGCGAAAAGATGGAATTTGAAGATGATTTATTTTTAGGAAAAAAAGAACTTTCCGAATCGGCTAAAGATTATTTGGTTGAAAGTTTACAATTTGCTCTTAAACAAGCAGAAAAATTAAATAAAATTTAAAAGTTCGCCAAATAAAAAACACTTTCAGCTGAAGGTGTTTTTTATTTTTGGTTTAATCTTTAAAGATTGGTGGAATGTACTTTATGACTAACAAACGAGGGGGAGAATTTATGGAACGCTGGTATGTAAATAAAGATGGGCAGAAAAAAGGGCCCTATACTGAAGCCGAACTGGAAACACTGTTCCGAAAAAAGCAAATAAATGAGTTGACTGAAGTTCAGAAAGAGGGAGAAAGCGACTGGCAGCCTTTACAGGGGTCTTCTCTTAAATCTCATTTAACGCAGCATAAACACGGGGTTTTAAGTAGTATCGACCATTTGACAGGTGAAGAGGAGCATGCGAATCTGAATGTTGGCGATTTGTTTCGAGATGTTTTTAAAAAGCATAAGAAAGGTGAAGCCAACAAAATTTTTATTGTAGGAACCGAAAGTACAACGCCTTCTGAAAATATGATTTCGGCTTCTTGGCCGAGACCTTGGGTGTATTCTCGTGTATTTATTATTCTTGCTATCACTTATGGATTGCTTCTTGCATGTACATATATTTTTGGTAATGCTAACACGATTCCTGGGTTAATGGTAATTGGTTCGTTCACGGTACCGTTTTCGGCACTTGTTTTCTTCTTTGAAACAAATGCGCCGCGAAATATTAGTATTTTTGATGTTGTGAAGATGTTTTTCATCGGGGGTGTTGCGGCACTTGTTGCGACTTTAATTTTATATAGTATTATTCCGGTTGGAAAACTAAATTATTTTAATGCTTTACTTGTTGGGATTATTGAAGAAACTGGGAAAATGGTTATCGTTGCCCTCTTCATTAAATCACTTCGTTCTAAATATGTATTAAATGGTCTTTTAATTGGTGCGGCTGTTGGGGCTGGATTTGCAGCATTTGAATCGCTAGGGTATGCGTTCAATTATAGCCTTGAAGCATTTGCTTTAACCAAAAACGTTACTTTCGCAAGTGACACGATGCTTGAAATTATTTTCTCGCGTGGTTGGCAGTCGATTGGTGGGCACGTGGCTTGGGCTGCGATTACTGGTGCGGCTGTTGTTCTCGCTAAAAAAGGAAGCGAAAACTTGGAAATGCAGCACTTGTTTACTGGTCAGTTTTGGAAACTGTTCATTATTCCAATTGTCCTCCACTTCTTGTGGGATTGCCCGCTCAACCCGCTACCGCAAATCGCATTTAAACAAATTGTGCTGATTATCGTAGCTTGGATTGTTATCTTAACACTAATGAGTACGGGACTAAGACAAGTTTCTCGGCTCGGAAAAGCATCAAAAACGACACGTTCTGCTTAATAAGTAAAAGCTAGCCTTTAAATTGGAGGCTAGCTTTTTTTTGCGAAAAATAGCTGGTAAAAACTTCATTTTATAGTAAAATAGAAGTATTCTATTTCAGAAGGGGTAAGAAAAATGCGCGAATCTTTAAAACAGTGTAAACGAATTGTAGTGAAAGTTGGAACGAGTACACTTATGTACGAAAACGGCAATATTAATTTGCGAACAATTGAAAAACTGGCTCGCGTTTTGTCTGAGCTTCGTAATGAAGGCAAAGAGGTTGTCCTTGTGTCTTCTGGTGCGATTGGTGTCGGCTGCCGGAAGTTGCAACTTTTAGAGCGTCCGAAAACGATTCCTGAGCAACAAGCAATTGCGGCTGTTGGGCAAAGCGAATTGATGCACATTTATAGCAAGCTTTTCGGCGAGTATGGCTATACTGTTGGACAAGTTTTACTAACGCGCGATGTGACAGATTACCCGATTAGTCGAGAAAATGTCATCAACACTTTTGAGATGCTCATTTCTCAAGGAACGATTCCCATTGTAAATGAAAATGATACGGTCGCGGTTGAAGAAATCGAACATATTACGAAATTCGGTGATAATGACCGCTTATCAGCTGTTGTTGCTGAACTTATTCAAGCAGAACTGCTGATTATGCTTTCTGATATTGATGGCTTTTATAATACAAATCCACTTACAAATCCTAATGCAATGATGTTTCACGAAGTTCATGAAATCACGGCTGATATAGTTAAGTTAGCTGGCGGAAAAGGCTCTGAATTTGGCACTGGTGGTATGCTCACAAAACTCACTGCGGCTGCCCTCTGCTTGCAAAATAATCAAAAAATGGTGCTTACAAACGGGAATAACCCGGAAGTCATTTATTCGATTATTTCTGGTGAACAAGTTGGAACACTTTTCGCACATAAAAAGGAGGATATCTTAAATGGGTGAATTAGAAGTGAAAGGAAAACTTGCAAAAGAAGCAAGTCGCTTTTTAGCTTTGGCTAGCACGAAACAAAAAAATGCGGCGCTTGCTGAAATGAAAAACGGACTAATCGCGCATTACGAAACCATTCTTTCTGCCAACGAAAAAGACCTTGCAAACGCCAAACAAAATGGGATAGCGGACACGATGCTTGATCGTTTACGCCTCACAGAAGAGCGGATTCACGATATGGCAAACGGCATCATGCAGGTCGCCGAGTTACCGGACCCAATCGGTCAAGTTGACAATATGTTTCAAAATGAGGCAGGTCTTACTATTGGGAAAAAGCGAGTTCCCCTTGGCGTCATTGGGATTATTTATGAATCAAGACCAAATGTAACGGCGGATGCTGCTGCCCTTTGCTTTAAAACAGGTAATGCTGTCATTTTGCGCGGCGGAAGCGAGGCCATTCATTCGAATACTGCGCTCGTCGCCGTCTTGCAGCAAGGGATAGAGCTTGCGGGCTTTCCGAAAACGTCGATTCAACTTGTGGAAGATACGTCACGGGAAACAGCTCGCGATTTAATGCGCCTGAATACGTATTTAGATGTGCTCATTCCGCGTGGTGGTGCGCGGCTTATTCAAACCGTGCTTGACACGGCCACTGTTCCGGTTATTGAAACGGGAACGGGAAATTGTCACGTCTACATCGATCAAGATGCCGATTTTGAAATGGCCACACGGATTTTAGTGAACGCTAAAACGTCGCGCCCTTCCGTTTGTAACGCCTGTGAAACGCTGCTCATTCATGAGACGGTCGCAAGCGAGTTACTTCCAGTTATCGAAAAAGCGCTTGCGCCGTTCCACGTTGAACTTCGAGCAGACGACAAAGCGCGCTCCTTTTTAACAAACAGTGTCCCTGCAACTGAAGAAGATTTCGCAACTGAATTTTTGGATTTCATTTTAGCGATCAAAGTGGTTGCGAGTGAAGACGAAGCCATCGCACATATCAACCGCTACGGTACAGGGCATTCAGAAGCAATTGTGACAAACAACTACTTCACTGGATTAAAATTCCAAAATGAAGTGGACGCAGCTGCCGTCTATATTAATGCGTCAACGCGCTTCACTGATGGCTTTGAATTTGGCTTCGGCGCTGAAATTGGCATTAGCACACAAAAATTACACGCCAGAGGACCAATGGGCTTACACGAACTTACATCTACCAAATACATCATTTTCGGCGAAGGCCAAATTAGATAAAAAGGAAGACCTCAACTTGAGGTCTTCCTTTTTATCCAGCGAATAATATCAGCAAACACAGTTTCCTTGCATGTTTCGTTAATCAATTCATGGCGGGCGCCTTCATATAGCTTGTATGTCACATCAGACACGCCGTTTTCAGCCAAAGTGACGGCGAGTTTTGGAATGTCTTTGCCGTAGTGACCAACTGGGTCGGCTGTTCCCGATAAAAACAGCAGCGGCAAGTCTTCTGGAACGCGCTCAAAAGTCGTTTCTGCCTGCGACTCGGCAATCACAGTGAAAAGTGTGTGGAAGAAACCAGATGTTCCAACGATTGGCCCGCCGAACGGATCCTTTTCATAGGCAGCTTGTATGTGGCGGTCGCGCGTTAGCCAACTGAAATTCGACGGCTCGTGGTATGTACGGTTGTATCCCCAAAATGCCAATTTATTTAAAATCTCGCTGCGCCTAGCAGCATTCTTTTTAATTCGCTTGCTCGAAATCCATTTTGCTGCGGTTAAAAGTAGCGGCGGCTGCATACCACTACCGCAAAGAATGACGCCATCAGCCTTGAATTCCGCCATAAACAGCCGAATAATAAAGCTCCCCATGCTGTGCGCAAAAACGAAATAAGGCAAATTCGGATAGTTTTCCTGCGCATAAAGTTGCACAGCCCGCTCATCTAACACCATTTTCCGCACGCTATCGCTCGGTTCGATATGCCCAAGTTCACTTTTGTTTAAAGCTGTTTTGCCGAATCCCCTATGATCATCGGCCAAAGCGATATACCCCGCTTTGTTCAAAGTTTCCGCAAATAAATTGTACCTAGCCCCGTGTTCAGACATCCCGTGCACAATTTGTACGATACCAATCGGATTTTCCACCTCATCCCACACGTATAGATGCAAAGCCGAATTGTCATGCGTTTTCAGTTTCATTTCTTTATACATACCGCCACCTCCGCTTTCATTATAACATGTATCTTTTTGACTTTTTCTAGGTCTTTCGCATAGAAAGTAAAAAAATAAACAGTGCTTTAGGCGGATTTCTAAAAAAATGATTGTTCAAAATTTCACATTGTGGTATTCTAGCACTATAAGGAGATGATTCACATGTGCCAAAGTCTAGCACACATGCAAATGTACGATTATTTACTCAAAAAATATTGCAACAAGGAAATCTTTTCAGAAACCAAAATGGTTGTCGAAATAGAGGGTAAACTTTGGGTTGGCGATTTTATTCACCTTGAAGACTGCCATATCATTGAAATCGATTGGGACGATCAAAGATACACACGTGTTGAAAAAACTCGCGCCGCAATTAATGGTGAGTTTGACGAAAAAATTCAAAACTCAAACGTTAATGTGAGCGAAAACCGCATTGATTCAAAAATTGGTAAACTAAAAAATATTGAAATTTTATATGCAGAAATTAAAGCCTTTGTAGATACTATCGACAGCACAGAAACTACACTACAACCGTTCTTCTACAATGCCTTCTGCTTAGATACACGCGTCAAACTTCCTTTCCTTGATGTAACTGGAAAAGAAATTCGCTTCGTTGCCCTAACAAAATAGTCCAAACGGACAAAAAATCAGACTGTTTATCATCAGTCTGATTTTTTGGTAGTTTTATTGATGACTGGTTTCAAAATAAGAAAGAACAAAATATTTCCAATCGTAATCCCACATGCAAGCGCCACCGCTGAACTGATAACGTCGAAAAATGTAGCGGCGGCGGATGCCGTTTCCCCTGTAAACAGCTCTTTAAAAACTTCGTAAAACGTGATTCCCGGCACGACCGGCACAAGGCCCGGAATGAAGTAAACTGTCGACGGATACTTCCGAATGTAGCTATATGCAAAGCTTAATGTGCTCAAAATAAGCGAACAAAAGAAGCTTGTGATAAAAACGCCAAATCCATTTGCGCTAAGTAAAAAATAGCCGAGCCACCCCGCTCCACCAACGATGCCCCCAGCGATAATCGTCTGTTTCGGAATACGGCATAAAAAGCCGAATGAACACGATGCGATAAAACTAAAAACAAACTGATAGATGATTGTAAACGCCATTTTAATGCCCCTTTCACGATACGATTAAAATTACAAGTGCCACACCACAGCCAAGTGCAGCCGCAACAAACAAACTTTCAAATAACCGAATGATGCCCGAAATATAATGGCGCGCCATCAAATCGCGAATGGCATTCGTAATTCCGATTCCCGGTACAAGCGGCACAACCGTCCCAATCATCGTCAAATTAATATTCGTGCCAATAACATGATGAATCATATAGCCGACTAATCCGCCGATAAAAGTCGAAACAAACTCAAAAATAAATGGATAGTCCGCCAAATTCGTTAGCTTTTGAAAAATAAAATAGGCAAGCACGCCCGAAATGATGCTGCTTGGTAAGTCTGTCCAATTGCCGCCAAAAATAAGAACAATTGAACCACTTAAAAGCCCCGTAAAAAGGAGCTGTTTCCACATGGCATCATTGGAGTAATCTAAATCGAGCTGTCTTAATTGCTCGTACATTTCCGAAAGCGAAATTTGATTGTTCGCATAGTCGCGGGAAATTTGATTGACCGAAACGACCTTTTCTAAATTGTAACCGCGCGTATCAATTCGCAAGAAACTACTTTCAAGTAAATTGGTTTTCACAAAAACGCCCGAAAGCGTAACATATGTATAATAGCTTTTAGCAGCCACTTCTCCCATACTTTTCCGAATAATCCGCTCCATCGTATCTTCCACGCGAGAAGTTTCTGCTCCGTTTTCAAGCAAAATTTTCCCTGTCAAAAGAGCCGTTTGAATAATAAATTGGTTTTCACCATTTTCCATCTCCACCCCACCTTTTTCACTCCTTCTCCATTATATTTCCTACCTTTCATTTCGTCAAAAAAAGCTCATGACGCGAAAGGTCACAAGCTTTTAATTTCATTTTGCCATTTCTTGAATTCCTGATCCTCAGGATTCGCTAATAAAATATAGTTGATTTTCCCAAGAAGTGAAAGTTTATAGCGGAAAGCTGCGTTTTGTGTAACCTCAGCCGCTTGTATATTTTGGCGATACGCAAGGTGACTTGTCAGCCCATACTTGGTCGCAAAATAAGCCTCCTGGCGAACTGTTTTCCGGTAGTTTTTAGGAACTTGCACTTTTTCATTGACGACTAAACCTGTCACTTTTTGCTGGGATTTTTTAGTCAAAATTTGTGTTTTCGCTTCATTTACCGTGAAATTCATAGCTTCCAAAAACAATTTTGCCTTGTAATACATTTTTTTCGTATCAAAATCACCAGAAAAAGTCATATCATCTGAATAACGCGTATATACTGCACCCATTTCTTTTGCAACTCGCCCAATATAGTCATCAAATGGCTTTAATACAATATTCGAAATACACGCAGAAGTCGGGGCACCTTGTGGTAAACAGTCATGATAGCAACATAAACTCGCAAATAGTGCGCTTACACGCTTAGGAAACAGCGCTCTTGGAAAAGCAAAATTCATCACATCTTGAAATAAAATACTTCCAAAAAAGTTTTCAATATCTAATTTTAACACGTATTTTTGACCTACATGCCCCGCCACATTATCTAAAATACTAACACCCGTTTTATAAGCAGTGGCAAATTCGGAAACCGGTCGCTCGGATAAAACAGCAAATAAAATGCGCTTTTGCACCGTTTTAAGTAGCGGGCTAGGCGCACAAATCGTCCGCTCACTTCCGTTCCGCTTCGGCACCTGAAAAAGCGTGTAATGATCTTCAATATGGTTGGAAATCGCGTACAACGCCCCAATTTATTTTTCTTTTGACCAATCAGACGCGCCAAATAATTGTAGCGAATACAGGAAATCATTGATTTGTGCGTTCGTGGCATAGCCAAACACATCTTGATTTTGCATAACGCTCACACCTTTTTGTCCAAAATAAAAGAGGCAATACTAAAAATCGATCCGTAAAATGCGGAGATGTACTTGCCGACAGGCCAGCACATTTTAATGTGCAGTTGTACATTGTAGCATTTTATGGCTAATGCTCGAATTCTTGTGTTCAGATGACGACTCGCCATCCTTGTCTAACTATGTGATTAGACAAACTATTGCCTCTTCAAGGCGATTATAACATAATCATGTATGAAAAACAGTGAAAATCTGTTAAGCTAGCACTGAAAAAAATTTTTTGTAAAAAAACAAACTTTTTGCTATGCTGTATCGTCTATTAGGTATATGCATATTGAGGGGGCCCCTGTTCGATGAAAGAAGAAATACGCCATCATTTTGTTGAATGCATAACCGTCTACCAAGCTGACTTTTATCGTTTGGCATATAGTTATGTTAAAAATGAAGCGGATGCACTGGATATCATCCAAGATGCCATTCAAAAAGCGCTGCTAAATTTAAACTCTATTCAAAAACCAGAAGCGCTAAAAAGCTGGTTTTATAAAATTGTCATTCGAACGGCGATAGATTTTTTACGTAAAAATAAAAAATTAAAGCTGGTCGACGGAGAAACTTTAGAATTAATTAGCCAGCAACACGTGGATTGCTATGAAGATATCGATTTAAAAGAAGCGCTTGAACGACTGCCTATCAAATATAAAACTATCATCGTCTTGCGTTACTTTGAAGATTTGCGGATTGACGAAATAGCCGAAATTATCGGCAAAACCAGCAGTACAACTAAAACAAGGCTTTATAAAGCCCTACAATTACTTCGCATGGATATTCGCAAGGAGGATTTATTCGATGACAAATAAGAACTTTCAGAAACTAAGAAGAGCCTATAAAAACATTCCCATCCCAAGTGAATTAAATGAACGTGTCAATCATGTTCTACAAACTCAGCCAAAGAAAAAAAAGCACTTTCTAGCTTGGAGCGCATGTAGTGCCGTAGTAGTTTGCTTGATGTTTTTCGTTGTAGTGATGACGAATTCAACAGTTGCAAATGCAATGCGGAACGTGCCCATCTTAAATCAAGTTATTGCCGTCGTAACAGGTAATCAGTTTAAGGATAAGACTGAAAAAAACGAAGCCTCAATTGAAACGCCTGAAATAAAGGGACTTTCAAATGATGCCTTTGCGAAACAAATCAATAACGCTTATATCCAAACGAGCGAAGAGCTATACCAAGAATACAAAGAATATGTTTCAAAAAAAGGTGAGCACTATAGTGTTACAAGTTATTATGACACACTTGTTAACACCAAGCAGCTTCTTGTAGTTCGCTTCACAGTGGAAAAGACCATGGCGAGTAGTTATGTTCAAAATGAATATATCACACTTGATAAAGAGAAGCAGAAACTGGTGCGCTTAGACGATTTATTTAAAGATGATGATTATACCGTGATTTTACAAGAGTATATTAAAGCACAAATGAAGGCGGAAATGTCAGCAGATGATTCGGATAAAATTTATTGGGATGAAAATGAACTGGAACCTATTCTAACAAAAGAATACTTTGAAAATCATTTTTATATTGATCAAAATCGCAAACTCGTTATCACTTTTGATGAATATGATGTTGCCCCTGGCTACATGGGTCCGATATCATTTGTCATCCCAACTGAGGCCATTCAAGCTGAGCTAACAAATACAAATTATATTTACTAAAGGAGTTTTTTAAATGCGTAAGAAAAGGACGCAGAAAAAGCGAGTCGGAACACTGTTTCTGACTCTCTTCGTCCCACTTTGTATTATCCTATTGCTTTTACTTTGGAAAGTACCAAGCTATTTCACAAGTCAAGCAAATGAACATTCCACTGTTTCAACCAAGCGTACACAAGAAAAGCCAGATAAAATCAAAAAAGAAAAACCAAAAGCTCCTCCTGTGGAAAAAATAGACAGTAAAACAGTCTTCCTTACATTCGACGACGGGCCTACCCCTTTTTTAAATCAATTCATGGATTTTCTGACAGCCGAAAAAACGCCAGCGACTTTCTTTTTTGTCGGCAATAATTTACATCAAGCCGATAAAAAAACATTCCAGCGTTTAAAAAGCTCTCCTTTCAAAGTTGGCCTACATAGTTACACCCACGATGCCAAATTACTTTACCGCAAGAATAATCCAACTTTCCTCGAAGAAATGAAGAAAATGCAACTACAACTGCAAGAACTTTCAGGGATTTCGACCAAGCTCATTCGAGCCCCTTACGGGAGTACTTACTTAACAGATGCTGAATATGCGAAAGCAAAAGGTGAAGGGTTTCATCTACTTGACTGGAATATCGATAGCAATGATTGGCGCTATAAAGATGATACAAATCAAGTCATAAAATCAGTTTTAGCACAGGTGAAAAACTTAGAAGATTCTGGTAACCCCCTTATCATTTTGTTCCATGAAAGAAAAAGCACGCTGAACGCACTTCCGCCTATTATTAAAGAATTGAAACAACAAGGTTATCATTTTAAAGCTTTTAGCGAAGATACACCATATTATCGGAATTTTAAAGAACGTTAATTAATCATTTTATTTGAGGAGGCAGCTCATGAAAATTCTTTTATTTTCTTGCAAATTTCTACTGGTTGTCGTACTTATTTTCTCCATTTTATGGATAGCAAGCATTCCTGTCGCAGGTGATTTTAGTGAATTTAAATCTCTCTTTTCTACTACGACAAGGTTTTTGCCAAATCATTACTGACATACAAATTCCTCGTTTTATGCTATAATTTACGGGTAATGTTTTATTTTTCCAACTTTTGGCTAAAGAAACAACATGATATTGAAGAAACGAGGTGCTTTTCGTGACCGAAAGCAAAATGAACCCGAGAATTGATGAGTATTTAAGTAATGTAAAGCAGTGGTATGCTGAATCTGAAAAACTACGCTCCATTCTTTTAACGTGCGACTTAACAGAAGAATTAAAATGGGGCAAACCTTGCTACACATTTGATGATAAAAATATCGTTATCATTCAAGGTTTTAAAGCCTATATGGCTCTCCTCTTTTTTAAAGGTGCTTTATTACAAGATCCCGATGACATTCTTAAAAAAACTGGAGAAAATACGGTTGTTGGGCGTCAAATTCGCTTCACTTCCCTAGAAGAAGTCGAAAAACTTGAAGACTCCATCAAAGCTTACGTTAATCAAGCCATTGAGGTGGAAAAAGCAGGGTTACAAGTTCCTAAACAAGAAAAACAAGATATTCCTATCCCACCAGAATTCCAAGAAAAACTCAATGAAAATCCAGAACTACATGAAGCATTTTTCGCACTCACGCCTGGCAGACAACGTGGTTATATCCGCCATTTTGCAGAGCCAAAACAATCCAAAACTAAAATAGCCCGCATTGAAAAATACATTCCAAAAATTTTAAGCGGAAAAGGTTTAACAGATTTTAAATAACGAAGTAAACCGGTTATCCTCGCGGATAACCGGTTTTTTACTATACTTCAAATAAGAGGATTGTTTCTGTCAATTTGTTTTCCAGACGTTTCCGTATTTCCTCATCAATTTGAAAAAAGGAATTACCGTACTCATCGACAACATTCCGCGTAGCAAGCGTATTAATATATGGCATATAGCGCTGTAAAACTTTTTGAATGGCTAAAGCATCACCTAAAGTCGCCTCACAAATAATTTCGTAGTGCAGCAGCTTTTTCATAAGCATTTTCCTTCAAAATAAAGCTGTAACAAACTTAGCGCCTGATTGCGCCATCTAGAAACTGTTCGCCTAACCATGCCAAGTTTCTCCGCTATTTCATAGTCAGACATTCCTAAAAAGTAATAGTAAATAACCACTTGTCGGAATGTTTCAGGCAGTTCTAAAATACCATTTCTAATGACTTCATTTTTAATGATAACTTCACATTCTTGCACAACTATGAGTTTATCGCTCATAAACAGTTCATCTTTTTTTATAAAGCCAAGTTTAAACAGCTCACTTGGTGAAACTAGCGAAAGTGAAGTTTCCCTTTGACGCTTCCGTTCCAGCTCCTTATAAATATTCCGTACCTCATTTTTTAAAACTTTTTTACAATAAGCATCAAAAGTGTGTTGCTTATGCACACGATGTTTCTGATTTAACATAAGTCGTTCATCCCCTTTTCTTTGCTTTTTACTATCAGCATAAGAAAAGAAATTACTTGAAACATGCGCTTGCTATAAATAGGCTACTATTATGTCATAACCGGCAACCAATTTTGACATTTTCAAATTGGAATCCCACAGATTACGAAAGGCACAGAATATTTTTTATGCTAAATCTTAAAAATTTAAATGTGCTTATTCATAAACAATCCCCATTTTTTTACCAATAAACTGCTGGTATTTTTCAATGACATATTTTTTCTTTGCCCGACTTATATGAAATTGATCGTTGGTATATAAAAATATATCATCTGCCGTTATTTTTCTCACATAGGAAAGATTGATAATAACGGAATTATTAATTCTCACAAACAAATATGGGTTTAAATTTCTTTCAACGTTCTTTAGCCGACCATAAAAATTATACTCTTCCAATTCCGTTGTTAAAATATTCAATTTTCTCCCAAAAGATTGAATTACCAAAATATCTTTATTTTTAAACTGATGACGTTCATGTCCTTTTTTCAAAAAAACATAGTCAACTTGACTCATAATTTCTGCTATAGCAGCATCTAAATGAAGTGTAACCACTTTTTCAGTAACTGGTTTGATGATGTAGCGAAATGGCTGAACTGAAAATGTGTCGATTTCATATAAATCGGCGTTGGTCACATAAATAATTAGAGCATCTTTCTCGATAAAACGGAGTTTCTTTGCTGTTTTTATTCCATCTAAAGGTTTTTTTCCAATATTTAAGAAAATGATTTTGTAGTGAAATTCATTCGTTAGCACATACGTTAAAAAAGTTTCATCATCTTCAAAAATATCAATTTCCACCTTTTTCATCTCATTTTTTCTGAAGTAGCATAGCAATTCTTCTTCTAATTTAGTAGCATCCATCTTTGAATCATCTACAATTGCGATTCGCATTCATTATCCCACCTTTTTCTATGATTCCCCCTTAATCTCATTATAAATTGTTCATTTTATGCATACAATTTTATTTCTTATAGTATTAAAAGCTGCTGCGCGATCAAAAAGGATGATTTCGCAACAGCTTTTTTTCAAAAGAATTCGGCTTTACTCTTTTGAATTTTTTCTTCTTTTGCTGCTCCAAAACAATGTAAGCCCAGCCATTAATATAACTAATCCGATAAATAAAGCCATTTTATCCATTTCATCACCGAGCTGTGGCATCTCTTTCATTTTATAACGGTTTGATAGAAAATCTTTTGATGCGTCATCTGTTGAAGTCAGTGTTGTAATTTTCTCTTTTTCACTGTTCGTTATTTTCACAACAATTTCGCCGTTA
This sequence comes from Listeria sp. ILCC797, assembly GCF_900186185.1. NCBI lineage: Bacteria > Bacillati > Bacillota > Bacilli > Caryophanales > Listeriaceae > Listeria > Listeria sp. ILCC797. The sequence continues at coordinate 348,727 of NZ_FYBS01000001.1, forward strand.
TGGCTGCCGTCCACCGTAATTTTCTCTGTTGCCCGGCATAGCGAGTAACCATCAGGTGCATCCGTTTCAATAAGCTCATATTCCCCGAACGGAACTGGCGCTGTTGTAACCTCACCATTTTTGTCAGTTGAAAACTCTTCTTTGCCATCTACCGGAACATATAATTTGGTCGTTAAATCCTTCAATTTGAATTTTGCAGGATTTCTCTTAATCGGTTGCTTCGTATCCGCATCTATTTTAATCACTTTAATTTGCTCTTTAATAACGTTTTCTTTTACTGTAACCGTTGTTGTAGCAAATTCAGAAAGAACATCATACTCCAGCTTAAAATGATGCTTTTCCACGTCCAACTGATACCCAAGCGGCGCCTCTTTTTCAAGCCAATAATAATCATCAAGCAGCAAATTGCTTACACTTGCCCGACCATCTTCAATTGTAATCGTATCGATTAATTCATCATCACTTGTCCGGTAAAGTTCATAAACCGCACCGTCTAGTTGCGCCATTCCTTGGGGCTTAGCTCCCGTTTCCGAGTCTTCCTTAATTAAAATAGCTTCGCCTCTTTGTTCTTTATCAAAAGCAGCAGCATTCACATTTGTGATTGCTACGTCTTGTCCTGCATATTCAAGTTTAAAAGGAATTTTTGCAGTATTTAATAAATAACCAGCTGGTGCAACTTCCTCCTGAAGATAATAATTCCCAAGTGGAAGTGCTTGTGATGTAGCGACACCCGTTTCACTGGTTTGAAGTTCAGCAACCCGAACGTTTTCACTCGTATAGACCCCGTAAACTGCACCTTGCAAGCTGTAGTATTGATTTGGCATCGCGGTACCAAATTCTTCACCTGTTTTAGCTAAGGAAACAGTACCTTTTTGCTTGGCATTATCCAAAATGATTTCAACTGTCTCAAGCGGCTTAACCGTGATTTCATGACGCGCTCTCAAATTATGATAACCATTCGGCGCTAAAGATTCTGAAGCCGTAACAATCGTCCCTTCAGGAATTCCTTGAAGTTCTGCAACTCCATTTGCATTCGTCACAACTTTCCGCTCTTGATCCCCGTAATTAAACTGAATCGTCGCGCCTGGAAGTGGCGCTTTCGTTTCTTGGTCAATTTTCATAATCCGAACACCGCCAAGTTTTTTAACTCTCACATTTAATTTCGCTTCCCCGCGGTCTTGCAATTTGAAATCTGTTAAGCTTTGAAAGTTAGCTCTGTGGTACACAATTGAAGCACCCACCACATTATCTGGAACTTTCGTAAATGTTAGCGCCCCAGTAGAAGCTGCACTACGTTCTGCTTTAAGACGTAACTTAGTTCCCTCTTTTTGAACAGAAATATTCGCTGTATTACTGACAAGATTCAGCCAGTCTGTCACATTATTCGTATCATCAAGGACCAATTCCTGGCCTTCAATTAAAGTGATTTCCTGATTGTGCCATGAAGGTTGTGTGTTATGTTTTTGGATTTTCAAATTAATTTGATGTTTTCTATCCCAGTAATTTGGAACTGAAGTCCACTCTAAACTATCCCCAAATGATTCCCAAATCATCAATTGGGTGACCGCAAAATCCGTATACGTTTGGTTTGTATTTGTGAAACCATAATAAGCTATTTTAGATAGACGATCTTTCTCGGCATGGAAATATTCCTCTGCGTAATACCCATCAGATGAATCTGCACGAGCGCCCGAGTCAATACAAAAGACGTCCTTCCCGTCCATTTTCATATTCCAAATATCATCATTATTAGCGTAATGTCCATTTGAAACACTCGTTCCAGTATAATAATATCCAGTTTCATCCAGTTGTAAATATGCTGCAGATCCAGTTTTCGGAAACAAAACACTTACTAAAAGAACCGCTAATAAGATGATGCTAATTATTTTTGTCCCCTTTTTTCTTTTTTGCATTTTTCCCCATCCCTTCTCGGTAGTTGTGTTTTTCCATGGTGAATAAGACAACGCTCCTCCTTTCAAAACCATGGATTCTGAAAGAAAAACAAATTTCCTTTCATTACTACTACAAAATAATTTTGTTTTTGGGACAAAAAAAGCATGATTTTTAAAAAATCATACTCCTACTCTTCACTTATTTAAAAAAGATTTCGTAATAACTGGGTTAAAAAAGATCTTTCTTCGGATGAAAATTCGATTTTCAGTAAGGATGCTACTACTAGAAACAATGCTAGCACACAAAATACGATGATTATTTTTTTATAGCGATTCATGTTTGCCCCCGTCTCAATTCAAATAAATTATTCTCGGTATTATTTTTTATTGTATCACAAAGAACTACATGACGTCTACCTGAAAATACACAAAAAACCTATAGACGCTTTAAACCATCTATAGGCCCAATAAAAACCTTATTTAGGTAATTGAATAATAAAAATACTACCTTTACCAAGCTCACTTTCGACACGAATATTCCCTTTATGTGCTCGAATAATTGATCTGGCGATGGCAAGTCCAATACCTTTGCCACGAGAGCCGTTATTTCGTGATAAATTCGTCATATAAAATCGATTAAAAATGTATTCCTGTTCCTCAATTGGGATGCCCTCGCCTGTATCCATCACTTTAATAATAACCTCATCTCCCGTATCTGCCGCTTGGACAATGACTTTTCCAAGAGCAGGCGTGAATTTTAAAGCATTGGCTAAAAGATTCGTGATGACTTGGCGAATTTTGTCTTCATCTGCAACTAATTCGATTTCAGGACTAATAATTTCTAACTCAACCTCTTTCGCCTCATACTGAGCTTCAAAATTATCACGCAAAGTAAACAACATTCTTTTTAAATCAAAAGGTCGAATATCTAGATTTTCGATATGACTTTCAATCGCTGATATTTGCTCAATGCTCCCAATAAGACGAGTTAATCGGTCCACTTCGTCATAACAGCTTTTCAGACGCTCTGGAGTCACCGGCCAAATCCCGTCAATCATCGCTTCAATGTGCGCTTTTACAGTCGTTAAAGGGGTTCGAAGCTCGTGCGCTATATCTGTTGTCAAACGATTCCTTAATTCGTTTTGTTTGCCTAAGCGACGTGACAGTTCATTAATCGATAATACAAGCTCATTGATTTCAATTGTTGAACTTTCTGGCAGCATCGTTTCAAGCCGATTTCCTTCTGCAATTTCTTTTGTCTTCTCATTCAAGCGAACAAGTGGATAACTCAGTCGTCTAGACATCCATGTTACGATAAAAGTCAAAAAGAAAAAGGCAGAAATGGAAACAATGAGTAGATTCATTTTCATATCGCGCATAAAAGCAAGGTCATGTTTGGTATAATTTAATGGACCAACATAATGAATGTCTAACGTTGCAATTTCTCGACCATTCGAATCTTCAAGATTAAAAATTTTCGTCATTTCTTCCGTTTTAGTTGGGTTCTTTTCTTGCAGCGCTTTCATCTCTTTCTGGCTGTCAATTTGCTCACTTTCTGTTGGTGAGAAAATTGAATTTCCCGAAACATCAAATAGAATGTACCATTGTCCCTTAGTAGCAATAGATTCATTAATTTGCCTAAGCCGCTTCGTATCCCATGTATTCGCATCCTCATTGTAAGCGAGCAAAACGCTGTGTTCCGTTTGCTTAATCATTTCATTTTGTTTTTCCATAATGTATCGTTCAAAATGCGTATTCATTAAATAAGCTGTAATAAAACTAATTGAGCCAATAATGAGGACCGAAAGCGCTGCAAATCCGAAAATAAGTTGCGTCTTAATCGTTCGTTTTTTCATTCTGCACACCCAAATCGGTAGCCTTTCCCGTGTATTGTTAAAATAAACCTTGGTTTTTTCGAATCAACTTCTATTTTTTGTCGCAAATTCTTAATATGGGAATCAATCGCTCTATCGGAATTTATTGAATCACAACCATATAATGCCTCAACAAGCGCCTCTCGCGGAAAATATTGCGTCGGATTCATCGCCAATGTAACGAGTAAGTCAAACTCCTTTTTAGTCAAAAAAATCTCTTCTTCGTGTAAAAATACTTGCCGAGAGCCCGGATAAATAATTAATGTTCCTTGATCAAAGGCTAACTTATTATTCTTTTTGCTCATTAAACTTCCGCTTCGCCTAAGAACCGTTTCAACTCGCATAACAAGCTCTTTTGGGCTAAATGGTTTGACGATGTAATCATCTGCGCCCAATTGTAAACCTGTTAAAATATCTTGCTCTTTTGATTTGGCTGTAAGCATAATAATCGGTGTATCGTCCCCGCTTGCTCGAATTTCTTTGCAAATCTCTAAACCAGATTTATCAGGTAACATTAAATCTAAAATGATTAAATCTGGGCTACTTAACGTATATTTCTTGAATGCAGTTTCACCTGAATTTGCCCGAAATACCAGATAATCTTTGGCAACTAAGTATGCCTCTACAACATCTAAAATTTTAGGCTCGTCATCTACAATTAAGATTTTCAATGTGAACACTCCCCGCGCTGATGATTTATAAATATTTCTTTTTATGCAAATACTCCTCTTCATTGATGTGACCGCGCATGAATTCGTTAAGTAAAACTTGTTCAGGCTGTTCACTAGAGGAGGCAAATTCAATTTTTTCCTTCTCGCGACTCATCATGACATACATGAGAAAACTAATCGCTGCCATCATGACCACCCAGAAAAGCAGCATCAGAAGCATTCCAACCGTCCCCCCACCAAAAATATAGTCACACAAATCTCCAATCATTTTCACACAACTCCTTTTTCTACAGCACCTTGACTTGAGCCATCATACCGTTTTCCTCATGCTCAAGGTTATGACAATGATACATAAACACACCTTTTTGATTAAAGCGGATTTTTAGCTTGACCGATTCATTTGGCGCAATCACAACCGTATCTTTCAATCCCCGTTCATTGCCCATGGTAGCCCTTCCATTTCGGCTTACAATTTGAAATTGCGTACCGTGAATGTGAAATGGGTGATTCATATCCCCCATCATGCCACCTTCATTTGTCACCTCCCAAATGACTTCCGTACCTTGCTTCACTTCCTTGTCAATGCGATTCATATCAAATTTCTGCCCATCAATTGCGACCATATGCCCCATTCCAGAAAGCGTAATTTTGTCCACCTTCGCATCTTCAGTTTCCATAGGGGAATCAATTTGGTTAAGCACTTGTTGTGGGTTCTCGGTTCGAATAAGCGAATCCGCCACAATGAAACGTAAAACGGTTGCCCGACCGTCTTGTAACGCCACTTTCTTATTCCGTATTTTTGTAAAATCTAAAATAATTTCTGCTCGCTCACCAGGCGATAGTTTTAAATTTGTTAGCGACACTGGTTTCAAAAGAAGTCCACCATCAGTCGCGATTTGCGTGATTTTGGCACCATTTGAAAGGGCCAAGTTATACTCACGCGCGTTTGAACCGTTCACCATTCTAAGTCTAATTTTATCATACTTCACATCAAGATACGGACGGATAGTCCCATTGATGACTAAGCTTTCGCCTTGTGTCCCGTCGCTGTTTCGATCGTTCGCATAATCAAATTGGTTGTCTTCCATAAAATTGCGGTCTTGTATAATCACTGGAAAGTCATTTTTCCCATAAGCTGAAGGAAGGTTTTTACTCTTTTGATTTTCATCATCAATATAAATTAAGCCGGCAAGGCCCTGATAGACTTGTTTTGCCGTGTTGCCTTTCGGATGAGGATGAAACCAGAGTGTCGCTGCATCTTGCTTCACAGTGAAGTTGACCTCTTTTTTACTATATTCAGGAATGGTTTGGTGCGGCCCACCGTCTGAAACAGCAGGTACAACAAGCCCGTGCCAGTGGAAACTTGTTTCCTCGTTCAAACTATTTTTCGTTCGAAAGGTTACTTTTTGACCTTTCTCCAGCCGAATAACTGGACCTAAATAATTTCCATTATAACCAAGTGTCTTCGTTTTTTCACCTGTTTTTATGACTGATTCGCCAGTTTTTGCTTCAATATCATAAACGACCCTTTCATCATTAACCGTCGATGGCTCAAGTATATCCGGTATTTTCAGTGGCCGAGGCGCTTCATCTGGTTCTTCTTTTAAGGTAACAACTTTATCCTCCGCTCCCATGTCCATATTGCGATGTTCATTTGGGGACATATTTTTATTCATCAGCCAAAAACCAATTAATAAAATACTTATCAGCAGTAAAACACCAATAACAATGCTCCAAATTAAACTTTTTTTCAATCTCACCCCTCCTTTATACATATAGGTTAGCAAAACTCTATGGAGAAAATATGGAGAATTTAGAATGCGCCTCCATATTTCCTCCACGTTATCATGGTATTATATAAATGTAGTAAACAGCTTTTTGCTGTTTGCTGCCCCACCTAGTTACCAAAAGAGCGAACTGGCCTTGTCGCTTTTTTGGTTTTTTTTGTTTAAAAAAAGCAACAATCAAGTGGAAAACCATTTGATTGTTGCTTTTTTAATTATCTTCCAAAAACTCGTCGCGATAAGATGGATAGTTGCTAAAAAAGTATTTCGATACAATAAAATGTTCTGTTTCCTCGTAGTCTACTTTTTGAATTGTGTCCTCATGATTGAATAAAAAAATGGCAGCATCCGGACACGACTGAAGTGCACCGCGAAAGTTGGACTTCTTGACTGAATTCAATGTTAATTCAGAGCATATGATTGAAATATCCATTTAAATCATCATAACTTAGTTCAGACTCAACCACTTTACATGAAATTGCCTTAATTGTCATGATACCATTCGGTGTATTGATTATGAATTCAGAAAATTCACTATGTATTTTTTCGTTAATTCCAGTTATTGTCATAGTGCTTTCAATATTCATGGATTTAACTCCATAAAATAATATATCTATAGTAGTATTTAAATCTTCGACACTTCTGAGCAATAATGTATTTAATGATACACTATATTTCCAAATTCTAAATTTCCTTTTGTCAAAGTGATTTTTCAGCATTTTATTTCCTCCAAATAATCATACTATTTATTTTTGAACTTCAAGTATTGTCTAGGCGATTTTCCATCAAGTCGCAAAGATATTCGCTCATTATTATAGTAGCTAATATAGTTATGTAGCTCGTTGGCAAAGTGCTTTATGCTTGTAAATTCTTGATTGTAGTAAAATTCTGATTTTACTGTGCCGAAGAAACTCTCAATGGCTGCATTATCTAAACAATTACCTTTCCTCGACATACTTTGAGTAATCTTCTGCTGGAATAGAATACTTTGGTATAGAAAAGATTGATAGTGATACCCTTGATCAGAATGTAAAATTGTTTCTGTTGCGTATGATCTTCGTCTTGCTACTTGTTTCATCATTCTCTCTATCATTTCTAGATTAGATGTTTGACTGATATCATATGCGATTATTTCATTATTGTACAAATCCATAATAGGAGAAAGAAATATCTTCTTTCCATTAACCTGAAACATTGTAACATCTGTCACCCATTTTTGATTGGGTTTATCAGTTTTGAAATTTCTATCAAGAATATTATTTGCAACCTTTCCAACAGATCCATAATATGAACGATATTTTTTGGGTCTAAGTGTACATTTGAGTCCGAGTTCTCTCATTAATTTTAAGACTGTTTTGGAATTTAATGTTATACCATATTCATGTAAGGCATAAGTTATTCTCCGATACCCGTACCTACCTTTATGTTGCTCATAAATTTCCTGAATATATTTTCGTATGTCTAGATATTTCCCTATTTTATCTAAATGTTTAACGTGATAATAGTATGTACTTTTTGCCAGTCTTGCTACAACTAACAACTCAGTTATTGAAAATTCATGCCTTAGTTCATAAACTATTTGTGTTTTTTCTTTTTCACTAAGATTTTTTTCTGTTGAACTAAGGCATCTAACTTTTTTAAGTATGCATTCTCAGTCCGTAATAAATTGACCTCTTCAACAAGTTCTTTTCTGGACTTATGAGATAGTTTTAATGATACAGGTTTTAACTGCTCTTTATCATGCCTTCCTGATCGTTTATCAATCATTAATCCTGGCTCACCATGTCCAAGGTATATTTTTTCCCAGCTTCTTACAATAGTTGAAGAATTCAGATTAAACTTTCTTGCGGTAACTGCCAATGATGAACCGGTTCTATGCATATATTTTACTACATTTATTTTGAATTGACCATCATACACCTTAAACTTTCGTCTTTTTAATACTTCTTCACCATTCGCTTTATAATCTGCAACCCACTTCTGGATTTGGGAACGATGGATTTCATATTTTTCTGCCAAGAATCCAAAATATACCATACCTTCAGTATACTCTTTGACTAGCTTTAGCTTAAATTCATAACTATATTTCATTCTCATTATTATTCCACTCCTGTCTCACTATTATTATAGTCTAACATTTATGGACCACCTCAGACATTATAATAGGCGAATGTGTGGCGATAATAAATTGCGCCCCTTTCTTCGCTAAATTATTTATCGCCTGAAGCAAAGTTAGTTGGTGACAAAGCCGCTTCCGGTTCATCCAATAAATACACGCCATTTTCGGAAAAACGATTCAAAATGACTGCCATAAAAGCCTCACCATGCGATTGTTCATGAAGAGATACCCTGTCCCGTAAGAATCAATAATCGGATTCCCACCACCTTCTTTATCCAATTAATCTATCGTTGTAGCTAAATTATAAAAGCTTTCTGCTCTTAAAAAGAAAGAATAATCTGCTCGTTTTATTCCCTTCACAACCCGAATTGCATCACTTAATTGGCTATGCGTTTCTTTCGTATAGAATGTAAAAATTTTTGTACAGCTTTCTGGATTCAATCCGTAGTTAACCGCCATCGCTTCTAAATAAAGTCGATTTTCCCATGCCGTTTCCGCCAACAAAAAATGTTATATTTTCATCAAAAACTAGTTCTTCGGTCTTTTGAATTGAAGGAATATTGAATGGGTAGATGTCTGCATTGTTTTTGTGGATTCGGCACTTTTTGATGTAGTTTTGGTTGGTGAACATCTTTGGCAGCTCCTTTGTGTTTGACTTTTGAAATAATGCTCTTCTAATTTTTGTCTCAAATTTCGTAATCCGCTTACCAATAGATGTTGGTTAGGCTAGAAAAAAGCAACATGAAAGAATTTAACGTTTTTTAGATTTTTTGACTTTCGATTGTTATTGTAGGGTTGGTTTGCAAAATAGTTGCAGATAAAATTCAAAAAATCTTTTTAAGTCATATCTCTTCAATTGTTTTTTCCAAAAAGGTGATATAATGAAAGATAAACGATATAAAAGCATTCTTGTAACAGTGTTGGGAGAGAAACCGATTATCATACAATCGAGAATTGATAAAATCGAAGGAGTAAAAATTCAATTTGAAAATTTAGTTGTGAATCCTTATGTATCAAATAAGTTCATTACTTTATCTTTCAAAGCAGATAATATGAATTATTACTAAAGGGGAGCTTTTGAATGAGTACAAGAGAGCAAGCAATTTTATACTGGATTCTAATTTCACTTTTCCTTATTATCATATTCGGAAGAAAAAATAATTTATTAAATTCTTTAAAGAACGTTATTAAATACATGATAAAGTTTTTATTAAATCCTATTGCTATAGTGATAATAGTAATAAATTTAATCTACTTAATTATAATATATTCTTTTGTATATAGAGATAATTTGCAGATTTCACCATGGTATATAAAAGACTACTTAATTGTTTTATTTTTTTCAGTCTTTCCAATTGTTGAGTATTTAAAAAAACTGAATTTTAGAGAATTAATTCTTGAAAAGAAAACCGAATTATTTAGTATTGTGGCTATTCCACTTTTCATAAATTCAACCTATACTTTGCCTGTTATCTGGGAAATGGTATTGATATTTATTATAGCAATTCTTTCTGCATTAATAGCAGTCGCAAATAAAAAAGAAGACACAAAAATTGTTGCTAATTTTTTTAACTTCTTTTTGATAAGTATTAGCTTGTTTATGCTAGTTACTGCGATAAATCAATTTTTGAAAAATATTAATGATGTTTTTTCACTGGATTTTTGGCTGTCATTTGGAATAGAACCTCTGGTTTGGGCATTAAATGTTCCTGTGATCTATTTAGCGAGAGAAATGGCTTTTATTGAAAAGAAAGTAATATTTAGCCGATATAAAAATAGAGTATATTCTTATGTAAAATACTATGCGAAATTATTAGTGCGAAAATCAAAATTTAGAAGGTACGAACACCTTGATTCTGATATTGCAAACTATATTCAAGAAGCAAGAGAACTTTCAGCTGCTGGAGGGAATAGGATATATATTAAGTTGAAAAAAAAAGATATATCAAATGAAATTTTAATAGCTATTGCTAGTGATGCAATTTTAGGGAGAAATACGTTTACTAACATAAACAATCAAAGAGAGAAATATCCTAATGTAGTTGAAATTATAAACGTAGATAATGAATTGTGCGTATTCTGGCAAGATAATTTTTTATCTACTGATTATAGAGATACTAGAATAGACAAAATGAAAACCATTGAATTGATAGAAGGAATTAAATTAGTTCAAAAATAAAATCCTAATGGTTACGCAAATAAAAAAACAACCGTGCCCCCTACTATCAAAGGGTTCACGGTTTCTTTATTTATTCCCACTCCACCGTCGCTGGTGGTTTACTCGTCACGTCATACACAACACGATTCACGTGCTTCACTTCATTCACGATTCGCACAGAAATTTTCTCCAGCACGTCCCACGGGATGCGCGCCCAGTCGGCTGTCATGCCGTCGATGCTTGTTACGGCGCGGAGGACGACAGTGTGGTCGTATGTGCGGCCGTCACCCATGACACCCACGCTTCGGATGTTTGGTAGGGCTGTGAAGTATTGCCAGATTTCGCGTTCAAGACCGGCATTTTTAATTTCTTCTCTTAGGATAAAATCGGATTCGCGGACGATTTCTAGTTTTTCTTCCGTCACCTCACCGAGTACGCGAATACCGAGGCCTGGACCTGGGAAGGGTTGGCGCCACACAATTGCGTCTGGCATACCGAGTTCCGTTCCGAGTGCGCGCACTTCGTCTTTGAATAGCGTATTTAATGGCTCAATCAATTTAAATTGCATGTCTTCTGGAAGTCCGCCAACATTGTGATGCGATTTAATTGTTTGCGCCGTCGCTGTGCCGCTTTCAATGATGTCCGTATAAAGCGTACCTTGCGCTAGGAATTCTACGCCGTCTAGTTTGCTCGCTTCATCATCGAATACGTAAATGAATTCGTTGCCGATGATTTTGCGTTTTTGTTCAGGATCTGAAACGCCTTTTAGTTTGTCCATGAAACGTTTTTTGGCGTCAACCTTAATAATATTCATGTTGAACTCGCCTTGAAGGGTTGCCATAACTTGATCGGCTTCACCTTTACGAAGTAAGCCATGATCAACAAAAATACATGTAAGCTTATCACCAATTGCCTTGTGGATCAAAACGCCGACGACGGAAGAATCGACCCCGCCAGAGAGAGCTAGGAGCACTTTTTTATCCCCAACAAGCTCTTGAATCTTTTTAATTTCGACGTCAATGAAGTTCTCCATCGACCAATCACCCTTACAACCGCATATGTTTAAAGCAAAGTTTTTAAGCAGGTCGTTGCCGTATTCTGAGTGGCGCACTTCCGGGTGGAACTGGACACCGTACATCTTTTTGTTTTCATCAGCAATCGCTGCAACCGGACAAGACTTGCTTGTACCGATAACGTCAAAAGTTGCTGGCGCTTCAACAACGAGGTCGCCGTGGCTCATCCAGACAGTTTGGTCAGTCGGAATGCCAGCAAATAAATGGTTTGGAATTTCTAGATGTACATTTGCTTTTCCGTATTCACGGTCTTTTGCAGGTTCTACTTTACCGCCAAAATGTAAAGTCATTAGCTGCATGCCGTAACAAATACCTAAAATTGGAATGCCCATTTCAAATAAGCCTTCATCACAGCGGAATGCACCTTCATCATACACACTGTTCGGCCCGCCTGAGAAAATAATACCAGTTGGGTTAAGTGCCTTCATTTCCTCTACCGTAATCGTATGCGGGTGAAGCTCACTATATACACCAAATTCGCGGATACGTCGCGTAATTAATTGGTTGTATTGGCTACCAAAATCCAAAACGATAATTTTTTCTTGCTCTAGAAATTCTTTCATCTTTTTTTCCAAAACCACCTTATCTATAAAATTAAGCCGAGATAGTCGGCTCAAACCACAAAATAAGAAAAGGACAATCGCTTGCCCTTTCATTCTTCTTACATTTTAACGTCTTGCGAGGAAAGTTGCAACCCTAGATTTCACCAGTGAGCCTAAGCGCCTGCTCTAAAATTTTCGCACCTTCCATGCGACCAAACGCAAGCGAATCAATTTTTGCACTTGGAATCCCGATTTCTCCCAAAACTTTCTCCACTTCTTTATACATGTAACTCACTTGCGGGGCAACCAAAACGGCGTCCACTTGCTCCTTAAAGTCGCGAAAATGCGCACTCGTAATCGCCGTCACCGGACCCATGAAAAACACAACATCACGATCTTTATTTTTTTGGAAAAAATCAGCTTTCAATTTTACGTCCTCCGGGAAAAGCAAAGCGGCGTCTAAGTTTTGTTCTTTCGCGCTTTTTACAACATATTGTGCCATTAAGCCAGAAGTCGCGCCGCCCGCGCAAACAATCATAATCGTTTTCATTTTATAGCCCTTTTCCACCGATAATATCGAGTTCCTTGTTGCGTTCCACGTTTGCAATTAGCGGCATTGCCCGTTCGATTGCAGCCTTCGTTGCCGGGTTTTCAAGCGAAGCGCGGTGGTGCCCTTCGTCCGTCCAAATTTCGCTCACGTAAACAATATTTTCATCTTGTTCAGATATGCCAACGATGTAAGAAAGGCAAGACGCCTCTTTTTCGAGACCAGCGGCACTTTCAAGTAAAATTTCTGCAAGCGCTTTTTGCTGGCCCGGGTGAGCGACAAACGTCGTGAATAGTCCAAATCCCATCTTCATTTTGCATCCCTCCTATTTCCAAAAATCATCAAATATTGTAATCGCCATATGACGTTTATGCATAGATTTTGTGTACCAAGCTTCGATTTTTTGTACAGCATCTTCTGGGACTGCGCGCCCTTCCAAGTAATCATCAATCTCATCGTACGTCACACCAAGTGCCACTTCGTCCGGCAAAGCGGGTTTATCGTCTTCAAGGTCCGCTGTCGGTGCTTTTAAATAAAGATGTTCAGGACATCCTAGTTCCTTAAGGAGAGCCTTACCTTGTCGTTTATTGAGGCGAAAAAGCGGATTGATATCCGTCCCGCCGTCCCCGTATTTCGTATAAAAACCAGTAACAGCTTCCGCAGAATGATCCGTCCCAACGACCACCCCTTGATACATCGCTGCAATGGAATACTGAGCCTTCATGCGCTCGCGCGCCTTTTCATTTCCTTTCGCGAAATCGGAAAGTGTTACGCCAGCTTGCTCTAGTGTGATGACGCTCACATCGACGGCAGCTTTAATGTTAATCGTAATCGTTTTGTCAGGCGCAATAAATTCGAGCGCATCCGTGCGGTCAGCTTCATCGATTTGCTTGCCGTACGGTAAGCTTACGGCGATAAATTGGTAGCTCGAATCGTTTGTTTCGGCGCGCAATTCGGTAATCGCAAGTTGGGCTAGTTTGCCAGCTAAGGTGGAGTCTTGCCCAGCGGAAATTCCAAGGACAAGCGATTTTAAAAACGGATTTCGCTTTAAATAGGCCTTTAAAAAGTCAATGCTCTTCCGAATTTCTTCTTGTGGGTTTATTTCCGGTAAAACGTGCATCTCACGTATAATTTGTTCTCTCAACATCAAAATCCTCCTATCAAAACAGCGACCTACTTTTAGACAAAAAGAAAGCCGCTCGTGTTTGTTAAAATGGTATATCTAAATCAACTGGTGAATGAAGCTGCACGCTTTTGCGCACTTTCTCGATGTTGCGCATCTTATTTTTCCAGCACTTCACGCTTAAATCAACTGGGTATTGTTCTGGACGAATCGTACGCTTGTATTCATCCCAAAGCAGCGCCAGGTTATCCTCTTTATATTGCTTGATTTCCTCTAAAGTCGGCATCTCATAGACAAGCTCGCCGTCCTCAAAAATCGGCACAAGTAGCTCGCGCGCCGTAAAATGCTCCACCGTTTTCGTAATGTAAGTATGCACCGGATGGAACATCGTAAGCTCCTCCACCCCGTCCAAAGATTCATCGGAAAGCGCCACATAGTCACCTTCTGCCTTCAAGCCTTCGTCCGTCGTGATGATACGATACACGGTCTTTTTACCCGGGGTGGAAACTTTTTCCGTGTTGCTCGACAGCTTAATTGAATCCTGCAGCACACCGTTTTCGTCCGCGATGGCCGCCATTTTGTAAACCGCACCAAGCGCTGGTTGATCATATGCTGTAATTAGTTTTGTGCCAACACCCCATGAATCAATTTTCGCTTTTTGTGCCTTCAAAGATAAAATCGTATGTTCATCTAAATCGCTCGACGCAAAAATTTTCACATCCGGAAATCCTGCTTCATCTAGCATTTGGCGTGCCTTCTTCGACAAGAACGCCATGTCCCCGCTGTCCAAACGAATCCCCATAAAATTCACCTTATCGCCTAGTTCCTTCGCCACCCGAATCGCATTCGGTACCCCTGATTTCAGCGTATCATACGTGTCTACGAGGAAAATAGCATTTTTATGACTCTTCGCATAACTTTTAAATGCTTCATACTCATCTCGGTACGCCTGAACCATCGCATGCGCCATTGTTCCTGAAACTGGAATGCCGAAAATTTTTCCAGCGCGCACGTTACTTGTGGAATCACAGCCGCCAATATAAGCCGCGCGCGTTCCCCAAATTGCTGCGTCCATTTCTTGCGCTCGCCGCGTGCCAAATTCAGCTAAGCTTTCCGCTTCCACAACCTCACGAATTCGCGCCGCTTTGGTCGCAATTAAGGTTTGGAAGTTCACAATATTTAAAAGTGCCGTTTCAATGAGCTGTGCTTCCGCTAAGCTCGCTTCCACTTGCACGATGGGTTCTGTTTTAAAAACAAATTCACCTTCGCGAACGGAACGAATGTTGCCTTTAAATTTAAAGTTTCGTAAATACTCTAAAAACGGGCCATCAAATCCTAGTTCATCGTGTAAATAGGTGATGTCGGATTCTGTAAAACGCAAATTTTTCATATAAGCAATAATGCGCTCTAAGCCAGCAAAAACGACAAAGCCTGAATCGAATGGCATATCGCGAAAGAAAACTTCGAATACGCTTTTACGCTCATGCAAGCCGTCATCAAAATACGCTTTCATCATATTAAGTTGATACAAATCAGTATGTAGTGTTAAACTGTCGTCTTGATATAAGTTCGTCATCGTTCTCTCCTATCCTCATTTGGAAACGAATTTAATAACCCCATCATAGCACAAAACGGGGTGTGTTACTACTTCCGTGAATTTTTGAACGCAAAAAATCCTACGCAAAAATGGGCGTAGGATTTTAGCTTAAATCATCTTTAATTTGTGTCGTTGAAATGCCGGTCGTTCTTGGTAAATAAATGACTTCACAGTAATCTTTTAGGAAGTCAAATTCGCCGCTCCAATCGTCCCCCATCACGAAAATATCAACGTCATGCGTTTTGACATCGTCAATTTTTTGTTCCCATGTTTTTTCTGGGATAACTTCGTCTACGTAACGGATAGCTTCTAAAATCAATTTTCTGTGCGGGTAACTGTGATAGGCTTCTTTATGTTTTAGCGCGTTAAATTCGTCCGTTGAGACGGCGACAATTAAGTAATCGCCAAGGGCTTTTGCCCGCTTTAAAAGTTCAATGTGACCCCAGTGGAGCAAATCAAACGTGCCGTAAGTTATCACTTTTTTCATCGTACGTCCCTCTTTTTTTAAAGATTTTTTTTAATAAAAGAAACAAGTTTTTCGCTTGCATTTCCTGTCGAGTACTTGTTCCAGCTTTTTTTAAACGCCTCAATTTGTTCGGCATGCGCAGCCTCCGCTAAAATAGCGTCTGAAAGCGCCTCTGTCGTCTGATACGGCGTCCCCGGAATTAGATCCAAGTAGCCTGTGACAAGACCGCGTTCGCTATCATACGTTTCTAAATCTGGCGTGTAGAAGTACACTGGGCGGTCAAGTAGCGCAAAATCAACGGGGGTGGATGAATAATCTGTCACGAGAATGTCGCTTCCAGCCAAGACTTCCTTCATTGATTCTTCTTTCGGCACAATGCGTACAAAATCATCTTCTGGTACGTCAAGTTGACTCGCAATTGCGGGATGCAGTTTTAACAGCAAGACGTATTCGCTCGCCAATTTTTCGCGCATCATTTCCACATCGATGAGCAATTTGGCCGCACCAAGCTCATTGTCCCGGTACGTCGGAGCATATAAAATTGTCTTTTTATGATACTTCGCGCGGTAGCGCTTATGCACCCTCATGACCTCTTCTTTTTGAAAAAAGTAGTCTGTACTTGGCACTCCGATTTTGAGCAGCTTACTGTCGTCTAACAAGAAAGAGCGTTTGAAAATGTCAGCCATCACATCAGATCCCACGACCACATGAGTGAACGCCGCGTAGACGCGTTTAAATCGCGTCTGTTCGGCAGCTGTCCGTCCCGCAACACTTTTATCTTCCCATGCAAACTTTTTGAGTGCGCCACTCGCATGCCAAATTTGTACGCAGATTGTTCCTTCTGCCCATTTCATCACAGCAAGCTCGGGGAAATAATTATCAACAAGGACAACTTTTGCCGTGCTCATATGATAAACGCGCGACACCAATGTTTTTGTTTTCATAGGAATCATTCGCATAAAATTTTGAGCGATTTTTGTTGTGTCTAAACGTGGGTCATAAAAAACAATTGTTTCAGGTGTCACTTTTAGTTCCACCATTTTTTTGGAGATTTGTTCTGGGCTATCGCTAAACGTAATCAGCATAACCACTTTGTTTTGCCGTTTAAACATGCGACAAAGGAAGGCGATTACCTTGACGAAACACATGTATACAGAAGCTAAAATACGCTTCATTTTCATCACACTCCTTATTCTTTGTCCCTTTTATAAAAGCGCCGCACAGCGACGCCTTTTTCTTATATGTTCCACGACATGACCGTTTTCCCCCACGGGCTTCGTAAATCGGATTCGAACGCTTCAATGACATCTTGAATACTGCGAACATCATGGATTTCACCGACTAAATTGGCTAAGTATTCCACAGCGCGTTTATTTTCATTTAAAAAACGAACGGTTTCTTCAAAGTCAACACGACCACTGCGGCTACTACCGTAAACGGTAAGCCCTTTTTCAAGCACCATGCGTGTATTAAACTCAATCGGATATTCTGAAACACCGAGTAGCGATATCGTACCTTCTGGTTTGATGAGGTCAATAATTTGGCTGACCGCGTACTGGCTGCCTCTGCCTCCCGCACATTCAAATGCTTGGTCAATAACAAGCCCTTCCGGAATCTCGTCAATATTATAGGCACCGTCTACAAACGAGAAGAAATCCAGTTTGTACGGTGTTTTTCCAAAAATATAGACCTTCGCATCTGGGTACTTATCTTTTAAAAGAAGCGTCATGATGAAGCCTAAGTTGCCATCGCCCCAAACGCCGAAAGACGAGCGATTTTGGTCGGCGCGTGAATCAAAGCGAAGTAGCGCATGAACAGCTACTGAAATGAGCTCTGAAAAAGCGGCAACTGACATGTCCATATCTTCTGGTAACACCACAAGACGGTCCCGACGCATGAAAACATTGTCCTGCATGAGTCCATCAAAACCGCTTGAACGGAATTTCGTTGAACGCAAGTAGTTTTCTGCAATGACGGGGTCAGTTTCAACGGGTGTATTAGGAATCATGACTACTTTTGTCCCAATAGGAAATTCTTTTTTAGCATCATAAACGACTTCTCCGACA
Source organism: Listeria sp. ILCC797 (assembly GCF_900186185.1). Lineage (NCBI taxonomy): Bacteria > Bacillati > Bacillota > Bacilli > Caryophanales > Listeriaceae > Listeria > Listeria sp. ILCC797. Next base: position 366,639 of record NZ_FYBS01000001.1, read on the forward strand.
CCTTCATGAATCAGTGCCATTGGAAGTTTTTTCGCTAAAATTTCTTTTCCGCGTGAACCAGTATAATAGCGCTGATCGGCCGCACAAATCGAAAGATAAGTTGGGCGAACAACAACGACATCTTCCGTCAATGTTTCATCAATGTTCGCGACTTCGAATTGTCGTTCAGACACGAGCCTGTATACTTGATTAATCATTATTTATCCGCTCCTGTATAATGGCATTCGCTACTTGCAAATCGTACGGTGTCGTAATTTTAATATTAAAAATTTCACCTTTTACTAAACTCACTTTTTCACCAGCTAACAGACAAATTTTACAAGCATCCGTTAAAATTTCTTTTTGCTCGGCAGAAAGCGCGTTGTAGTGCCCATAAATCATTTTCATGTTAAAACTTTGCGGCGTTTGACCTTGATACATCACATCACGAACCGGAATATCTGTAATAAATTCATGGTTGGTCGATTCAACAATTGTATCCGTCGCCGTAATTACTGTATCTACTGTGCCGTATTTCAAAGCCGCATCAATATTTTCTTCAATAATTCGGTGCGTTAAAAATGGACGAACAGCATCATGTGTGATTAAAACATCATCTTCATTTAAACCGAAATTCTTCTCTACATAACGAATTCCGTTCATAATCGTTTCATTGCGGTCGGTACCACCTTCAATGACAACAACTCGGTCATCTTGAATATGTTTTTTTAGGACATCTTCTGTGTGGTTCATCCACTCTTTTGGTGAAGCCACAAAAATCTTATCAAAACGTGCATTTAAAATAAATTTTTCAACGGTATGCACAATAACGGGTTTACCGTTAAGCGGTAAATATTGTTTTGGCATACTCACATTGCCCATCCGGGTACCTTTACCCCCAGCAAGAATTTCAGCATAAATCATTTCTTTATTCTCCTTTATTTCTAAAGTTTGAAAGCTCATACAGCTATATTGTAACATAAAAGATTGTAAAAAGAAGCTATCCATATTCACGCGAGTCTTACGAACGTTTCGCTCTAAATCTTAACCAGATCAATAGCGCACTACCTGCTAGTAGCGCAAGGAATCCTGCAAAAAGACCAGGTTGTCTGTAGCTCAGCTCAATTTTATTTTTCCCTTTAGGCACTTCAACCCCAATAAAACTCTTGTTATAAAGTGGCGTTATTTCAGTTTTTTCGCCATTTACTTTGGCACTCCAGCCTTTGCTATACGGAATTGTAAATTGGACAGTTTCTTTTTCTTCTGCTACAAAATTTGTTTCTAGCTGATTTTCACGTATTTTTTCTACATGTACGTTACTTTTTTCTAGGGCATTCACTCGATTTCGGAACATTTCTAAATCCAGTTTAGCAAACTGTAAACCACCGATGTTTTCCACCGCGTTTCGAACTACAAAAGTAACGGTGGTCACCCCGCTTTTTTGTTCGCCAAGATTAATAATATGCGGCGCTACCTCAAAGGTAGAATGTGACACTTGTTTACCGTTTACATAGATTTGTAAAGGCGTAGCGCTATTCACGATTCCATTTAATGACAGGTAAAGTTGCGAAGGTTTTTGGATTTCAATTTGTGCTTCCAATTTCCCTTCCGTGACGTGTTGATTTTTTTGGAGCGTCAAAACATTATTGTTTCGCGTCACTGTTAAATCTTTTGCCTCCCATTTTACTGGGGTCGTCATTTGGAAATACGGTAACTCACTTCCTTTTTTGGAAAAAAGTAGGTTTTGCTTCTCAAAGTAATTTAGCGACGGATCATCAAGTTTACTGCTAACCGCTTGATAGTCCACTTGCGGAATGTAGGCTAAGGAAAGCGCGTTTTGATTTTGATAAACGTCGTAAGAAGCAGTTTGCATGACCCGCTTAAAACCCTCTTTTGTAATCTGGCTATTTTTAGGTTGTATGTTGTATGCCACGCCAAACAAGGAGTCGGTAATTAAAGTGTTCCCTTCGTAGCGTAACCACACCATCGAAGGTGTTGTTAAAAAGCCTAGTTTCCCTAGATTTTGGTTCAGTTGCTTATGCGTAAGTGTATTGTAATTGGTTATGCCATTCAAACCATAGCGGAATGAATCATTATTTCGAAACGGCTGTTGACTTGTAAAATCCATTCTTGAAAAATCGCTGCCGCCAACTTCCGAGACAATCGCTGTTTTTTCTTTATCAAATTGGTTGTATTGTTCATACGTTTCAGCCGGGTAGACGCGATTTGTTTGATAGGTGTTCATCAGTAAGTCCGCTGCAACGAGTAACACTAAACACGAAATAGCGATTTTTTGATATTTCTCGAGACCGATCAGGCCAATCGTCAAGCAAATAAGCATAGCCGCATTGATAACTAAAATTTTTCTAGAGATGATTTCGCCATTGTTCAAGTAAAGCAGTACAAATAACAGCAGCAGAGCAGATAAAACGATTAAGATTTGATACATTTTCAAACCTGAAAATACATCGATACTTTTAGCCGCCATGACAACTGCAAAGGCCGAAAAGATGAAAATATAACGATATGGCCATCCGTTTGGTTCCGCAAACCCGTGGAAAACATAGTTCATTCCAACACTTTGCGTCGCTATAAATAATACGATTAAAGCGGCTAACCACAACAACTTCGTTTTCAATAAAATAGTGCGATTTAAAAAGAATAACACAGCTAATAATAAAATAAAGAGGCCTACGTAAACATTGGGCGCATTTTGATTCACATCCACAAGTGGATACTGAACGCCCGTTAAAAATTTGCTTAACGTATTGATTGGTTCTGTTAAATCAAACTTAAACCATTGAATAGCCTGATCCTTTTTTGGTGCAGATAGCGTTTCTAACACTACTGACACAACAATTGGTGCCGCTAATAAGGCAGAAATAATTCCCGATGAAACGAAATGGAAAAACTTCTTCCAAAAAGAAATCGGCTTTTCCCCGAGCTCAAAAATCCGAACAAGAAAATATAAGAATGCCCCGATACAAGCCATATAGCCAATATAAAAGTTTGTAACAAGAGCATATGTAATACCAAAAATGAATATTCCAGATTTTCCATCTTGAATAAGTTTATCTACCCCAAGCATAATAATGGGGAAAATATAAACTACATCCAGCCACATAATATTCGATTGATAAACAACTATAAAACCTGATAGCGCGTAGCTAATAGCAAGCGGAATTGTCCACCACGTCATCTTTTTAAATGTGTTTTTTAAATAGATTGCCATGAATAATCCTGCAAGACCTACTTTAATCCAGTAAACAATTTGAATCAGGTATACTAATAAGTCCTTTGGGAACAACGCGATGATGAAAGCAAATGGGCTCATCAAATAGTAGCCTATTATCCCGAGTGTTCCTACACCCATGCCACCTTGAAATGTAAATCCCCAATTCGCTTTTCCGTAAATCAAATCATGCAGTAGATAGTGAAATGAGATATACTGGCTTTTCAAATCGGCAGCCAGAAACGTTTTTGTTCCCCAAAAAGACATGCTGTTTAATGATTGTGCAATGATTACTAACAAAATAGGCAAAACAAAACTAATGCCATATATCCACTTTTTATTAAGTTCTTTCGTCTCCATATTTATCCCCTCAGCCATAAAGAGAAGCTAGCTAGTTTTTTAGCTAACTTCTGTTTGATATTGATTTACTTGCTAAAAAATAGTTCATTACATTTTTGTAGTTCTTTATCAGAATTTGCCCGCACAGCTTTATACAATGCATTCGTTGTTTGACGGTAAAAACGCAAGTAGTATTGTCTTGAATTAAAATGCATTTGATCAAATAAAAATGTACTAAATTTCAGATATGTTTCGACAAATAATGGGTCGCTCTTTAAATTTTGATAATTTTCGATTGGAACTTGCACGAAGAAATAACCAAGTGAAACTAAATCAGAAACAATTATTTTATCTAATTGCTCTAGTTTTTTCAGTAAACTGGTTAAAAATGTTTCCGCTTTTGCTACTTCATTTTTGAGAATGAGTTGCTGGAAGTACGGGCCAATTTGCTCCCGAACTAAATAATTCAAAGTATTAATATTATACTTTTGATTAAGCAAACGAATATGGCTATGTTTCTCCTGCCGCATCTTTAAAAACGCATACTTCTCAAAAACTTGTTCCACATCCACTTCAGCTAATTCTTTTTGGAAAACATCATCTTGAAATTCTAAGATTTTTTGTTTAACGATACTTTGATTTTTCGAAAGCAATCTAAACATTAACTCCTCAAAATTATCGCGGCCATCAAGTTCACTCGCTGCACTCAAAAGTTCTTTTTTACGAACCAACATAAAATGATAATTTTCTTCAAAGATTAGAAAGGGTTCTTGTTCGAGATAGCTAGGCACAGAAAGCTCTACTTCATTGATATAGTTTAACCCTTCTTCTAACTCTGTTTTTTCATAAGAAAAGTTCTTGACTTCTTTTAAAAAGACAGGGTTTTTTTGAAAATAATGAATGTCTGCACTTGCAATAACTTCCTCATAATTTTTAGCGAAAGTCATAATTTGAGAAGTTACGATGTCCGATTCATTTCCATTTAAAAGGATAAATTCGCCTTCAGCTGTATTTAATTTCGGAAGTGCTTCTTGAACACGTTCCTCCGAACTCACTTGGATAATTGAAATCATGCTCTCCCCCCTTTATTATCTATAAAAGTTTCAATAAAGCGACGGGTGGATTGACCATCAATACTAGACATAAATTGCTTTCTAAATGAAACTAATTTCTCATAATCATATTGATCCAATTTGATAGCTTCAACCAATCGATCTGTTGTCTTGTAAATATTCCCGGGGATCATTTCCTCATAGTTGAAATAAAAACCGCGTTCATCAAAATAATTATCAATATCATAAGCAAAGAAAAACATAGGTTTATTCATAATGCTATACTCGAAAATCACTGAAGAATAATCTGTTATTAGAACATCACTAAATAGCATTACGTCATTTATATCATCTGTCGAATCAATCATAATAATAAATGGATCGTCTAAATCAATATTCATGGTGATATTTTTAATCATCGGGTGAAATTTTAAAATTAAGACGTATTCATCGCTCAAGCAGTCGCGCATTTTTTTGACATCCATGACAACAGAGAAATTCTTCCGCTCGTCTGGTCCGCCCCTAAAGGTTGGCGCATATAGAATGGCTTTCTTTTCGCGTAAAATCGGATATTGCTTCCGATAAACTTCCTCGATATATTCTTTATAGTCATGATCAAAAAAGATATCTGTCCTAGGCACACCAATTGGAAATATTTGAGATTCCTTTTTGCGAAACGCCTCTGCATATTGCGGGACAATCGCTTCTGAACTCGTTAAAACGGCAGAGTAAGGCGAATGCGCTCGCGCTTCAAATTCTTCAGTGTTTGAATCATCGGCTTCTAATGCGCTAAAGCCAAACTTCTTAAAAGCCCCTGCCGCATGCCAAGATTGAATAACATTAGTTCTTTTACTGAACTTCAATCCATAGATTTTATTGTAATAATCATCTAAAACAATATTCTCAGCACGCCCCAACACATAATAAAGCTGTAGTATTTCTAACCAACTTCGCTGTTTATTCAAAAAGACAAAAATTCGTTCAGGTCGATTATTTAAAAACATAAAGTCATAAATCGCTAATAAATTGCCTTCAAGCTTCACGCTTCTTTCTGTTGCAAGTACAAGATAATCTTTTTTCGGCAAAAAACTCACCAATTTAAATAAGATTCTTCGCGCAAAACCATTTACGAGGCGTGGCGTTTTTAATTTCGAACGAATAATAAATCGGTTAGAAATTCTCTTCGCTTTTTTCCAGTTGTCTTCCTCTATAATACTAATGGTCGCTTGGTAGTATACAGGATAGGTTTTGATGAAAGCATCCTTTGCCTCTTCTCTTTGTTTTGCCCACAAGTAAGTAATTAGTTTGCGGAAAGAAGCCCTAGCTCCCTTTCGAATATAGTTTGCTCGGTCCATCGTACTATACATAAGAAAATAACGGAAAGATGGAATTAAGTTTAAAAACTTATCCGATTTTGTTTCAAACCAATTTAAAATCATCGTATAACAGGTGTTTTGAATGTCAACATCTTTACTTTCTGTTGATGCCTTGAGAGCAGCCCACAATTCAACACTAGAAACACGTTTATAATACTCCAACGCAATATTTTCAGGCGTCTTACTGTTTTTAATTTCTTTCTCCCCGTAATCAAAAACACCAAACACAGATTGCAAAATACGCACAGGATCTTTATAGACTGATTGTGTTAAGGACTCACCTTCACCGTCCCTCAAACGGTAGTAATAAACCACTTTTTCTACCGTATAAATATTTTCTGCATTCAGCAATGCATGAAGTACGAATGGCTGGTCCTCTCCATATCTAATTGTTTCAGGAAAAAAAAGGTTTTCGATTAATTGGTGGTGATATAATTTAGCACACGGCCCTATCGAATAAAACAATTCCGGATTTTTGAAAATCGTTTTACTCCCCGGTTTGGCAATATTGTGTTCCACATGAGAAGGAATGAACCATTCTTTCTCTGAATTAAACCGTTTAGTTGCCCCTGTAACTAAATCAGCATTATTCTTAACTGCTGCTTGATACATTAAATCAAGCGCATTATCAGGAATAATGTCATCGCTATCTACAAAACAAATATACTCTCCTTGAGCCTTTCGAAGACCATGATTCCGAGCAACTGCTGGCCCCGCATTTTCTTGTTGAATAAGTTTAAATAGTTTATGGTTTTTGATAAAATCTTTTACAATTTCAATTGTTCTATCTGTTGAACCATCATCAATAAGTAAAACTTCATAATTATCAAATGTTTGAGCTTCAATACTTTTTAAAGTTTCTAAGATGACTTCTTCCACATTGTAAAGCGGCACGATAATACTTATTGCGACTCTTTTGTTTTCAGTTACTCGCATGTTCATAAAATATTATTCTCCTAACTAAATGGCATATCTTGTTTAATTTTAGCTATTAAATTTATGGATGTCAATTCCAATTCGATTTTCTCCCGCGCATGTTAGCTTCCGCCAATCTATTTCTACGCTTATCAGTACAGAAATCAGTCTTGCTATTCTGCATCAATATCGTTTATAATGTTAGGAGGCAATGAAGTACATATTTATTGGAGGTTTCGAGATGAAAGTAAGAAAGGCTGTTATTCCAGCTGCAGGATTAGGGACTAGATTTTTACCTGCTACAAAAGCTATGCCAAAAGAGATTCTACCTATTGTAGATAAGCCTACGATTCAATTTATTGTTGAAGAAGCGATGGCCTCAGGAATTGAAGATATTTTAATTGTTACAGGTAAGGGAAAACGTGCGATTGAAGACCACTTTGACTCTGTTCCTGAACTTGAAATAACATTACGAGAAAAGAACAAACTTGAATTACTCCACCTTGTGGAAGAAACAACAAATATTAACTTGCATTTCATCAGACAATCTAAACCTAAAGGGTTAGGTGACGCCATTTTACAAGCAAAGGGTTTTGTTGGTAATGAACCTTTTGTTGTCATGCTAGGCGATGATATTGTTAAGTCTAAAGTTCCTTGTGTGAAACAACTTATCGACCAGTATGAGCATACTCATAGTTCGGTCATTGGTGTTCAAACAGTTCCACACGAAGAAACATATCGTTATGGAATTATTGATCCTGCTGATAAGATGAGCGATCGTTTATTTAATGTAAAAGGTTTTGTTGAAAAGCCTGATCCAAATGAAGCACCATCTGATTTAGCAATCTTAGGTCGTTATTTATTGACACCTCAGATTTTTGATTATTTAGCAACACAAGAACCCGGCGCTGGTGGAGAAATCCAGTTAACCGATGCGATTAATCGCTTAAATGAAATCCAACGTGTTTTCGCGTATGATTTTGAAGGGCAACGTTTTGATGTTGGTGATAAATTCGGTTTTATCGAAACAACAATGAAATTTGCTTTAGAACACCCTGAAATTAAAGATAACGTACGTCAATTAGTCGATAAGCTTTATCTTGAAATGCATAAAGACGATAAGGCTACAAGCAAGAAAAAGAATTCTTAATTCACAACTATCGTATAGAGAAGGATCGGAATCCCGACCTTCTCTATTTTTGTTCAAAAAAATCCTCAAGGTATCGACTTATCGTCTCCCCCTTGAGGATTCACTATTTATTTACTTAAATAAACTTCGGGAATGTAACCTTTTAAATTATTGTAGGTCACATATAACCAACCATTTTTAGTTTTACTTAAATCTACAGCCACTTTTGCTCTAGCAGGAATCACACCAACAACGGCAGAATTCCAGTTACTATCGGCTCTTAAATTAATCGCATTTATCGCATAGTAAGCTGTATATTTATTCTCTTTTGAAACATATGCCTCAGACAAATATCCTGATTTCCCAGCATATGTCATGTAGGCCCAACCATTTTTCTCTTTAGAATCATTAATTTGCACTTTTTCACCAGCTGGCACCACGACACTAATCGCAGAACTCCAATTGCTGTCAGCGCGAACATTTAGCAAATCATTAGCATAAGCATAACGAATCGGATTCGTTGTTTGCAAATACGTCCCCGGCAAATACCCTGCAACACCTTTATAAGTGATATACCACCAACCATCTTTGGCTAAAGCAGAGTTTACAGTTACGGCTTCACCAACCGGAACAGTTGTGGTGACGTTTGAATCCCAGCTACTATCTGCCCTAAGATTCAAATTATCCTTGCCATAGTAAGTGGCAATCGGGTTTGTAGTTTGCAAATAACTTCCTGGCATGTATCCTGAAACGCCGTTGTACGTAACATGCCACCAGCCATCTTTAGCGAGCGCACTGTTCACAACAACCGCTTTTCCTACCGGTACTGTTATCGCAACTTTTGAACCCCAATTGCTGTCAGCTCTTAAATTAAGATCATTTTTCCCATAATAGGTTTTCAATGGGTTTGTATCTTGAAAATAAGCAGCTGGAATATAGCCAGAAATGTTTCCAGTACTCGTGACATACGTGACATATGACCAACCATTTTTATTCTTTGATGAGTTAGCCACAATAGCTTTCCCTGCCGGAACAACGCCAGATACGCTTGAACTCCAACTAGAATCAGAACGTAAATTCAAGTTATCTTTTGCATAAACCGTTTTAAAGGTGTTCTGTGTTTGAATGTATGCATAAGGAATATATCCAATCGTTCCATTATAATTGACATACGCCCAGCCATTCTTACTTTTAGCTGGATCAACTTTCATCGAACCACCAATTTTAATTGTTGCTACCGTCTTGGAAGACCAATTTGCATCCGCTCTTAAATTAATTGGCGAAGAAGCATAGTAAGTTACATCCATACGATCATATAAATACTGAACCAATTGGAAAAACTCATTAAATGAATAGTTCCATCTTGAAAAGTATCCAACCGGATCACTGTGTGTCGTACCACCTAGGTAACGTGATACAGCGTCATGAGACCAAACCGTTCCACTACCTGTATTATGGGCATTTACTGGTGCTAAATTATACTTCTTTAAAATATAAGCCGCATAGTAAGCATCATTATAAACAGAGCGGTAAAAACCATCTGCTGTTCGTTCACGTACTAGCTCAACTTGCACAAAATATGGATTTGCTTTCGGTCCAGCTCCCCAAACTGCATAATCAGTTGGATGGATTTCGATAATTTGATTATGATCTACGAACGTATGGACAAATGCATTTTGCCAATTGTTCGTCATATAATTGATTTCTTGCGTAATCGTTGAATTATCATTAGCCGTTTCATGAATAACAATACCTCGAGGCTTCCCAACACCATCCTGATAAGCAAAGCGATCAAAATTCTTGATTTGTTGTTGAATAGTTGCTTTCGGATAGTTTTGGTTAATGATATGCTGATTTAGCGTAGAAAGAGACGTCGCGGATACTCCTGGAAGTGCAGAACGAAAAAGCATTTGGCCCTGTTCTTCCTCGACAGGCTTTTGCTTATTCTCATCTTTTTCTTCCTCAGTTTGTTGTTTTGGGGTATACACCTTTTCGTTAACTTCTTTATCTAAAATTTCATTTGCTCCAATACCACTGTCCCCAGATTCTGCTAAAACTTTCTCCGGATTCACAAAAAATAACATCAGAGAAAATATTCCAAGCAGAATAACAACCCAATTTCTTTTTTTCATAGCGCATCCTTTCTATTATTAAATTTGTAATCAAAAATGATTACTATACATTCCATTCTAGCGCCTCAACAACAAAACTTCAATAGGTCTTTATGTTTTAAAAATCCGTTTTTTCTGATTATTAATATGAAAAACGACTTAATATGTAATTAAGTCGTTTTTCGTGTTGCTTTTTCTTTATATTTTACTAACTCTAAAAAATAAATTTGTTTATTTCGATGTTGAATTGTATCTAAAATAAGTCCACAAATGAAAAATAACATAGCTAGAATGATTAAGCCTACAGCTAAAATAGCACTAGGGAACTTCAAAACTAACCCAGTTTTAGCAAAACCAACAAGCACTGGAATACCTACGGCTATGCCAATAATTAGGAACAATGCTGCCAAAATGCCAAAGAACAAAAACGGTCTGCTATTTTTAAATAAGCGTATAATAGTACTAATTACCTTCATCCCATCAGAAAATGTATCCAGTTTCGATTCGCTTCCTTCAGGGCGGTCACGGTAATCAATTGGAATCTCTTTAAGTAAAAAACGATTTTCTAGCGCATGAATACTCATTTCTGTTTCAATTTCAAACCCTGGGCTTAGTACTGGCATTGTCTTTACAAAATACCGATTAAAGCCACGGTAGCCTGTCATGATATCACGAATATTACTCTTAAAAATACTATTAATCGTGTTGCGCACTAAATTGTTCCCAAAATCATGGAAATTCCGCTTATTTTCGCTCGAATACGTTCCATTACTTAAACGGTCACCAATGACCATATCAGCCTCGTTATTTCTTAGAACGTCTAAAATTTCGTGCACAGCTCCTGCAGGATATGTATCATCGCCATCAATCATCACATAGTAATCTGCATCTATGTCTGAGAACATGCTTCGAACAACATTCCCTTTTCCTTGTCTAACTTCCGAACGTACAATTGCACCTTCTTCTTTCGCAATTTCAACTGTTCGATCGCTTGAATTATTATCGTATACGTATATGTCAGCATTTGGTAATTCTTGCTTAAAATCCCGTATTACTTTTCCTACAGTAATTTCTTCATTGTAACAAGGGATTAAAACAGCCACTTTTTCCATGTTTTTCTTTGCCTCCAAATAATTCTAATTTTTTTCCAAGTTTAGCTTTGCAACAAAAAATAGGAAAGGCACTGTGAAAATGAAGCTAAAACTGTATCTAAAGTCTGTCGCTGGCATCGCAACAGCAATTGTTGCAACAGCTAGAAACGCTGGTACAAAAAGTAGCCAACTTAATCTTCTGCCCCTACCAAGATTTGAAACAAATGCAATTAGAAGTAGCAATAACGGAATTGCCCCTTTAAGTAAAATATTTTGCCAATCCGTTCTAACTTTTTCCATAAGTTGGTTTAAAAAATTGTCATAGCTTGTAAATTTAGAGTCGGAATATAGCGGTTTAGCAGATGGCTCAACACTATTTTTAATGTAATCTTCATAAGAAAGATTGCTGTCTACACCTACAGACTTAAGCTCATTCATATAGCGTTCGTACCCTGCCCGGTTAACCTTTTCAACATCATTCGGCGTATTTGTCATTATCGCAAATGTTCGAATATCATAATTAATATCTTGTAATTTTGCTGTTGAACCGAAAAAGACTGAATAGTTGTCTGGCGACTGATAACGCCAAATCGCACTAGTTTGATCCAAATATGATTTTACATAAATCCCAAAATTATCCGTCATTAACTTCGCCCAGTTTTTAATGTATAGCCCAAAATCCGCATCAATAGGCGCAGAGTTATAAGCTGCATCATGTTTAATTGGGTCAACCGTATAAGGATTATAGTCTTTTTTCCAATTTTCTTCAGGTAAAATTTCAGTAAAATAGTCCTTTAATTCTTTTGTAAACTGACCGTTGTAATAAAAAGTTGCACCAATTTGTTGTGACGGAATCGCTAAAGCTTGGTTTAACGGATTTTGCTGCACATTTAGTGCATTTGCAACCGGACCATTGAAAAGCAAATTCATTGCCATAACGATAACAAACACAAGGCCCGTTCGGATTCTGAATCCCTTCATAAAAATGACTAAAAGAAGCAAAGTAACGACGACAATAAATACACCATTATTTCTTAAATTAATTGTTACAAAAGCTACTAAAATAAGTGCAGTAAGATTAAGTGGTTTTTTCAACCAAGTACCGTTTGAAGCAACAATTTTTGCTAATAATGTTGTGAATAATAGAATGAATGCCGCGAACGGAATATCTTTCCACGCTGTCACACTGTATAACATCATAACAGGCCAAAGCGCGTAGCCAAAAACAAGTAAATATCCTAAAAATTTCGGTAAACCTAATTTCGTTAACGAATAGATGGCATAGCCAACAATAAGTGCCACTACGACGATTTGAGTGAAAATATAACTAGCTGGAGAATTATAAATATTAGATGTGAACTCCACCCATAAGGTGTGTAGTAGCGGATGCCATGCGCTATACTGCCTAACATCATGTGCCATTGCCCATTGATAATAAGAATCAAAAGTCATTTTTGCTGGAAAATAAGCTAAAAATGAAAACATCCATGAAACAAAAGGTATGCCGGCATATATGGCTAATTCATATTTTTTAATTCGACTCTTAACTAAAGGTGAGAACGGATGAGCAAGTTCAAGTAAAAGTAAGTAAAATAAATTTGTTAAAAAGTAAAATGCCCCTAATATGTAGATAAAGCTTATTATTGTGTGAGACGATAAATTTCCTAAATATGTAGATGCTAACCAAAATGCAGCTATCAAAATGCTACCCACGCATTTTAGCCAATTAAATGTGAGATGTTCCAATTGTCGTATGCATAAAAAAAGCATTGCTCCAAAGGAAAAGATAACTAAAAAACTAATGATATCAAATTTATAAAAGCCTAATAAACAAATAAATCCGATAAAAATAGAGAAAAGATACCACATCTTTTTTTTGCTCTTCAAAAAACCATCCTCCTTTTCAAACTATCTATTAATATAGCAAAATAAACTTTTTTAATCAACTTCTACTATAAAAATACAACATGAAAAGCCAAAGGTAATAATACCCTTGGCCTTTTGTTTACCTATAAATTGGTGTATCAAATTCTTGGGTGTAACGCGTAAGCTTGCTATAAATTTGATTCATTGTATTCACTTGCTTGTATGCCCAAGCAATGTCAGTTGCATACAAATGAGTACCTGGAGTAGCTGGATTCCATCTCATTTTGTATAACGTATTTTGACCTGCATTAATGTACTTATCACCAATAAATTTAGCTCCACCTATAATCGCTTTTTCAGGTGTGTCCCAACCTTCTTTATAGGCGCGTTCTGAGCCTTTTTGAAGTGGCGCGCTATCAACAGCTCCAATGCCATACATGTTATACACCTTTTTAGGTGTAACAGGTTTGCCATCTACGCTGCTCACAACTACACCATTTGCTAATTGAGATGTACCATTACCTGTTTCTAGAAGCGCATGTGCCAGCAAATAAATTTCGCTAACACTATTTTGCTGAGCCGCAGTTTGGAAACTAGTTGCTTTATTCGCTAGTATTCCTTTTCCAGCTAAGACCGTTCGATTAACCTCTGCTGGATCAATGTTTGCTGGCTTCGACAAAATAAGAAATTGCAAGTAGCTTGCTGAGTTTTTACTAAAATTATTAGGATTTAAATAATAGGCAGTATCAGTTCGATTGGCATTAAACCATTGTCTCGAAAAGTTCACTTGATACCATTTCTTCTTGTTGCTATCAGTTATCGTATTTAAAACGGTAAATGTCTGATCTTTTTTCAACGTTGCTACAACAAAACCATTGGTATTAGCGGCACTTCTAACTGAAATGTTAGTAGCCGTAACTTTGCCGCTTGTGCCTGTAACAGATGTTCCATCACTTGAAATATACATTTGACTTGGTTTTTTATCCGTCTGCGGAGTTAGCCTCATGTTTGTATCAAGCATGCTTGAAAACGTTGTAGGATAAGTTGTCGTGTAATAACGTTTTTGGATAGGAGCCCCATTAGACAAGTATCCTAACTTCGTATAACCAGGAATATTGTTATACACTACACGCACCCATTCTTTACCGATATCAGCCTTATTAACGAGTGCAGGTTGATTCGCAGGAATCGTTACGGTGGTTGGTGAATTATAGTCTTGTTTATTTCTTAAATTAACATTGTTAATTGCATAATAATTAACATATGTGGCATTAGGAATTTTAGCTGTAACATATCGCAATTGCATATAACCTTTTCGACCATTTGCTTGAAACTCTGTCCAGCCATTGCTATCTGTTGATCCTTGCAAAGCATACATGACTTGTCCTTTTGGTACCACGTAAGAAACGCTTGTTGAAAAATCACGACCTGATCGCAGATTTACTACATCAGAAGCATAATAATCGTTGTATGTCTTACGAGGATCATAGCCACTTAAATAACGTTGCTGCATATAACCAACGATATTATCTTGATAAATAATTCGCACCCATCCCGCACTATTTGCTGAGTTGTCTTCCACAGAAAAAGATGCATTTGTTGGAATTTGAGTTACCGTTGCTGAATCAAAAGTTGCTGATTTACGTAAATTAATCGGGCTCGGCGCATAATATGTGCCGTAACCTTTCGAGGGATTATACAACGTTAAATAGCGTTTTTCCATATAACCCTCTTTTTGATTATACATAATTCGTACCCAATTATTTCCATCTGCGGAGTTGTCTTCAACAATAAACGATGCATTTTTTGGAATAACGACAATCGTTTTTGAATCAAATGTTCGATTTTCACGCAAATTGATATTTGATGGCGCATAGTAAGTCGTGTATGTTTTAGTTGGATTTGTATTCGCGAAATAACGCGTTTGCATATATCCTTTATATGACTTATATGTGACCTCTGCCCAATCATTTTTGTCCTTTGATCCATCAAGCACCTTAAAGGATGCATTTTTCGGAATTTGAACAATCGTTTTGCTATCAAACGTTCTGCTTGCTCTCAAATTAATTGTATTTGGCGCATAATACGTACTATATGACGTAGCAGCTTGAGCATTTTCTGTCACAGGCAGAATGAATAGCAACATAAGAGCTAAACAAATCAAAAATCGCCAATGATTACTTCTATGTTTGATTAAAATCTCCTCCTTGTTTACTTTGGTACTTTTTAGTTATAACATATATTACAGCGCTTGCGGTCAAAAAATAGAATTGTAAAGAAATCGAAACATCTTTCGACAAAAAATATACACTTTTTAAGCAATGAAAGATTTAAATTTTTCTTTTTATGGTACAATATTTTATGTGAGCATTACAATGAAAAGGAGAATACGCATGGAAGTTATCGCTGCTAAAATTACTACCTCTACAGAAACACAATCTTGGTTAATTGATTTAAAAAGTTCTGTAGACATTCAAACTGTTTCTGCAGTTTATAAGCAACAAAACCAGTTTATCCATCCGGCGAAGTCATTTGAGTTAAAAACCGCTTTTGCAGATGGTTTCTATCAAATAGAAGTCCCTTTTGCTTTACTCTCTAAACAATCACTTCACGACCGAAAAACAAATTGGACATTTTTATGCCATACAAGTCGAGGCGAAGCTATCGTTCAAACGAATGACATCAGCCAAGTAGATACATTAAAAGATGCTGATAGCTTTTTTGAATTTGAGTTTAATCTTTCAACGAGTAAGCTTATTCTAGTCGCAACGCCTAAGCCATTTCAGGCCATATTAGAAACATTTACTTTAACCAAAAATGGTTTTAGTGGTTCCGGTTCTATTCAAGCAGATGCTTTTAACTGGGCTAGACAAAACTTGAAATTGCAGTTGGTGATTAAAAGACGTCCTAACCCTACCCTCTATAACTATTTTGAACATGTACAAAAATTCGAACTTTTTGATATTAAAAATCAGAATTTTAGCTTTGACATTTCTTTTGATAGATTAGATTATGCTTTCTTAGTAGATGATTTAAATAATTTAGACTGCTTTTTAGTTGTAAAAACTGCTGGCCAAGAATCTCATCCTATGTACTTAGATTTAGCCGAATCTTTGAAAAACAATGTGGATCAAACTGTTTTTCCGGATGCAATTCCTTACACGAGTATTTCTTTTTATAAAACTGGCTCAAATCGGTTGGCTTTTTATTTTATCAAAAAAGTGGAGCAAGAAGTGCAAATACAGAGTTTTTCTGAGAGTTCAAAAGAGCTATCGTTTAAATTTGAAAGCCAACACTCACTAAAGAATGGCAAATTTGTTTTAAAACGGCGCGATAAGAAATTCTTGAAATTTGAGTATTTAGAAGAGCTGATTTTTCCTTTTAAAACAAACTGGTTATCGTCCTATCATGTAAAAGTAAATAAAGCGAATTTATTTCCGTTCGATACTTTCAAGCCATATCAAATTTGGGATGCATTTATTCGTCTTGATGGTTTCCCTGATTTTCCTGTTTATGTGCCTGAAAGTATTCAATTTGAGAATAAATTACAAACGGCTCCCAAAAAAGCATTTGATTTTAAATTAGCTAAAATGTCTAGAAATAATTTATATATTCGAATTGCTCCAAGTCCAACGAGCAAAGGACAAGCTAAAAATATCGCTGTACTGGGAACTTGCTTTAGTCGCAATGCGTTTAACTCCTCCCCTTATTTTAATCCAGAGTATAAGTCTTTCTTTCATGTTGCTCTTACGCAAATGCATTCCTCGCTCATAAGCATTATGACGGAAGATTTTGATGAAAAAGTGGATTTTAATAAGTATAAGGATGAAATCACTCATTTTGATATGACTTATATGAAAGACGACTTTAAGAAGGATTTCTTTAAGCGGCTAAAAAAAGCAAAACCGGATTATTTTATTATTGATTTATATGCCGATGCTATTCGCCCTGTTATGTGGTTGAATGATAAAACGGCCATTACTTTTTCCTACATTGTTGAAGGTAGCCACATTGCTGATGATTTACCTTGTCACCGAATGATGACGCATTTGAATGATGAAGAATTTTTTAACGAATGGACGCATTATGCCGATCGTTTTATTGAAGAACTTACGACAATTATTCCTGAAAACCGGATTATCTTGAATAAAGGCGGCTTCACCTGTGAGTATTATGATGAAGTTGGGAAAAAAACAGTTTATCCAAATAAAATGGCTATTCAAAAAGCACAGTATTTATGGGACCGTTTAAATAACTACTTCTTGTTGAAAGCACCAAACGTTCGTGTCATTGATTTCACGAACAAAGGCTATATTGGTGATTATTACTATCCATTTGGGCATTCCTTTTCACATTTCGAATCGGATTACTACAAAGATTTCTTGAAAGAAATGATTTATATTGATCAAACCGATCGGCTTCTATAAAAAGAACAGCTGAACCAAAATGGTTCAGCTGTTCTTTTAAAATAAACCTAAAAATGAATGTCCTGTCGCAACTAAAGTTCCAAAAAGAGCCAGACAAGCTACGCCCGAAACGAGTAGCCATTTATCGCTTGCTTTTACTTTTTGTTCACTAAAAGCTGGGTTCTCATGAATTTTTTCAGGACGGCTTTTTTGTGCTGCTTTCATTTCTAGTTGGTAGGCTTTCTTAAACGATTTCGATTGTTCATTAAACCATTTTACAAACGACTCATAGGACTCCGCCACTTCATTTGCTGCGCCAATTTCCTTTAAGCTACCGTAATGCATCCAAATAATACGGTCACATAGCTTTTTCACTTGCTCTAAGGAGTGACTCACAAAAACAATTGTCTTCCCTTCTGCTTTAAACGACTCGATTTTATTCACACACTTATGATAAAATGTGTCATCCCCGACAGAAAGAGCTTCATCGATAATTAAAATATCCGGGTCAATATGAACCGATACAGCGAATCCCAGGCGTGAGCGCATGCCGCTTGAATAGTTTTTGACGGGTTGGTTGATAAAATCGCCAATGTCGGCAAAATCGATAATATCTGGTAGGATACGTTCAATTTGTTTGTTCGTTAATCCTTGCATAAGGCATTTCAGGCGGATGTTTTCAAGCCCAGTGAGTGGTCCCTTGAAACCTGCATTAATCGCAATGAGCGATGCCACGCCATTTGTTTTAACTTCGCCTTCTGTCGCCTGCACGATACCAGCCATAATACTTGAAATCGTGGACTTTCCAGAACCGTTAATGCCAATAATACCGATTGACTCCCCTTCAAAAATAGTAAAGGACACATCTTTTAATGCCCAAAATGAATCTTGGGACTCTTTACGGAAGGCAGCTTTCATACTTTCCGCCTTACTCGCAAATAAATCGTATTCTTTAGACACGTGCTTAAAAGATACTTTTAGATTTGTACTCATACAAAACGCTCCTTATACGAAATCAACGAATCTTTCGCGGAATTTCATGTGTAAGATTGATCCGACAAAGAGGAAAAATAAGGTGAGCAGCCAGAAATAAATCGTATAAGACGGCGACTCCCAGAACCATTTTCCGAGCAGAAGCGAATCTCTAAAGCCGTCTACAATGTACATAAATGGATTTAGTTTTAATAGGTTAGCAGCCCATTCAGGCAATAGTTGCGGGATATTCCAAACAATCCCAGTTAAATAAAATAAAACGCGCATAACGCTTTGAAGCGCCATGTAGTAATCTCGTACTAAGACAGTGATTGTCGCATTGAAAAGCGAAAAGCTAAATAAGAATAAAATCATCGAAACGAAATAATAGAGGTATTGCCCCCAGTAAATACTGATAGGTGTTCCTTTCACTAAGAAAATGATTACCATAATGATGGTCATCACAAAATAGCTCATTAGATTCGAGATGATAGTAATATTCGGCAAAATGCTCATCGGAAAATTCATTTTTGATACGAGATGAATTTTATTAAAAATACTATTTGTTCCTTGCATGACAACACTGTTAATGAAGAACCACGGCACAATTCCCGCTAGCATCCATTCAAGGAAACTAACGTCTGTCCCTTGAAGTGTGGAGCTTCCTCTTAACCCGTAACCAAAGACTAGGAAATAAATAGCGACTTGAATTAGCGGATTTAAAATCTCCCATAATAATCCTAAGTAGTGACTTTGATAGTTCGCTCGGTCTTCATAACGCGAAATACGAATCATCATCGGAGTATATTTAATTTGTTCTTTTAAAACTTCCCATACTTGTTTCACAAAAACACTTCTTTCCAAGTTTAGTAAATAAATTCTCGTCAATTTATCTCTCTCTTATAAAAATCGCCTCCAAGTTAGAAGCCTACGGATGTCGATGTATTTGTATGTTTTCTTATGTAACGCCTTCCGTTTCGCATAAGCTGCTTTCATTTGGTGGGAGAACCACCTTATGTTAAGTTACCTCAAAACGTAATATTTGTAAAGTAATTTCAAGCCTTTTTTCATAAAAAAGGGGCATGGCGAGCCATGCCCCTAGAGGTTTTCTTAAATGCGTGCGACTTCCATTAACAGATCGCCAGATTCAATCGTATCACCGTCTGATACGAAGATAGTTTTGACTTCACCATCAAATGGTGCTTGAATGGTCGTTTCCATCTTCATCGCTTCCGTGATGAGAAGTGGGTCGCCTTTTTTCACTTTTTGTCCTTTAGCCGCAACAACTTGGATAACAGAGCCAGTCATTGTTGCACCTACATGCTCCGGATTCGTCGTATCAATTTTACGCCGCGCAACAACAGTCGCTTGTACGTTGAAATCTTGCACGTTAATTTCACGTGGTTGACCGTTTAATTCGAAGTAGATGACTCGTGTTCCGTCAGCAATTGGTTCTCCGATAGAATTCAATTTGATGAGCAGGATTTTTCCTTTTTCAAGCTCCACTTGAATTGTTTCGCCGAGACGCATTCCTTTATAGAATGTTGGTGTATCAAGAACTGTTACATTACCATATTTATCAATCATTTTTTGATAATCAAGGAATACTTTTGGATAGAGAATGTAAGCCATCACATCGCGTTCAGTTGGCTCGTAGCCCATTTTCTCTTGTAATTCTTCTTTTACTTTAGAAAAATCAACTGGCTCCATAAGCGCTCCCGGACGATCGGTTAGTGGCTTTTGACCTTTTAATACGAGCTTTTGTAGCTTCTCAGGGAATCCTCCGTATGGCTGTCCAATTTCGCCGCGGAAAAATTCAATGACCGAATCAGGAAAATCAATCGTATCTCCTTTTTCATAAACAAGCTCTTCTGTTAAATCGTTTTGTACCATGAAGAGTGCCATGTCACCGACAACTTTTGAAGAAGGTGTCACTTTTACGATATCGCCAAACATTTGGTTCACCGTAGAGTACATTTCCTTCACATCATCAAAACGATCGCCCAGTCCTACAGCCGTAGCTTGTTGTTGTAAGTTCGTATATTGGCCACCTGGCATTTCGTGTACATATACTTCTGTTTGCGGTGAATTGAGCGCATTATCGAAGTCTTTATAGTATTTCCGAACATCTTCCCAGTAATGGTTCAAAATTTGCGAGTTATGCGCATCTAAATTTGTTTGGCGCTTCCCGTTTACAAGACCGTAATAAAGACCTGTCATGCTCGGTTGGCTCGTCGCCCCACTCATCGCGCTTGACGCAACATCGACAATATCCACGCCAGCACTAACAGCAGCAGCATATGTGTAAATTCCATTACCGCTCGTATCATGCGTGTGCAAATGAATTGGTACATCGACCGTATCTTTTAGTTCGTTAATTAAACGATAAGCAGCTTGTGGTTTTAAAAGGCCTGCCATATCTTTGATACCGAGGATATGTGTCCCTTGCGCCACCAATTCTTTGGCCATATCTTTGTAATAATCGATTGTGTATTTTGTACGCGTTTCGTCATCAATATCACCTGTGTAACAAATTGTCGCTTCCACAATTTTGCCTGTATCGCGAACAGCTTCAATGGACGTTTCCATTCCTTTAATCCAGTTTAAGCTATCGAACACACGGAAAACATCGACGCCTGACTGAGCGGAAAGTTTCACGAATTCGCGAATGACGTTATCTGGATAGTTTTTGTAACCGACGCCGTTTGCACCACGAAGCAACATTTGGAACATGACGTTTGGAATTTGTTTGCGCAAGGTTTCTAAACGTACCCACGGGTCTTCATTTAAGAAACGATAAGCGACATCAAACGTGGCACCACCCCACATCTCGAATGAAAACATATTTGGAAGCAAATGCGCCATAGCATCTGCAATTTGGAAAATATCTTTAGAGCGAACGCGTGTCGCGAGCAAGGATTGGTGCGCATCACGAAGCGTGGTGTCTGTGAGTAATACTTCATCTTGTGACTTCACAAAATCCACTACACCTTCTGGCCCTTTTGCGTCTAAAATTTGTTTCGTACCTGGTTCAATTTTTTGTCCGTAAGGGATTTTTGGCACTCGTGGCTCATTATAAACTGGCTTTTCATCTTGCTTAATTCCCGGGAAGCCGTTCACGGTGACGTTACTAATATAACGCAGGGTTTTTGTCCCGCGGTCGCGTACGTGAGGGAATTTAAATAGTTCTGGCGTTGAGTCGATAAACGATGTGTTGTAGTTTCCGCTAATGAAGTCTGGGTGACGTGCTACGTTTAATAGAAACGGAATATTCGTTTTTACGCCACGAATTCGGAATTCAACTAGATTACGAACCATTTTTCTTAGTGCTTGCTCAAATGTCATACCCCATGTTGATAATTTTACGAGTAGTGAATCATAGAACGGTGTTACGACTGTTCCTTGGAAACCATTCCCCGCATCAAGACGGACACCAAAACCACCTGTTGAACGGTAAGTATTGATTCGTCCAGTATCCGGCATAAAATTATTAAGTGGATCTTCTGTTGTGATACGGCATTGAATAGCTGAACCTTGAATACGAATATCTTTTTGTTGCGGGATAGCAACGAGTTGGTCATGCATTGAATAGCCATCTGCAATAAATAATTGCGACTGCACAATATCAATTCCAGTAATCATTTCTGTGATGGTGTGCTCTACTTGAACACGCGGATTTACTTCGATAAAGTAGAAATCTTCCCCTTCAACAAGAAATTCAACTGTACCTGCGTTTAGATAATCCACGTTTTTCATTAATTTAACAGCTGCCGAACAGATGCGCTCACGTAAATCTGATGTGATGGCATTACAAGGGGCAACTTCCACTACTTTTTGATGGCGTCTTTGGACAGAACAATCACGTTCAAACAAATGAACGATATTGCCATGCGAGTCGCCTAAAATTTGAACTTCAATATGCTTTGGATTCATGACGCATTTTTCAACGTAAACTTCATCGTTACCGAAAGCAGCTTTTGCTTCTGAGGCAGCCCGTTCAAAGGCTTCCTTTACATGCTCTTCTGATGGAACAACACGCATACCTCTTCCGCCGCCGCCTAAAGAAGCTTTAATCATGAGCGGATAACCGTTTTTCTTACCAAATTCAACGACGTCATCAATTCCAGAAACAGGACCATCGCTTCCTGGGATAACTGGAATATCAGCTAGTAAAGCTTGTTCTTTCGCTTTAATTTTATCGCCAAACATGTCTAAATGCTTCGATTTAGGACCAACAAAAATGATGCCTTCTTGTTCACATCTGCGCGCAAATTCAATGTTTTCAGACAGGAAACCATATCCTGGATGAATCGCATCAACTTCTGCTTCTTTTGCAATTTCAATGATATTTTCGATATCTAAGTAGGCATCGATTGGTTTTTTACCCTCTCCGACGAGATAAGCTTCATCCGCCTTATATCTATGAAATGCTCCCGTATCTTCTTGTGAATAGATTGCTACTGTCTTGATTCTGAGTTCAGTACATGCACGTAACACGCGAATTGCAATTTCACCGCGGTTTGCCACTAATACTTTTTTAATATTATTCATTTTTCTCCTCCTAACCAACACTCTGCCTTTTTAGCACAAAATAACCTTCTGGTTGCTTAAACCCTTTTTATCAACAACAAGAAAGCTCTTTTCATTTTGTTTATTCTGTCATGTAAAAAGCGGTATATAAATTCAATTATAGTATTAAAACATACTAGATGTAAATTACTTTCTACCAATTTTTTAGAAAGTCTACAAAACAAACGAATATTTTTGAAAGAATGAGGCAAAACATTCGTCATGTTTTGCCTCATTCTCCAATCATATTTCCTCTTGTTTTCCGTATTTCCGCTGATAGTTTGTGAACATCCCCACGTTTGCAACAATTCCAATTAAAATTGACATAACCATTAGCGAGGAGCCCCCGTAACTAATGAACGGCAATGTAACCCCAGTAATTGGAATTACACCAGTTGCACCGCCTAAATTGATAAACGACTGTATGCCAATAAGTCCAGCCGTCCCGTAACAAAGCAAAGCACCAAATGGATTGTTCGCACGTAATCCAGTCAAAATAATTCTAAAAATCATGAAGAACAGTCCGAAAATAACAACTAACACGCCGAATATGCCTAGTTCTTCAGCAATGACAGCTATAATGAAATCGGTATGCGCTTCTGGCAAATAACCAAGTTTTTGTACACTTTCTCCTAAGCCTTGTCCAAAAACACCTCCAGAACCGATGGCAAAAAACGAGTTGACGAGTTGATGTCCTGTATTGCCTCGGTCGATAAACGGGTTAAGGAAACTTGTCAGCCTTCCCATTCTAGTCGGAGAAATGATTTCTTTTTGAATTTCATCTGGCAGCAGAAGCACTATAACGCTTAAAATTAAAATGATACCTAGTCCAAGCCCAATTAGTTTTAAAATTGTTTTAAGACGCATGCCTGAACATATAATGATACAGCAGCCTGTCATAAAAATAATAAATGCGGATCCAATGTCTGGTTGAATGGCAATTAAAAAGCAAACGACCGCTAGGAAGAAAATAGGTGGCAATACACCGCGGTTAAAATCATCAATGTATTTTTGCTTTTTCGCATAAATCGCGGCTAAATAAATGATGACCGAGATTTTCACAAATTCCGCTGGTTGAAGCGAAGCAGTACCTAGTCTAAACCAACTTTGTGCATTGTTTGCCGTATGCCCCATCGCAAAAATAAGTAAGAGTAATAAAACGGAGCCGAACATCATCGGAATTAAAAATTTATTGTTTTGATAAATTCGGTATGGGAAAAAAGCAAACAAACCGAAACATAGCAAGCTAATCACTAAATTTTTAACTTGGCGCAAATAGTAAAAGTCCGCAGGCAAATCTTGCCGATAAGCAAGCGACCAACTGGAACTATAAACCATAATCAAGCCAAATATACATAGGACAAGATACACTGCTATTAACGAATAATCATACGATTTTAGAATTTTTTTAAGCATAGTCCTCTTCCAATCTTTGTTGCGCTTTTTTAAGCGTTCTATTTTAACATTATAAAGAAAAAGAGCCTAGGTGTAAACGAAAAAAAGCGTCTACAGAATTTGTAGACCCTTTTTAAAATCTCACTGTTTGTTCATTGACAATTCATGTAATGTCGACAATTCTTTTTCTAATGTTGCTAGAAGACGTTTGCCTTCTTCCATATCAATTAAGCCAAGTCTAGTTGCAAAATTAATTTCACGGGATAAACCGTACATTTGTGTATCTAGTACTTCTTCGTACGCTGGACACTGTGGCAAAGTTAAATTATCCATCTGAACTTTAATCAGTTGCAAAATTCGACGCGAATCTTCTTTTAGTAACTCAACAGCCTGATCTCGGTGGCTTGTATTTTCAGTCATCACAGCGACCTCCCTCTCTATGCGTTCTCTAGACGCTTCAATCTATTAATAAATTAAGTATAGCACAAAATCGGTGGACTGCAAACGGTTTATGTTAAAAATCGCGCTTCTCTTCTTTTTCTTTAAAACATGCTATAATGGATTCACGAGGTGATTTTTCATGAAAGCAACTTGCATTTTATGCGACCGGATAGACGATTTAGACAAACGTGAATTTAAAACGAAGCAACTGCGCAATAAACCAATTCGTATGTATATTTGCCCAGATTGCGATCATCGCGTTGCTATTCAAACGATGGCGCGAATCAATTCCGGGAAATTTCATTTTAATAAGCCGTTCAATAAACCGCTTAGTCAATTAAAGCGCGAAATTTTAGAGCGGGAATCTAAATAAAAACTGCGTGTAGCGCTTAGCTTAACCTGCTAAGTGGAACTACACGCAGTCTTTTTAATTTAAAGTTAATGTTGCAACTGCCGCTTCACTTTTCGGCAAGCTAGCATCAAACTGTCCTGGACTAGGAACTGCAACGCTTGGGCTCGCTTTAAAGTCCGCATATTTGGCATCGTCCATCATGTACGTAATGAAGCCTTCTGCTGTTTTCCCTGGACTAAACACATAAGGATCAGCTGCACTTCCTGCTAAATGGTACTTATTCGGAATGAAATTATCTAGGCTACCACCAGTACTTTTACTTTTTCCAACTAAATTAATTTGCTCGGCTTTATAAGTAATATCTTTCGTTGTTTTGTTAAAAATTGATACGTCTAATGTGACGACATACCCGCCGTGTTTCATGTAACTTTCAGGTGAGTAAACATCAATTTCCTTCGTCGGATTTTGAACGCGCTCTACTTTATATTGATTAATACGAATAACAAGCGAATTAAAATCTTTTATAAAAGATGGACTGTAATTTCCAGAAACAGTAGTCACTTGACCGCCTGTAATTGGCAATACGTTTGATACGCTAAATGCTGATTTATCAATTTGCGGTGCTGCAATCGTTTGTTTCGCTGCATCATTTGAATTCTCCGATGCATCTTTGTTCTGACTTTGATCCTGATTTTCATCAGCTGCTGGTTTGTCTGCTTCCGAGTTATCTTTACCATCATCAGAAGTTGTATTTGTATCCGCATCTTCTTTTTCCGCCTCAGATGTTGCCTCTTTTTTTGCAGTTTCCTTCTTCTGTACTTTTTCTTGCTTTTCAGATGTTTTTTCTTTATCAGAATTTGTTGCATCTGTTCCACAAGCCGCGCCTAAAATCGCGATGCTCAAAATGATTAAGCTTAGTAACCACTTTTTCATACTAAACACACTCCTTTCTCCTTATACTATAGCAAAAAACTGGGAATATTACAATCATATTACAATAAAAAGACCGCCAAAAAAATGGACTGGTCTTTTTCTGTTAAGCAGTTTCTTCAGTTCGCTTCATATAAAGTAAATAATTTACGCCACTATGCTTCTTATGTTTCATTTCAACGCGCATAAATTCTTTGAAACCAAGTTTTTGATAGAGCCTAACAGCATGGCTATTCGTATCCGCCACTTCAAGCGCGTAAGAGGTGAATCTGGCTGTTTCAAGGAGCGACTGAATAAGCGTGCTTGCTACTCCCATGTGCCGGTAATTTTCCGAAGTAGCTACGAATTCAATGTAGCCGAGTCCAACTTCTGACGGGAACGGATATTGCTTCTCTTCAAATTCATATTTTAAAACTCTAAAAGCAATGCTTCCGCGAATAAAACCGAGGTGTTTGCGTAACTCCTTTTTATCCAAAATAAGTGTTGGCTTTGAACCATCGTTTAGCGCGGTCATTCCGGCAATTTCCTGATCGATTATGGCCAGATGAAAGACGTCTAATTGGAATGCATGACTAAAGGCTTTCGCGAGCTTTTTCTTATCTTTCGAGAAAAATTTCAGCCACTGATAAAAGCCGTCCACAAAAATACGGCTCATTTCCATGCGTGGGTCCTTACGACACTCTGTAGCAGTAATTACTTGAATCAATGTGTCCACCTACTTTCCTACTTCCATCTTAGCAAATGATTACTTGGAATACAAAAAAACTGCTACTTGATTAAGTAGCAGTTCCATCATTCATTATTCAGCGCTTTTCGCGCGTTTTTGAGCTTTTTCACGTTCATTTTTATTGAGAATTTTCTTGCGCAAGCGTACACTTTCTGGTGTTACTTCACAGTACTCATCATCATTTAAAAATTCAAGTGATTCTTCTAAAGACATTTGACGTGGTTTTTTAATAACGTTCGTTTGGTCTTTCGTT
Source organism: Listeria sp. ILCC797 (assembly GCF_900186185.1). Lineage (NCBI taxonomy): Bacteria > Bacillati > Bacillota > Bacilli > Caryophanales > Listeriaceae > Listeria > Listeria sp. ILCC797. Next base: position 393,774 of record NZ_FYBS01000001.1, read on the forward strand.
GCGGAACGAATATTCGTCATTTGTTTAGCTTTTGTGACGTTAACCGCGATATCATTTTCACGACTATTTTCACCAACAATCATGCCTTCATAAATTTCCGTACCTGGCTCAACAAAAATGGTTCCGCGGTCTTCCACTTGCATAATACCATATGTTGTTGATTTTCCTGTTTCCATTGATACTAAAGCGCCGTTACGACGTCCGCCGACACGACCCGTTTGCATTGGTTCATACGCTAAGAACGTATGGTTGATAATACCATAACCACGCGTCATAGAAAGGAAGTCAGTTGTATAGCCAATTAAACCACGTGCAGGCACTTTAAATTGTAAGCGCACTTGACCGTTTCCGTCATTGACCATATTTTGCATTTCACCTTTACGCTGGCTGATTGATTCAATGACAGCGCCCATGAATTCTTCAGGTGTATCAATTTGAACATCTTCAACTGGTTCACATTTTACGCCTTCCACTTCACGAATGATAACTTCTGGTTTGGATACTTGTAGTTCGTAGCCTTCACGACGCATCGTTTCAATTAAAATCGACAAGTGAAGCTCACCACGACCTGAAACTGTCCACGCATCTGGCGAACTTGTTGGTTCTACGCGAAGTGAAACGTCCGTTTGAAGCTCGGCCATTAACCGCTCTTCAATTTTACGACTCGTCACATGCTTTCCTTCACGACCCGCAAAAGGACTATTATTTGTTACGAAAGTCATTTGAAGCGTAGGCTCATCGATACGTAATACAGGGAGCGCATCTTGTTGATCGAACGGTGTCACTGTTTCTCCAACGAAAATATCTTCCATTCCAGAAAGAGCCACTAAGTCGCCTGCTTTTGCTTCTTTAATTTCTTCACGTTTTAAGCCGAAGAAACCGAACATTTTTGTTACGCGGAACTGTTTCACAGAACCGTCAAGTTTCATAAGTGCTACCGTCTGGCCGACATGCATTGTTCCGCGGAAAATACGACCAATCCCAATACGACCAACATAATCGTTATAGTCCAAAAGGGAAACTTGGAATTGAAGCGGCTCATCGCTATTATCCACTGGCGCTGGAATATGATCCACAATAGTATCTAAAAGTGGCGCCATTGTTTTCTCTTGTTTTTCTGGGTCAGAATCTTCGCTTGAAGTCCCGTTAATTGCGGATGCATAAATGACAGGGAATTCTAGTTGGTCATCGTTTGCACCTAATTCAATAAACAGTTCTAAAACTTCATCGACAACTTCTTCGGGGCGCGCAAAATCGCGGTCAATTTTATTTACAACAACGATTGGTGTTAAGTTTTGCTCAAGCGCTTTTTTTAGTACGAAACGCGTTTGTGGCATTGTACCCTCGTAAGCGTCGACAACTAAAAGTACACCGTCAACCATTTTCATAATCCGTTCCACTTCACCACCGAAATCGGCGTGTCCTGGTGTATCCATAATGTTAACGCGGATACCTTTATAATTAATAGCTGTATTTTTTGCTAAAATCGTAATACCACGCTCACGTTCAATATCATTTGAGTCCATCGCACGTTCATCAACATGCTCATTTTCACGGAACGTTCCGGATTGTTTCAAAAGCTCATCCACGAGCGTTGTTTTACCGTGGTCAACGTGGGCAATAATCGCAATATTACGAATGTCTTCTCTTAATTTCACTGGTTTGTTTCCTCCTAAAATCGGGTTTCAATTTGCTTTTTTAGAACGAAATGTGTATGAATCTCATCTAACTTCCAAATAAAAAGAAAAAGGAAAATAATTTATTTTCCTCGGAAGCAGTAAAATTAAACTTACGAAGTACTAAACGCACGACGCGCAACCAGATGAGTCATCCGTGAAATCGACCATTTATGCCTAATCCGAACATTTCGTATAAATCAACTTTCCTATTATAGCACAACTTCTTTCACTTGACACCCATTTGTTTTCAGAAAACGAAATTTTTTATGATAAATAACTGTCCAAAAGTGTCTTATGAACGTTTGGTAAAGCCACAAGTGACGAGCCTTGTTCAAGCATGTTGATGGGGCTTCCGTCTAGGCGGGTTACGATGCAGCCCAATTCTTCGGCAATCATTTTACCTGCCGCAATATCCCACGGGGCCAAGTTTGCCGACATATAAGCGCCGACTTTTCCTGTTGCAACATACATATATTCCAGTGAGGCAGCGCCGTAAAGCCGCAAGCCGCGTGACGCTTTAACAGCATCCCAAAGACGTTCATTGGTCTGAATCGCACTTAAATTCGCCACTAGCAAATGATCAGCGAGCGTGTCGTCTGCGTTTACTGGTGTTAATTTTTTGCCGTTTAAATAGGCACCGCAACCTTTTTCGCACGTGTAAATGTCCCCTTTTTCAACTTCATAAATGGCGCCATATACGCCCATGCCATCGATGTAAAGCGCCACTGAAATTGTAAAGTTTTTTTGCTGCATGACAAAATTAAGCGTGCCATCAATTGGATCGACAATCCAAACGGGGCCTTCGAGCGAATCGATTTCGGCCGCCATTCCTTCTTCTCCGAAAATACGATGGTCTGGAAACTGTTCTAAAACGCGCTTCACAAATAAAGTTTCTACTTGCTTGTCGATATTCGTGACTAAATCATTACGATTTGATTTTGTTTCAATTTCTAATTTTTCCTCAAAAGAAGCCATGATTTCGGCCCCTGCTTCTTCAAAAAAAGCGCTAACAAATTGTTTTTCTTTATCCAGACGGCTCATCTCAACAGCTCCTTAGTTATAATGTTTTATTTTAGCATAAAATTCTTCTGATTGTATATGCCTCGCTACTTTCGTATAATAGTCATAACAACTATTTTTGGAGGGTATATAGCATGACAAACGGTTTTACAAAGAAGGAATTTAAGGCGATGAGAACGCCTGGACTCGCGAATCGAATGGAAGCGATTCAGACAGACATTCAGCCGAAATTTAAGGCGCTTGGTGAGGAACTTACGGGATTTTTAAGTGATGCCCTTAATACGGAGATGCATTTACATATCGCACGGCACGCTAGGCGGTCGGTGAACCCGCCTGATAGTACTTGGCTTGCCATTTGCGCGGATAAGCGTGGCTACAAGAAACACCCGCACTTTCAAGTCGGCCTTTACGGCGATTATGTGTTTATTTGGCTCGCTTTCATTTATGAAAACGAGGACCGGGATCAAATTGCCAGTCGCTTTTTGGCGCACCAGGCCATGTTTGAAGCGTTGCCAGATGGCTTCTCCCTCTCGAAAGATCATACCGTCAGCACCACTTTTGCTTTAAACAAAAAAGAACTTAAAAGCGCTTTAGAACGTTTTCGCGATGTGAAAAAAGGCGAGTTTTTAGTTGGGAAGATTTATTCGGAAAATTCGGCTGTGCTGCGCTCCGAGAAAGCGTTCATCGAGGAAGCGGAAGACGTTTTGCGCGCGCTCATACCACTTTACAAACTTGCGCTAAAATAAACATGTACAAATAGGCCTAAACTCGATATAATAGTGAAGTTGTGAGTATTTTGGAAAGGAAGTGAATTGTCATGAAGAAACAAAATCGAAAGCCTAGTGAGCCTGATCCACATCGAAGTATACAGGCGCGAGTCAATTTTGCGGAGGACAATTCCTTCACTAGTTGCAAAACGCCTGCTCTAGTTAAAAAAGAGGAGGGTTCCAAATGCACCAAATTTTTAAATCCGATGAAGATGGCAAATTAATTGAGCTTGAAGAAGTGGAACGCAATGCATGGATTAACATTGTTGCGCCTACATCAGAAGAAATCAATCAAGTTGCCGAAAACTACAATATTCCATTAGAATTTCTCGAAGATCCACTCGATAAAGATGAAAGTGCGCGGATTGAACGCGATGACGACACGGAAGCCGTTTTAATCATTTGTGACTTTCCAGTTGTGGATGAAGACGATATTCATTACGCCTCGTTTGAAACTATTCCAATGGGGATTATTTTAACAAAAGACTATTTTATTACGATTTGCACGATTGATTCGTCGATTATTCAATCCTTTATAAAACGGCGTATCAAAGGCTTTTATACGCATATGAAAACGCGCTTTGCCTTACAAATTCTCTATATGATTTCCACGCAATTTTTGCGCCATCTAAAACGCCTTAATCGTCAAACCGATGAAATCGAAAAAGAATTGCATGAATCCATGAAAAACAAGCAGCTCTATGATTTGATGGGGATAGAAAAAAGTTTAGTTTACTTTGTCACTGCCCTCAAATCCAACAAACTTGTGCTAGATAAAATGATGCGCCAACACATTGTAAAAATGTATGAGGAAGATCAGGATTTACTAGAAGACGTCATCATTGAAAACCGCCAAGGAATTGAAATGGCGGAAGTTCATTCCAATATTTTAAGTGGTATGATGGATGCGTATGCTTCGATTATTTCGAACAATATGAACATCGTCATGAAATTTTTGACATCTTTCACGATTATTTTAACGATTCCAACGATGGTATTCAGTTTTTATGGGATGAATGTAAAATTGCCGTTTATGGATATGTCACTCGCCTGGATTGTCACGCTAGGTATTTCATTTAGCATCGCCGGAATACTTGCACTTGTTTTTTGGCGAAGAAAGTTTTTTTAAAGCATAAAAAAGCATAAATCCTGTAAAATCCATTTTTCAAAATGGTAATCTTACTGGACTTATGCTTTTTTTATTGACTATCTTTTGGAATAAAAGCTGACGATGCTTACCCCACCTTTTTATTCCTTATCTGACTGAATCGTTTTAGTTAGTTCATCCACACTATTTTTCACATTACCCTTACCAGAAAAGTTCTCCAGCAATTCGCGAATGTCAAGGCCTGTAGTGGCTTTTAGGCTTTCTTGTGCGGTCGTCATCAAATTCGTTGCATACGCACTTACCTTATTTGCACCACTGTTTGTACCATCACTTCCAGTATCAACAACAGTAATCGTATCAATATTGCTCATTGGAGCTGCTACTTGTTTCGCATATTCAGGCAGCATATTGACAATCATATCGAGCATCGCTGCTTGGCCATACAATTCGTAAGCTTCCGCCACTTTTCGTTTTGCCTCTGCTTCTGCTAAACCACGTAATTTGATAACTTCGGCTGCCGCTGTCCCTTGTGCTTGCTCCGCCTCGGCTTTTGCAATCCCTTGAACGCGAACTTGTTCCGCTTCTGCTTTCGCTTTTGTTTCAATACGATATTGGTTCGCTTCTGCTTCTGCATATTCTTGGCTCTTTCTAGCCGCCGCTTGTTGCTCAACAGCATAACGATCCGCATCCGCTTTTTTCTTCACTTCCGCATCATATTGACGTTCACGGCGTTGAATTTCACGTTCTTCTAATTCAATTTGTTTTTGACGCTCAATAATTTGAATTTGCATTTGTTGCTCAACAACTTCTTGTTTCGCACGTGCGCTTTCTAAATCATAAGCTTGGTCGGCATTCGCCTTTGCTGTTTCTTGTTCCCGGCGATATTCAGCAACTTTTAATTGGTTTTGCTTTTCAGCTTCAGCAATTTCTGTTTTACGCTCTAGTTCAGAACGAGTCGCTTCTTTTTCTGCTTCCGCTCGTTTCATACGCGTTTCTTTACTCGCTTCTGCTTCCGCCACATCTGCATCACGCTTCACTTGCGCAATACGCGGCTTACCTAGCGCATCTAAGTAGCCATTGTTATCTCGCACTTCTTTAAGCGTAAAGGAAACAATAATGAATCCCATTTTAGCTAAATCTTGAGCCGCAACTCCTTGCACTTCTTGAGAAAACTTATCGCGATTTTTATAAATCTCTTCCACCGTCATGGACCCTAAAATCGCACGAAGGTGCCCTTCAACCACTTCAATCGCTTCTGCTTCTCGCTCTTCACTTGTTTTTCCCAAAAATTGTTCAGCGGCTGTGGCAATTTCGGAAATAGATCCACCGATTTTAATAATTGCCGTACCATCCGCCATAACAGGAACCCCTTGTTCCGTATAAATCTCAGGCGTTCTAACATCTAATTTACTCGAAAGTAAACTAATTGGACGCGATTGCTGGAAAACTGGCATTACGAATGTACCGCCACCACGAACAATTTTGACTTTTTTTCCGCCTTCATCAACAAAGACATTTTTACGACCTAAGTAGCTTCCCGAAACGATTAATGCTTCATCTGGTCCGACAGTTTTGTATTTGGTTACAAACACAATTAAAAACAAAATTAAAACAACAACTGCAACGATTAAAACTAATGTAATTCCTCCGGTTAAAATATTCAAACTTTACAGCCTCCCTTTTGTGTAGTAACTAATTTGTCCTTATCCTAAGAAAGAGGTATAGGGCGAAACTAAAATGTAAGCATCTTCTGCATCAATAATAAGCACTGTTTCTCCAAGCGAAATAGGTTCATTATCACTTGATTTCGCCGCCTTTGCTACTTTACCTGCATTCATTTCAATCAAGACCTCACCGAAACCATCGCTCGGAATAGAAGTAATGACGACACCTGTTTTTCCTTCTAAATCCTTTGTTTCATAAGCAATTGAATCACTTGTCCTAGAAAGTGGCAAAAGTATTCCAAAATAGAGGATTGACGAAAAAATCAATCCGATAATAATCGAACCAATTAAAACATTTATACTTGATAAAGACGTATATTTCTCACCTAAAAAGCCGGCTAATGAAAACGCACCTAAAAAGTATAAAATAATCGATCCTGGAATAGGTAATAAATCTAAGGCAAAGCTGACAATACTAACTGAGAAGATTAACGCCGATATTAGATCGATTACAATCAGTATACCTACCACAATCAATATGTAATAATATACATTCTCTATTGGCATTCCAAATACCATCATGTTGTTCCCTCCAATTACTTCTTTGTGAACAAATAGTCATACTTCCATTTTAACAGAAAGTCGGCACCACATCAATTGTTCCTAGGAAGCCAAAAAAAGAAGTGAGTACACTTCTCACTTCCATTAAAACATGTTATTTTTTAGCAAATTCAGCGTTTAAAAGTTCTTCCAGCTCTTCGGGTGTAATGTGTTCATCAAAAATATGTTCGCCGACAATGACAGTAGGAACAAAAACAACATTCGCGCGGTTCGCTTCCTCGATAATAGCCGCCGTCGCCTCTTCGTTATTTTGCTCTTTTAACTGCAATTTATCTTCCATATAAGAAGCTACTTCGTGAAGCGGCAAATTGCCCCACTCATCTTGCGTCGCATAAATTTTATCAATCACTTCCCACGTTTCAAACGGCGTATCGTAATTTAAATAGCGATGCGCCACGTTGCCCGGCTGAAGTTTTTCTTTTTCCTTATCAAATGGTTTAATAATTAACTCAATCTTTCCATCTCGAACGAAACGATCTAACACTTTTCTTGAATCAGTATGCCATTTACGGCAATATGGACAACGCAAATTCACAAATGACATCACTTTAACTTTCGCATTTTGTGACTGTGCAATATGAATTCCTTCTGTTGTTTTCACTTCAGCAGCCTTAATTTGACTAATATCCACTTTTATTCCCCCTAGTTATGGTTTCATTTTAATCGTACTCGTCGTAGCATTTTTCAGCATTTGCATCACCTGATAAGGCGAATAACCACTAACGTCTTCAAACTCACGCCCAAGACGCTTCTCCTCACCAATCGACGGCACGACCGTCTTAAACGCCCGGTACGTTTCTTTCAATTCCGCCGCACTGACGCCTTTCTCATAAGCCTTCTCAATCGACTCAAAATAATGGATGACGACCGCAATTTCCTCTTTCGTCCAGTCCATATCAATCGGATAACTATAATTCATTTCTTGTCACCCCTTCTTTTGGACAAATTCCCAAGTTCCACATTTCCAAGACAACATAAAATGCTCAGTTTCGGAACTAACAGCCTATTAAATTCATTTTATCATGCAACTTCCAAAGTTTAAAATGAATTGTTTACAAAAAAAAGATGCTAGCAGCACCTTTAATAACCTTGTTCTCTTTTCCGTTTTAGTAACATTGTCATCACAACAAAATAAGCCGGTAAAATGTAACTTACAATAATTAAAATGATAATTTCCAGCGTCGATTTTTGAATGTAGCCATTCGTTAATTTAATAAAACCAGTAATCGGTGTTTCTAAAATTTTAAAAACCGCCTGAAATCCCCCTGCATCATGCATATGTTGAATAAAGCCAATAACGAAAGCCACAATGGCTAGCAGAAAACAAATTCCCGCTATAACATAAGATATCCAAAACAAACTTTTTTTCATCACTTCACCTTACTCTCGTTTATTTCCCAGAATAAAAACATCAACGCCTAATAACTATGCGATTCCACATGTTTTTCTCTGTAACTGATTCTCGCGAAGTGCATGCCAACAAAAAAGAATGCGGGAAGAACAAAATTCAAAATAAACACGACTACATAGCGCACAAGAACGCTTGCAATTGGAATGGTGACAACAGGATTTGTAAACGGTGTCGCAATGATACGCAAAACAGCTTTATAGCCATCGGTATCATGCATATGATGAATAAAACCAATCCCAAATTGTATAAATGTATCCACTGTACAAAGCCCTGCAACAATCATAAGTAAAATAAAAACGGAATGCGGAATATGCCAATGCTTTTTCATTTTCACACCTGAATTCTAAGTTATTTTCGTGAAATATTCCTCTTTTTTACGCCATGTAAATTTTAACATATAAAATACGCTGTTTACAATTGTAAACAGCGTATTTTTTTATTAAATGTGAATAGGGCGTCCTAAAGCAAGTTCAGCCGCTTCCATTGTAAGCTCTCCAAGTGAAGGATGGGCATGGATTGTAAGGGCAATATCTTCTGCGGTTACACCCGTTTCAATTGCAAGACCGATTTCAGAAATAATATCTGAAGCGTTCATTCCTGCAACTTGAGCGCCAAGTACAAGGCCATCTTCTTTACGTGTCACTAAACGTACAAAACCTTCTGGTGCATCAAGTGAAAGAGCACGGCCGTTTCCGCCGAATGGGAATTTCGATGCTTTCACATCAATTCCTTTTTCTTTCGCTTCTTTTTCTGTCATACCTACAGTTGCAAGTTCAGGGTCACTAAACACAACAGCTGGAAGCACAGTATAATCATTTTCAGATTTTTCCCCAGCAATAGCTTCAGCAGCAATTTTTGCTTCGTAGCTTGCTTTATGGGCTAAAGGAACACCTGGAACGATGTCGCCGATTGCGAATACGTTCGGTACATTTGTACGTCCTTGTTTATCGACTTCGATTAATCCACGTTCAGAAACTTTTACGCCTAATTGTTCCAAGCCGATGTCATCTGTATTTGGACGACGCCCAACTGTTACAAGTACATAATCCGCTTCGATTGTGTTTGTTTCGCCATTTGCTTCATAAGTCACTTTCACGCCATTTTCAGTTTCTTCTGCTGACTTAGCGAGTGCTTTCGTTACGATTTCAACGTTTTTGCTCTTCAAGCTACGTTTAACAAGCGATACCATATCTTTTTCATATGTTGGTAAAATTTCAGGTCCGCCTTCAAGAATCGTAAGTTCAGTGCCTAGGTTAGCAAATGCTCCGCCAAGTTCAGTACCAATATAGCCACCGCCGATAACAACGAGTTTTTTCGGTACTTCTTGTAAAGCGAGTGCTCCTGTTGAACTTAACACACGTTTGCCATATTTGAAACCTGGGATTTCGATAGGACGTGAGCCAGTCGCAATGATAACATTGTTGAACGTATAAGTTTGAGCAGAATCTGGGTGAATGACACGAAGTGAATGTTCATCTACGAAGAATGCTTCCCCTTCTAACATTTCAACTTTATTCTTTTTAAGAAGGCCACGAACGCCTGTCGTTAATTTGTTAACAACGCTGCCTTTCCATTCTTGTGCTTTCGCAAAATCGAGATTAACATCTTTCGTTGTAATCCCCATATTATCAGAATGATTTGCTTCTTTAAAACGGTGACCAACTGTGATTAAAGCTTTGGAAGGAATACAACCGACGTTTAAACATACACCGCCGAAATATTCTTTTTCAATAATCGTTACTTTTTGTCCAAGTTGCGCTGCACGAATTGCGGCAACATATCCACCGGGGCCTGCACCGATAACTATCGTATCTCTTTCTTCTGGAAAATCTCCTACAACCATTATTTTACGCCTCCATTAGTAATAATTCTGGATCATTTAATAAACGTTTAATATTGTTCATTGCTTTTTGAGCTGTTGCGCCGTCAATTACACGGTGGTCAAAGCTTAATGATAAAGCAAGAACTGGAGCAGCTACAATTTCGCCGTCTTTTACGACTGCTTTTTCAGCAATACGACCTACACCTAAAATAGCAACCTCAGGATAGTTGATTACTGGTGTGAACCATTGTCCACCGGCAGAACCGATATTTGAAATTGTTGCAGAACCATGGCGCATTTCGTCAGCTGTTAGTTTACCATCGCGTGCTTTTCCAGCTAGCTCATTAATTTCATTTGAAATGGAGAAGATGGATTTTGTATCTGCATTTTTAATGACTGGCACATATAAACCATGATCTGTATCAGCCGCAATGCCGACATTATAGTAATGTTTATAAATAAGTTCTTCAGTTGCATCATCCATCGTTGTATTAAGCACTGGGAACTCTTTTAATGTAGCAACTAAAGCTTTCACCATGTAAGGGAGGAATGTCAGTTTGATACCTTTTTCAGCCGCAACTTCTTTGAAACGTTTTCTGTGCGCCATAAGAGCAGAAACTTCAATTTCGTCCATTAATGTAACGTGTGGTGCTGTGTGTTTCGAGTTCACCATTGCTTTTGCAATCGCGCGACGAGTTGGTGTAAGTTTTTCGCGTGTTTCTGGATAAGCATCGCCAGCAGCTGGAACTGGTTTTGGTGCTGCTTTCGTCGCTTGCGCTTCTTTTTGCGGTGCTGCCGCTTCTGCAGCTGGCGCTTCTGGTGCATCGCCACTTAAGTAAGCTTCGATATCTTGTTTTAAGATGCGGTTATTTTTGCCGCTTCCTGCAACAAGGCGAATGTCAACGCCTTTTTCACGAGCAAATTTACGAACAGATGGCATCGCAATAACAAGACCATTTGGATCTTTTTCAGCAGATGGTGTTCCGTTGCCGCCACTTACAGGAGCCGCCGCAGGTTTTTCTTCTACTTTAGCTGTTTCAGCTGGCGCTTCTGGTGTAGAGGAATGATCCGCTGTACCTTCAAAGTCACCAGTAAATGTGATCAACACTTGACCTACTGTTGCAACTGTACCTTCACCAACTAAAATGTCTTTAACCGTACCATCAACTGGCGATGTAATTTCTTCGACTGATTTATCATTTTGTACTTCAAAAATTGCTTGATCTTCTTCTACTTTGTCACCGGATTTAACAAACCATTTGACGATTTCGCCTTCATGGATTCCTTCACCAATGTCAGGTAATTTAAATTCAAAAACGCCTGCTCCGCTAGAAGGTTTTGCCGCTGGTGCTGTTACTTCTTCCTTCACTTCTTCAGCTGCGTCTTCATGACCTTCAACGCCATCAAAAGTAATTAAAACTTGACCTACAGTGGCTACTTCGCCTTCAGCTACTTTAATTTCTTTTACTGTACCTGAAACGGGGGAAGTAATTTCCTCCACAGATTTATCGTTTTGTACTTCGAATAGAGATTCGTCTTCTTCAATTTTATCGCCTGGTTTTACGAACCATTTGACGATTTCACCTTCGTGGATACCTTCACCGATATCCGGTAATTTAAATGAATATGCCATTGTCTATTAAGCCTCCTGTTTTTATTCAAACTTTATATAGAATATTACGCCATCACGTAACGTACGCTTTTAATTAGAAAGCTAAAACTTCTTTAACACGTTCAACTACATCGTTATGGTTAGGTAACCAAACTGTTTCCGCTTGTGAGAATGGGAAAACGCTGTCTGGTGCAGTAACACGCATAACTGGCGCTTCAAGTGAAAGAATTGCACGGTCATTAATTTCAGCGATAACGTTTGCCGCTACGCCACCTTGTTTTTGTGCTTCTTGAACCATAACAACACGGTTTGTTTTCTTCACAGAGGCAACAATTGTGTCGGTATCGATTGGGCTGATTGTACGCAAATCAATTACCTCAGCAGACACGCCTTCTTTTTCCAAAGCTTCTGCTGCTTTTAAAGATTCTTGAACCATTGCACCGTAAGCGATGATTGTTACATCTGTACCTTCGCGGCGAACTGCTGCTTTGCCGATTTCAACGGTATATTCGCCTTCTGGAACTTCTTCACGGAACGAACGATATAATTTCATATGTTCTAGGAAAATAACTGGGTCATTGTCGCGAATCGCAGAAATAAGCAATCCTTTTGCGTCATATGGTGTGGACGGAATAACGACTTTAAGCCCTGGGGATTGTGCCATTAAACCTTCTAAATTATCGGCATGAAGTTCAGGTGTGTGAACCCCGCCGCCAAATGGTGCGCGAATTGTAATCGGTGCAGTACGTGTACCACCTGTACGGTAACGCATACGTGCCATTTGTGCAACTACAGAGTCCATAACTTCAAATACGAAACCGAAGAATTGAATTTCAGGCACTGGGCGGTAACCTTCAAGTGCTAAACCAATTGAGAGACCGCCGATACCGGATTCTGCAAGTGGTGTATCAAATACACGGTCTTCGCCAAATTCAGCTTGTAGACCTTCTGTTGCACGGAAAACTCCGCCGTTTTTACCAACGTCTTCACCGAATACTAAGACGTTTTCATCATTTTTAAGTTCAACTGCAAGCGCATCTGTAATCGCTTGAATCATTGTTTTTTGCGCCATGATTATTTCGACTCCTTCGCTTCATAAATTGCCAATTGTTCTTTAACGTTGGCTGTTGGTGTTTCATACATATTTTTAAGAAGATCAGATACTTTTTGTTTAGGAATTGCGTCTGCTTCTTTAATTGCTTCTTTGATTTCTTCTTTCGCACGATCGATAACTTCATTTTCTTTTTCTTCGTTCCAAAGACCTTTGCCTTCTAAGAAAGTACGGAAACGAACGATTGGATCTTTTAGTTCCCATTCTCCGTCAAGTTCTTTCGTACGGTAACGAGTTGGATCATCCCCTGAAAGTGTATGTGGACCATAACGGTAAGTCATCGTTTCGATAAGTGTTGGGCCATCGCCTGCAACTGCACGTTCACGAGCAAATTTCGTTACGGCATAAACTGCAAGTGGATCCATTCCGTCTACTTGAACACCTGCAATACCAGCTGCAACAGCTTTTTGTGCAAGCGTTGGTGCTGCGGATTGTTTTTCACGAGGAGTCGAAATGGCAAACATGTTATTTTGTACAACGAAAATAGCAGGAGCATGGAACGCACCAGCGAAGTTTAATCCTTCATAGAAGTCACCTTGAGATGAACCACCGTCACCTGTATACGTGATAACAACATTATCTTTTTTACGTTTTTTAAGTCCTAATGCAACACCCGCTGCTTGCACGATTTGTGCGCCGATAATGATTTGCGGGGACAACACTTTTAAGTCTTCTGGGAATTGGTTCCCTACAAAATGTCCACGTGAGAAAAGGAATGCTTTTGTAAGTGGTAAACCGTGCCAAATAAGTTGTGGCACATCACGGTAACCTGGTAACACGTAGTCTGATTTTTCAAGGGCATAATGACTTGCAAGTTGAGATGCTTCTTGACCTGCTGTAGGTGCATAGAAACCTAAACGACCTTGACGGTTTAACGAAATGGAGCGTTGATCAAGCACACGAGTCCAAACCATACGCGTCATAAGTTCAACCAATTGTTCATCTGTTAAATCAGGCATTAAATCCGGATTTACAATTTCACCTTTTTCATTTAAAATTTGAACCATTTCAAATTGTTTCGCAACTGCATCAAATTGTTGCGTTACATTAATTACTGCCTTCTTTTCTTTAGAAGCCATTACGTATCTCTTCCTTTCGTTTAACAAAATAGTGGAGAAAATGAATGCGCCATCATTCAGACTCTCTGAAAGCTTCATTTCCTGAAAACCTGATTATGTATTAATAAAAATGCGAGCATTAATAATAGAAGAAATCATTCTAAATGTATGTAAAACTTGTTTGGTTGCACTTTAGAATATTTCTTCTAAACATGTTCACTGGTCTAGTTGCTGCTTTACTTTTCCCCAGACACACACAGCAAAACATCTGTATATTTCTGAGTTTGTGAATTTTCGAATGTTTTTTCACAAAAAGACCTTACCAATTTTTTAATCAGCTCATTTTCTTTACGAAATCTGTTCTAATCAAAAACGGAATCTTTATTAATACACCAATCTTCCCTTTTAATTTACACTACTAACCAAAGGAAGTCAATATAATGAACTTCGGAATTTCTATCGCTTTCATTAGCTTAACATCAGTCATTATTCGTTTATTCACACTGTACTAAAAAACACCTTCCATTTTAAATTCTGTTATATAATATAATAAAACAGTTATTACCACACCAGTAAGACACTTTTTCATCTGCCTATTAGTTAGTTTGTGAATTCACAAACTATAAAAATTTTTCTTCTGGATTAAAAACGAATAATCACTCAGATATTAATCAATTCGTTCGCTTTTATCTCTCAATATAATTTAGTTTTCTCAATCCATTCCAATTTTAAAACATATTTGATAGAATAAAGAGTAGTTAATGAATGAACAGGAGCGTCGATGAGATGATTTTAATGAAAGATATTGTTCGTGAAGGTCACCCGGCTTTACGCGAAGTTGCAAAAGAAGTAACTTTCCCTCTTTCTGATGAAGAAAAACAATTGGGACAAGAGATGTTAACTTTTTTAAAAAATAGTCAAGATGAAGAAATAGCAGAAAAATATGGACTACGTGGTGGTGTTGGTCTTGCTGCCCCGCAACTTGCTGTTAATAAACGAATTATTGCTATCCATATTGAAGATGAAAATGATAAACTGTATAGCTATGTTTTATATAACCCAAAAATTAAAAGCTATTCCGTTCAAGAAGCATGCCTTGCAGGCGGTGAAGGCTGTCTATCTGTTGACCGCGAAGTGCCGGGCTATGTCGTTCGCAGCGAGCGCATTACGCTTACTGCTTTTGATGAAAACGGAACACCTATTAAGCTTCGCCTAAAAAATTATCCTGCGATTGTGGTGCAACATGAAATTGATCATTTAAACGGCATTATGTTTTTTGACCACATTAATAAAAATAATCCATCTTACCTTCCGCCAGATGTGGACGTGTTAGGTTAAGATAAAAAAAGATGCCTATTTTGCGCATCTTTTTTAGGAGGTTTTGCTATGGAGAGATACGATAGACAGATTCGGGTTAAGGAAATCGGAGCTTTTGGGCAAAAAAAAATTAGGGAGACAACTGTCCTTATTGTTGGAGTGGGTGCAATTGGGACTTATGCGGCTGAAATGATTGTCCGTATGGGTTTTAAGCGGCTTGTTTTAATCGACCGCGATTTTGTTGAACTGTCGAATTTGCAACGTCAGACGCTTTTTACGGAAGCTGATGCGGAAGCAAGACTTCCTAAAGCGTACGCTGCAGCCTTAGCTTTAAAACAAATGAATCGTGATGTTGTGGTGGATTTTGTTGTGGACGACGCCAATGCGGAGTCGCTTGCCCCTTTTACGGACGTGAATTTTGTGCTCGATTGTACGGACAATTTTGGGACGCGGCGCTTTTTAAATGATTGGTGCCGGGAACACGAGATTCCGTGGATTTATACATCTTGTGCGGGGACTTACGCTGGGCTGATGCCGATTGATTCAAAAGCTTCTGCTTGTTTAACTTGCCTGATTGGGGAAATGCCGCAAACCAATGAAGCAAGTTGCGATATTATTGGGGTGCACGGTGCACTTATCCCCATTGTAGCAGGGGCGCAAGTTTCGCTGTTAATTAAAATGATGCTTGACGAAAATTTTACATATAATACGTTTTATCAAATTGATAACTGGCAATTCTCATTACAAAAAATTGCTGTTTTGAAGTTGCGGACTTGTCCATCTTGCGGGGAAAAAAAGCAAGAGCAGAGAGCATTTTCTTCGCAGCCTATTTTGCTTTGTGGGCGTGATACGGTGCAATTTCAACTGGTGGAAAGTCGGCAGGTTGATTTTGACGGGATTATGAAGCGGCTTGTGCGGGAACAATTGGACGTGCACCGCAATGATTTTCTGCTTTATTTTGATTTTGAAGGCTACCAACTCACGGTTTTTAAAAACGGGCGCGTTTTAGTTCATGGAACGGACGAATTAAATACGGCGCGGAAAATTTATCACCACTTTTTCAATTAAAAGGAGGCATTTCAATGCATGCAGGCAATTCATTTGTGGCGACTGTGGCCATTTTGACAATTAGCGATACGCGGACTTTTGAAACGGATTCTAGCGGAGCTTATATTGAAGAGAGTTTAGCGGCATCGCCTCACCGCGTTTTAAAGCGCGTAATTGTGCCAGATGACGCGGTGCAAATTAAGCAGGCAATGGAAGCTCTAAAACAAGAGGACATACACTGTATTATTTCGACTGGTGGTACGGGACTTGCGAAACGCGATGTAACATTCGAAACGCTTGTTTCGGAAATCATACAGGAAATCCCCGGCTTTGGTGAGCTTTTCAGACAAATTAGTTTTGCTGAGATTGGCACAAGAGCCATGGCAACCCGTGCGTTTAGCGGATTCCTAGATAACGATATTTTATTTTTTGCGTTACCGGGTTCAAAAAACGCCTGCGAAACGGGTATGAAACACTTAATTTTGCCGGAGATGGGGCATCTTTTGGCAGAACGACATAAATAAAAATGCAAAAAGGACGAAACCTTTTCCGAGATTTCGTCCTTTTTATTATCCACCAATCTGGCTCATTCGTCGCCAAGTTGGTTTATGCGAAGTATCCTCATCTTGAAGTTTCAAGGCCATTTCGTGATTTTCAGGCTTATTGTCAATGGATTGTTGCACAATCTTCATCAATTCTTCAGGATTATTTTGAATGTACGGGCGAATATTAAGCTCCTCGTCCCAGTATAAACATGCTTTAATGTAGCCATCTGCCGTCAGACGCAACCGATTGCAACTCGCGCAAAAATGCGAGCTCACCGGATGGATTAAGCCAAAAGTCCCGGCCGCCCCTTTCAAGCGGTAATTCTCAGACGGACCGTTCCCTCTCACTGAATCGACCGCTTCATATTCAAACCCAACTTCTTTACACTTGTCAAAAATGGTCGTTAAAGACAAATATTTCTTCTTCCAACTATTTCCAGCATGACCAATTGGCATGTACTCGATGAACCGAATGTTAATATCTTTATCCTGTGTAAACTTTAAAAAGTCGATGATTTCGTCGTCATTCTGCCCTTTGATGAGGACAACATTTAATTTAATCGGAAACAGGCCCACTGCTTCCGCTTTTTTTATGCCGTCAAGTACCTTCTGTAAGCGCCCACCGCGTGTGATTTCCTTGAATCGGTCCGCTTTTAAAGAATCAAGGCTAACATTAATTCGCGAAAGTCCCGCTTCTTTTAGAGCTTCTGCTTTTTTAGCCAAATACATGGCATTTGTTGTGATCGCGATGTCTTCAATTTCTGGAATTGCTGCGATGCCTCTGACGATTTCGACAATATCCGTCCGGAGAAGCGGTTCCCCGCCTGTTATCCGCACTTTTTTTATGCCAAATTGCGCCATAATTTTCATGAAATCGACAATTTCGTCCTTTGATAACACTTTTTCATGAGGTAAGAATTTAAGTCCTTCTTCTGGCATACAATAAACGCAGCGTAAATTACAACGATCCGTAACCGAAATTCGAATGTAATCATGCGCCCGACCAAAACGATCCGTTAAAACTTGCACAGCTATTCCCCCTATTTTGACGAAAATTCGCCACTTTTACCGCCTGATTTTTGAAGCAAACGCGTCCGTGTAATTTCCATGCCGCGGTCCATGGCTTTACACATATCATAAATGGTGAGTGCCGCGATGCTTGCTGCTGAGAGTGCCTCCATCTCGACCCCTGTTTTGCCAACTGTAACCACCGTCGCTTGGATGGTTAGCGTCCTGTCACCGTCATCTTGAAACGATAAATCCGCTTTTGTCGTCATTAACGGGTGACACATGGGGATAAAATCGCTCGTTTTTTTCGCAGCCATAATGCCAGCCACTTGAGCTACGGCCAAAACATCACCTTTTGAAATTTTACCTTCTTTAATGCGCGTTAATGTTTCAGGTTGCATCACAACAACTGCTTCTGCAACCGCAATTCGTTTTGTTTCATTCTTCTCTGTCACGTCTACCATTTGAGCGCGCTTTTCTTTGTTAAAATGTGATAATTTATCCATCATCAACCTCCACTAACAGGCGGAATGACCGCAATTTCTAGAATTGACTCGGGTAATTCATCTGTATCTTGTTTAAATTCCATGTTGACGGCAAGCATAGAGCGGTGTAAGTCATCTGCGATTTCTGGAAACTCACTGCTAATTAAATCCCGCACATCGCCTACCGTTTGGCAGCCTGTCACGTTGAGTGCAGCTTCAGGCGCGACTTTTTCTGTCAAATAGGCAAAAAACTTAATGGTTGTCATCGTTTAAGCCTCCCCATCTTACTTTATCCGTATCGAATTCCTCTTTCCAAATGGGAACCGATTTTTTCAACTGCTCAATAATATATCGAGAGCCTTCATAACTTTCAGCGCGATGCTTCGTTGCGACACCAATAAAAACGGCAATATCTGAAAGTTCTAGGTCGCCTAGGCGGTGCACAATAGCAACACGTGCATCAAATTTAGCTTCTACAAATTGGGCAAGCTTTTCCATTTCTAAAAGCGCCATCTCCTCGTAGGCTGTGTAACGCATTCGCTCCGTCTGAACTTCCCCCGTCCATTCGCGAATCGTACCTACAAATGTATTGATTCCGCCGTATTTAGCGTCAATTAGAAAATCATACAGCGGCGCAATTTCAATTTTTTTATGTGTTAATTCTACCCTTTTCATTCTAAAAACTCCCCAATTAACGATTCTAAAAATGCCGTTCTCGTTTCGTTTGTCCCAATGAAAGTCACTTCATTCTGTTCCAACCTCACAAGGGAAACAAACGCGATAATTTGCCCTACTTCCTGCTTAAACCACATCATCTCGTCTGCCGAACGCAGAAGGACAATTTTAGGAAAAGGCGCATTTTTATAGCCTTCTACAAGCGTTATATCTGCTGCCCCTAATTTTGCAATCGCATCATGAAGTGTGACATTTTCCTGACTGACGATGGCGTATTTTTCGCTAGACGTAATCATGACCGCATCCGCACCTTCTTCTGCAAAAAAATATGTATCCGTTCCGATATGATCCATCTCAAAATCATGAGCGTCATGCTTAATGGCGTGAACTGTATAGCTTTGTTGCTTCAACATGCCGATAAAATCGCGAATGAGCGTCGTCTTACCGCTATTTTTAAAGCCCACTACTTGGAGGACAATAGCCATACGCTAACCTCTTCTCCTTTTTTCTTGCCGACTTGTCCCCGCGGAATCATAATTAAACAGGTTGCTAGATGCAGGTTGCCAAGCGAACTCGACATATCACTTCCTACTTTGGAAACAAAAAAGGTGCCTGCTTGCTCGCTATATGTGCCGCGTAAGAAGCGGTCGTAGCCATTATTTTTTAAGTAGTCTTCTGCCATAATCCCCGTCACCTCACGAATCGGTAACTTTTTCCCCGAAAGTTTCGCAAGTGCAGGTAGAACAAACAAATGATAGCCTGTAAAACACGCGCCTGGGTTGCCAGACAAGGCGATTAAGAGTTTGCCGCGAAAGCGCAGAGCCGTGGTTGGACTGCCGGGACGCATTTGGATTTTGTTGAAAAGAAGCTCGTTTTGGGTCGCGATATCGGCCATAAAATCATAATCGCCAACGGACACCCCGCCAGTTGTAATGATCAAATCTGCTGTTTCGCTTGCCAAAGTCAATTTTTCAAGTGTCAATTCGTAATCATCTGGCAGCGCCTCTTGGAAACAAATTTCGCAATCAAATTCTTCTAGGAGCGTGCGCAACAGTGCGTCATTACTATTATAGATTTTCCCATCTGGTAAAGCTTCAAATGGTGAGACAAGCTCGCTTCCAGTTGAAAAAATAGCCACTTTGGGGCGTTGAATGGTATGTATTTCCGTTATGCCAAAAGCAGCAAGCAAGCTTACTGAACCCGCGTTTATGACATGGCCTTTCGGAAGTAAGACGTCACCAGCGCGAAATTCTGCTCCCACTTCAGTAATGTTACTTTGTGGTTGCGTATTAATTAAGGTGATAAAACCGTCTTCCGCTCGTTTTGACTGCTCCAGCATAATAATTTTAGCGGCTCCATCTGGCACCTTTGCACCGGTCATAATGCGAACCGTTTCTCCTTTTTTTAGCGGCTTGTCATACGTCGCACCACATGGCACTTCGCCCACCACACGAAGCGTAATCGGATAGTTCCAATCATCAGCCGCGCAAATCGCAAAACCGTCATAGCCTGACCTGCGGAAGTAAGGAAAGTCAAACGGCGCAAGAATAGCGCGGCTTAACACCCTTCCTTTACTTGAATAAAGCGCGGTCAATTCTTCACTTAATGTGACTGATTTCTCGACCACGATATTTTGAGCTTCTTTGTAGGAAATCGAATCCCGTTTAAACGTCATAAAAACCCCTCATTTTCTGTATGCGTTTACTTTATACTAATATAACGTAAATGAGCGTATTTGAACAGTGAAGCCGTTTGATTTCGGCTAATCATTGACATTTTATAGTCCAGAAAGCGATAATAATAGCAGAAAACATCTTCTTTTCTTGGCTTGGAGGTCATCAATATGTTTACGCCTGTTTGGCATTCTATTTTTGTGGCGGTTATTTCTACAACTATCGCCTTTTTCGCTATGTTACCACTTAGTTATTATTTTGCAAAACGGAAATCAAAAATTCAGCTTCCAGTTGAAACTTTAATTTTACTTCCACTCGTCTTACCACCAACCGTTGTTGGTTTAATTTTGCTTTCTATTTTTGGGAAAAACAACCCGTTTGGGGGCATGATTTGGGATACCTTCCATTTTAGCTTTATCTTTTCGCTGGCTGGTGCTATCGTTGCTACCGTCATCATCATTTTGCCCATCATGTATCAAGGTTTAAAAGCGGCGTTTTTATCCATTGATCACGAACTCGTCTGGGCAGCGGAAACGCTATCTGCAAGTTCCGGTCAAATTTTCCGCAAAGTCATTCTGCCAAATTGCTGGCAACCTATTTTAGCTGGTATTCTGTTAAGCTTTTGCCGCGCAATGGGTGAGTTTGGCGCAACCCTTATGGTCGCTGGTTACATCGAAGGAAAAACCGATACGATTGCATCAAGCATTTATTTTATGGTACAGCAAGGAAATATGAAACTTGCCTTTTATTTAGGACTTCTAAATTTACTTATTGGCGTTGTGGCACTCATGATTATTCATGTTTTAACCGTTAGACAAAGCAATTTGATGAGGGGGATGTAAAACGTGACTTTACAACTTCAATTTACTAAAAAAATGCCTTTTCATGATTTAAAAGTGGATTATACTTTTGGGAATAAAATCACCGCGATTATGGGAGCGAGCGGTGCCGGGAAATCAACGCTATTTCAATGTATAAGCGGCTTGAAGCGAATTGATTCTGGCATTATCCAGTTTGAGGATATCGCTTTCGACGACACGTCTATTGCCCTTCATTTGCCGACAGCAGAACGAAAAGTAGGCTACTTGTTTCAAAATTTAGCGCTCTTTCCCAATATGAACGTGTACGACAATATTTCTTTTGGGCTTAAAATGAATAAAGCTAAGCGAAAAGATACAGCAGCAATCGAACGCCAAGTTCGCCACATCGGCGATTACTTGCAAATTTCACACTTGCTTTATTCTTCCGTTCAAAAGCTTTCTGGGGGCGAAAAACAGCGTGTGGCGATGGCGCGCGCAATGATCATTAACCCGAACCTGCTCCTGCTTGATGAACCGTTTAATGGGCTTGATGAGGATACGCGCCACCTTTGTATGGACCTTGTTCAAAATATGGCTACGGATTTCAATTTACCTGTCATTTTTGTGACGCATTACCGTTTTGAAGCGCAAAAAATGACGAACGAAATTGTGATTTTAAAGGATGGTCACCTTGAAAAAGACGCCTAGTGTTGCCATAATTTTAGCTGGTGGGAATTCGACGCGCTTTGGCTGTGACAAGGCGTTCTATGTCCCGGAAGGTAAAACGAAAACGTGGGTGGAGGAACTTGTAGCCAAACTAACGCCCGTCGTCTCGCTGATTTATATTTCCATTCAGGAAAAACAATTGGGTAAGATGAACACCCTTTTTTCTCAAAACGAAAGAATTAAACTGGTTGTCGATGAGC
This sequence comes from Listeria sp. ILCC797, assembly GCF_900186185.1. Taxonomy (NCBI): domain Bacteria; kingdom Bacillati; phylum Bacillota; class Bacilli; order Caryophanales; family Listeriaceae; genus Listeria; species Listeria sp. ILCC797. The sequence goes on from NZ_FYBS01000001.1 coordinate 416,123, forward strand.
CAGAACTTGCTGATTACGGCCCGCTTGGTGGCCTTTATAGCGTTTCGCGCATGTTACACGGGGAAAATTGCCTGATTACGCCCGTCGATGTGCCGCATATCCAAACAGCCGATTTTGTACGCCTTCTTGCCGCTCAGAACGTCTACGTCAAAACAAAAGAGCATGACCACTATTTAATGGCACATCTTCCGAATTTCAAAAGCGCCATCGCAAGTTGCATCCAGCTGGATGAGCATCGCGTGACACATCTTTTAGAAAAACTGGGCACTGCCCCGCTCTTTTTCAACGACGAACTGGCCTTTCTCAACCAAAATACGCCGTTATAATATGAATTTAAAAAGGCACAGCTCTAAAATGAGAGCTGTGCCTTTTTGAAATATCAGCCTGCAATTTGGCTTTTGAAGTATTCTGCCGCTCCAATTAGGTTGGCTTGATTTTGGAACTCGCATTGTCTGAGTTCTGGCGCAAAGTAGCCCCACTCCTTTTCTTCCAAAAAAGCGTCCATTGTTTGCTTCATTTCAGTAAGAAAAGCTTGGCGCGACGAAATCCCACCGCCTAGAACGATGCAGTCTGGGTCGAAAGCAACTTGCAAGTTAAAAATGCCAAGCGCAAGCGTGTGGTAAAATTTCTTGATTTCTTCTTGTGCGACTGTGTCTCCGTCTTCTGCACGTTTAAAAATAATTTCTCCGCTTAACGAGCCCTTTTCTTCTCCTGTTCGCTTACTATAGCGTTCTACGATGCGGACAACCGTGCCGAGTTCACTAAAGGTTTTATCGCCTTCTAAAAACATCATGCCGTATTCGCCAGCATAGCCATGTTTTCCTGTGTACAGCTGACCGTTTTGAATGAAAACACCACCAACCCCAGTTCCGAGAATTAGAAATAGGACGTTCGGTAAACCTTTCGCTGCCCCGCAAATTGCTTCCGCCATTCCGGCCGCATTCGCGTCGTTAATCATTTCTACTGGCAATTCGAATAGCTTTTTCAATTCTTCTTTGATTGGAAAGTGGTGAATATACGGAATAGCACTAATGCCATCGATAATCCCTTGTTCGTTTAATACAACGCCCGGGGCACTAATTGCGACGCCTGAAAACGAAAATTTATTTTGCCGACTTTCAAGTTCCTTTTTTAATAACGCTTTCATTTTGTCCCAAGTTTTAGGTGTTGGAAATGAAAAAGTGTCTTCGAGCGCATTATTATGCCAGACGCCGCCTTTTACACTTGTACCACCGAAGTCAAAAACTAGTAGATCCATTCTATTCCCTCCAAAAGCTTTTTCTTAATTAATGCCATAGTTTTTCGTATCTGTCAAAAAAAAGCTGGGAATGTTTTAACATTCCCAGCTTAGGTTAAGCTTTTCTCCATTTTAGCCAACCGTATGATTCAACAATTTGCAGGAAGCGGACTAAGCGTGATAGGCTCATTTCATCTTCATTACCGAAGGTTTCATTAAACTCTGCTTCAAGCTCAAACACGTTTTTTTGCCCGTCAATGCGGCTTAAAATAAATTCGCCTTCTGCATCTAATTGAATTTTACGAAAGGCTTTTTGTTTAAAAAAGCGGACTGCTATTTTTTCAATAGGGTTATTTCGTGCCACAAGTAAATACGCTTTATCGCCTTCTTTCGTGACTTGCAATTTATCTTTTAAAACCGGAATTTGATGGAGCAAATTCACTTTTTCTTTTGCCACAAAATGTCCCTCCTATTTTGCTTTTTTAGAACGTGGAACGGTTGAAATATAAAGAAGTGTACAGATGATTATAAAGACGATAAATGGTAACCACTGATTTTGAATGAGCACTTCTGTTGGAATGATGTTTGCGTTAATCGAAATGATGAAAGCGATAATAACGCCGAGTAGCGATTCACCGGCAATTAAACCGGATGCGAACAATGTCCCACGCTCAATTCTTTCTGCGCCTTTTCCTTCTGTATCTTTTTCTTTTTTATGCTTAATAACTGCATTTACAATCATTCGTACGAAGCCACCGAACATAACGGTTGCACTAATGTTTAGTGGCAAGTATAGGCCTACTGCAAATACGAGTGAATTCATGCCTAAAAATTCAATGACAATCGCAATTGAAACGCCGATGAATATAAGCGTCCACGGTAAATTGCCATTTAAAATTCCTTCTGCAAGAATTTTCATAAGCATTGCTTTTGGAGCTGGCAATTCAGCCGAACCCATGCCATAAGCATTGTCAAGTAAGGTTAAAATATATCCCATAACAAGACCACTAGCAAGTACACCTATCATCATTGCGACTTGTTGTTTCCAAGGAGTTCCACCAACTAAATAACCTGTTTTTAAATCCTGAGAAATATCTCCTGCAACAGCAAGCGCTGAGCAGACGATAGCCGCAACAGTTAAGGTTAATATGATTCCTTCATCACCGTGATAACCAAAAGCTTTATAAACGAGCGCAACAATAAGTAATGTTGCAATTGTCATACCAGAAACTGGTGAAGAAGAACTTCCGACAATCCCTACAATACGAGAAGCAACTGTTACAAATAAAAAGCCGAAAATACCGATGGCAAGCGCACCAATAATCCCTACATTTGTGAATGGATCAAAGGCGATAATAACGAGTAGAATTGCAATACAGATGATAACCCATTTCATTGGAATATCTTTATCTGTACGTTCTAATTCAAGCATTTTTCCACCTTTATTTTTGTTCATACTTTTCATTGTGCTGCGTAAAGTTTGAATAATGGCTGGTAAAGTTTTGACAAGTGTAATCAGTCCACCTGCCGCAACTGCCCCTGCGCCAATATATCTTATGTAATTATCCCAAATTCCTGCTGCATCAAGATTTTTAAGTGCTTCACTTGCAGGAAAGATAATTTGCGCACTCTCTCCCCCAAAAAAGGCGATGGAAGGTACTAAAACTAATGAAGCCATAAGACCACCAGCTACCATTTGACCAGCAATTTTAGGGCCGATAATAAAGCCGACACCGACTAATGCTGGATAAATTTGAGTTCCAATGAAGGCTTCTTGAAATTTATAAACGCCGACTTGGATTTCACTTTTAAAAAGTTTAAAGCCGTCTGTAAGTATTTTTACGCTACCGCCTGCTAAAAAGCCAAGTGCGACTAATTTTGCTTGTGAGCCACCTGTTTCACCAGATTTTAAAACTTCTGCACAAGCTGTTCCTTCTGGGTATGGAAGAGTCTCATGTTCATTTACAATGAGCATTCTTCTAAGTGGAACCATCATGAATACGCCAAGGAATCCCCCGACAAGAACGATGAATATCAACATAATTTGCTTAATTTCAACACCCATTAAGAATAGCGCCGGAATCGTAAATACCGCTCCTGCACCTAAGGCTTCGCCGGCTGTTGTCATTGTTTGTACAATATTATTTTCTAAAATGGAATCCCGCTTAAAAATACCTCGTAATATCCCCATCGAAATAACTGCGGCTGGAATAGATGCCGATACTGTTAGACCTACCTTTAATCCTAAATAAGCATTTGCTGCGCCAAATAGAATGGCAAGAATGATACCTAGAACGATAGATGTAACCGTAAGTTCTGGAAGTGATTTCGATGCAGGGATATAAGGAACAAATGGCTTACGCCCTTTTTGTTCACTCATATTAACACTCCTTTATATTTATTAACTGCTTTACAGCATAAAAGCAACATCTAATATAGTACACCTGTCACATGACTTTTACAACATATTTTACGTAAATAAGAATAAAACCATACATATTTCACCAAAAAAAAGACCCGTTTTTCCACAAAACAGGTCTTTTGACTTATCGCTATCTTAATATTATTCAAATTAATAGAATTTTCCTACAGAATCCCAAGATGTTGAAGTGCCTTCATAATGCCATCTTCTTCGACTGAATCTGTGACGTAATCTGCTACAGCTTTGACTTCATCGCGCCCATTTCCCATTGCAACGCCGCACCCAACTTCTTTTAACATATCAATATCATTAAGGCCGTCACCAAATGCGTATGTGTCCTCCATTTTAAACCCGAGCTTTTTAATTAACTCACGAATGCCTTTTGCTTTTGATCCGTTCGCTGGACAAACATCAACGGAAACGTCGTGCCAGCGTAAGAAACGATACTGCGGGAAATTTTCCGCGTAAAAATCATCATCTTTTTCGGCGCAGAAAAGGAGGCATTGATAAATGTTGCGTCCCTTATAATAGTTGGCATCTACTCTTGGATATTCACGTTTAATAGATGACATGCCTTCTGCTACACCAGGGTGATTAGGTAAATTTACTCGAAGTGAATCGCTTGCTGAAAATACGATTGGATTTTCTCGTTCAGTTGCAACTGTAATTAAGCGTTCAAGGGATTCTTGTGGGAGCGGATTTTTATAAATGACTTCTCCTTCAAAAATAACATATTGTCCATTGTAACTGACAAAGGATTGAATATTTAATTCTCTTGCAATTTCATCTAGCATAAACGGTGCTCTTCCTGTTGCAATGGCCACAAAAATGCCTTTTTCTTGAAGCTTTTGAACGGCTTCTTTTGTGGAAGCTGGAATTTCTTTTGCTTCATTCACAAGTGTGCCATCTACATCAAAAAATACAATTTTACTCATTTAGACATACTCCTCAGTACTTAGACTTCTACTTTAGTATAACAAATTCATTTAAAAAGTGGGAAAATCTATCTAAAAACAGCTTTTTTACGAAAATAAGGCATATTCTAGTAGCATTTATGTCATTTTATGGTATATTAGAAAGCAAGGATATTGTTCGGAGAAAAAGAATCTTGAAATACATTTGGAAAAAGGAGTTTTTAATGACGTTCACATCCCACAAATTTGTTTTAAATTCGTGGAATGATGGTATGTTAATTAAAACCTTACATGACACTTTATGATGCACGCAGATAGGATTAGCTTGTCCTGCTGTGCTACTTTACTTTTGTCTTTTTCCATGCCTACAAATTAATATCCGCAAACACTAAAATCAAAGTTTAGGACTTGTAGAGTTTACAAGCTGACTTTTTTTAATTTTTTATAACTAAGGAGAGAAAAAAATGATTTTTAAAGTATTTTATCAGGAAACAAGTACTGAAACACCTGTTAGAGAGAAAACACAAACTTTATACATGGACGCAAATGATGAAGTTGAAGTACGCCAAAATTTAAAAAATGAACCTTTCCACATCGAATTTATCGAAGGTTTGAGTGACAAGCATTTAGCGTATGAAGAAGGACAACCGGGCTTTTCGCTCTGGAAGAAGTAAGATTTTATGAAATTTGTAAAAAATAATGAAACGGCTGTTTTCGCCTTGGGTGGACTTGGTGAAATCGGTAAAAATACGTATGGCGTACAATTTCAAGATGAAATTATTTTGATTGACGCTGGAATTAAGTTTCCAGAAGATGAGCTATTAGGGATTGATTATGTCATTCCTGACTACACTTATTTAGTGAAAAATAAAGATAAAATTAAAGGGCTTTTTATTACGCATGGTCACGAAGATCACATTGGTGGTGTGCCCTATTTACTTCGCCAAATTAACATTCCCATTTATGCAGGGAAACTAGCGAGCGCTCTTATTCGCAATAAATTAGAAGAACATGGTTTACTTCGTCAAGCTAAAATTTATGAGTTTGAAGAAGACGATGTATTTAAATTTAGAAAAACGAGCGTTTCATTTTTCGGAACAACGCATAGTATTCCGGATACTTACGGTGTTGTCGTTAAAACACCTTCTGGTAATATTGTGCACACTGGTGATTTCAAATTTGATTTCACACCGGTTGGCGAGCCTGCTAACTTAACTAAAATGGCTGAAATTGGAAAAGAAGGCGTGTTATGTCTTTTGTCAGATAGCACAAACGCTGAAGTTCCTAACTTTACGATGAGTGAACGCGTTGTTGGGGAAAGTATTAAAAACATCTTCCGTGATGTACCTGGTCGGATTATCTTCGCCACATTTGCTTCCAACATTTATCGTTTGCAACAAGTTGTGGAATCCTCACTTGAAACGGGACGCAAAATCGCTGTTTTTGGTCGGAGTATGGAGTCCGCGATTGAGATTGGTCGTGAACTTGGCTATATTAAAGCGCCGAAAGATACTTTTGTTGAAGCTAACCAAATCAATCGTATTCCGGCAAATGAGTTAACGATTCTTTGTACAGGAAGTCAAGGGGAACCAATGGCGGCACTTTCGCGAATCGCAAACGGGACGCACCGTCAAATTCAAATTCAACCAGGCGATACGGTTGTCTTCTCCTCGTCCCCGATTCCGGGAAACACAATTAGCGTCAATCGTACAATTAACTTGCTTTATCAAGCAGGCGCAGAAGTTATTCACGGAAAAGTAAACAACATTCATACTTCTGGACACGGCGGCCAACAAGAACAAAAACTAATGCTTCGTTTGATGAAACCAAAATATTTTATGCCGATTCACGGGGAATATAGAATGCAAAAAATCCATGCTGAATCAGCAGCAGAGTGCGATGTGCCACTTGAAAACAGCTTTATTTGCGGCAATGGTGATGTGCTTGCGCTAACAAGTGATTCCGCCCATGTGGCAGGTAAAATTCAAGCAGCAAACGTCTACATTGATGGCAGCGGAATTGGTGATATTGGAAATATCGTCTTGCGCGATCGTCGCATTTTATCTGAAGAAGGTCTTGTTACTGTGGTCGTTTCAATTGATATGAAAAACTCAAGAGTAATGGCTGGACCAGATATCATTTCCCGCGGATTCATTTATATGCGCGAATCAGGAAATTTAATTGGCGAAGCACAAGACTTGCTTAAAAAACATTTAAATAAAGTTATGGGACGTAAAACGACGCAATGGTCGGAAATTAAAAATGAAATTACCGACACACTACAACCATTCCTTTATGAAAAAACAAAACGCCGTCCAATGATTTTACCAATCATTATGGAAGTATAAAAAAAACGAGTGGAAATTTCCACTCGTTTTTCTATTGGATTTTTTCTTGTAGACGTTCAATATCATCATCAGAACCGATTACGATAAGAATGTCTCCATCGTGTAAAGCAGCCTGCGCTTCTGGTGTGATAATCATTTGTTTGTCGCGTTTTATACCGACGATATTGACGCCGTATTCATTTCGGAAATCAAGTTCTTGTAAGCTTTTTCCGAGGAATCTTGGATCGGACACAGCAATTTCTACAAGACTGTATTCATCGGAAAGTTCCAAGTAGTCGAGCATGTTTTTTGATACGATGTAGTGGGCAATTCGTCGTCCCATGTCGCGTTCTGGGTGAACGACTCGGTCAGCTCCAATTTTATCGAGCAATTTGGCATGTTTGTCACTAGTAGCTTTTGCTGTCACGAATTTAACGCCCATTTCTTTTAAAATGAGGGTTGTTAAAATACTCGACTGAATATCTTCACCGATTGACACAATGACGTGTTCAAAATTTCGAATGCCAAGCTGACGAAGCGCGTTTTCGTCTGTTGAATTCGCAATAACCGCATGGGTTGCAATCGACATATATTCATTGACGCGCTCTTCACTCGAATCAATCGCGAGTACTTCCATTCCCTGCTCTATAAGAGAGCGGCAAATACTTCCACCAAAACGGCCGAGGCCGATAACTGCAAATCCTTCTTTCATTCTAAAAACGCCTCTCTATCCTTGATTTTTAACCAAATCATGTTTAAAAGCATAAATCGCTGCTTGAGTCCGGTCCTGCACGTCTAGTTTCGATAAAATATTGCTGACGTGTGTTTTTACGGTTTTGAGTGTAATGAAAAGCTCATCGGCAATTTCTTGATTTGATTTTCCTTCTGCGATTAAAAGTAAAATTTCATTTTCGCGATTTGTTAAATCATCATGCAAGTTCTTTTCTGGTTTTGCGGTTAGTCGTTGCATCATTTTCCCGGTCACTTCAGGTTCGAGCACAGAATCCCCGCCGTATGTAGCGCGAATGGCATCAGCAATTTCACTTGCTGTCGATGTTTTCAGCATGTAGCTACTCGCACCAGCTTCCAGTGCAGGATACACTTTTTCATCATCAATAAAACTTGTGACGATGATGATTTTCGCTTCTTTCCATTGTTGCATAATTTCTTTTGTTGCTTCGATTCCGTCCATTTCTTCCATGACTAAATCCATTAAAATAATGTCGGGGCGCAGGTCCATTGCCATTTTTACGCCTTCAAGACCATTTTCTGCTTCGCCTACGACTTCCATATCATCTTGGACAGATAAATAAGCAGATACGCCAATGCGTACCATCTCATGATCGTCTACTAATAAAACTTTTATCATTCGTCGTCCACTTCCTTCTCCGCCACTAACGGAATTTTAATCTCTACACTTGTTCCCTTTTTGGGAAAACTAATTATTTTAATGACCCCGCCAAATTCAGCGACACGTTCACGCATATTTTGTAAGCCGTATGAGCCTTGGGGCACATTATTCATGTCAAAACCGATTCCGTCATCTACGACTTTTAAAACGGCTAAATTATCAATGAAAACAAAACGAACTTCAAGCAATTCCGCTTTTGAATGACGTAGCGTGTTGGAGAGTAATTCTTGTACAATACGGAACAAATGATCTTCAATTCCTTTTTGCAATTTAATATCTTCAATTTGCCACTCCACTTTAATTGGCAGTTTGGTTGTTAGCTCTTTTAGAAGCTGTTCCATACCTTTTTTGAGCGACTTTCCTTCTAGTTGCGTTGGACGTAAATGCAAGAGTAGCGCACGCATTTCAGATTGAGATTCATTTACTATTGATTCTACCATTTTTAATTGTTTCTGCAAAACGGGAGAAGCATTGTTCTCAACTTGTTCATTCAGCGCTGATAAAAGCATCATGGCGGCAAACAATTGCTGGCTGACAGAATCGTGCAATTCACGCGCGATACGGTGACGTTCTTCTGACAGAATCGCTTCTTTTGTTTCACCGCTTGTTTCTGCTTTTTCGCTTGCTATTTTTTGCGTTAAGAGCGTTTGGGATTTCATTTTTTCGCGCAGCTGATCGATTTGTTTGTACACTTGCTGTACTTCAACAAAATTTTCTTCATCTTCATCGTGAACTTTCTTTTCTAAATCCCCTTGTTCAAGTAGGCGAATTGCAAAATCGATGCCTTCAAATTTCTGTTTAATAACATACCCAGAAACAGCCCCGATAATTACACCTGCTGAAACAGCCGTTAGTGGTACAAAAACAACGTAAGGTAAATATAGGATTTTAGATTGAAATAAGAGCTCATACCAACTTAAATTACTTGCGAAATAGTAAATGAGCGTTCCGACAAGCGTAGCCCCAAGTAATAGAGCTGAACAAAGCGCCATTTGGGTCTTCGTATAAGTCATAGACGAATCACCTCTAAATCTCCAAACACAACGGATGTGACGATTTTAATTTTACGTGCTGAACGATCATAATTATCCGAGTAAATCTTGACCGTATTATTTTGCATCATTGTACTTTGCTTATCATATTGTAATTTACCGAAAATAGCTGAGTGCTCTAGGCAAATGCCAATATCAAATGGAACAAGCAACCGAATTTTCCCGGATATACCACGAATCATAATAATGCTTTCTCCTGTAGGTAAAACGGTGTTCCCGAGATCAATTATCGTATCACCGATTCCAGTTTGCACATTAATATCTTCCCATTCATATACAACATCTAACACACGCTGATTGCCGAACCACTGATTGCGAATGAAATGGTTCGTCTTATCCGTTTTTGATTCAGGCTCACTTGTTTCAAGCATAAGTAGTTCTGGCGCTCGTTTACGACCAATGTAATGAAAAATCGCAAAGATTCCAACAATCACTAACCCTACTTTAAACGTAGAAGTGAGAAGAATGGCTATTAAAATAAATACGGCTGCTAAAAACAAACGATTGCGTTGCTTCCGCTTTGTTAAATCAGTCTTGCGCGAAGAAAATAGTAAGAAAATACCGATGGCAAGCATGATTAAAAGTTGCCATTTAAATAAAACTTCTAAACCAATTCCAACAATGACGATAATAAGACCAATAAAAAGCGTGGAACTTTCGAATTTTTTCATGACGAACACCTCCTTTTTTTGTCTAAATCAAGCCGTTAATAGGTTCATTATAGAAAACTCCGCTTAATGGGACAAACCGCTATAGCTGTAAGCGTGTCTACAACTTTAGTCGGATTCAGGCGGTGCTGTATTTAATTTCGTTGTGAGTCCGTCTTCTTGTGTGACTTTGCGTGCTTTCATTAGTGTGCCGATTGCGCGTTTGAACTGGGCTTTGCTGATGCCGAATTTAGCGCGAATGGCGTCGGGATCTGATTTATCGCCAAATGGCATTTCGCCGCCGACACTGTTTAAATAGGTCAAAATCATTTCGGCGTCGTCACTGAGCACTTCATGGACCCGGCCGCGCAAGGAAAGATTTAACGTGCCATCTGGTTTTACGGCAATGACGCGCGCCTTTACGTATTCACCAAGTCGTGGTTCGCTCGTGCGTTCGCTTTCGTGAATGAAGCCGATTGCATAGTTGTCCGTCAGCACAAATGAACCGATTTTTAGGAGCTTATAGACCGTACCGGATACATTTTGGTTGAACATATCTTCTTTTGCACGTCTTGAAATGGCTTTATATTCGGTTTCCGAACCAAGCTCGCCCCAAATCCGATGCTTTTCATCCACCCGAAGAGAGAGCATTAAGCGGTCGCCTTTTTTCGGCCAGAGATGCGTAAGTGCGGGCAGGTCGTCCATGGAAACGACGATATCTTTTTCGATGCCGATATCGACGAAAACGCCTAAATCTTTTCGAACATTTGTGATGGTTCCAAAGCCGTAATGCCCCACTTGGACTTTTGGTATTGTCGTGGTTGCCGTAACTTCGTGGTCATAATCGATGTAAACAAAAACCTGAATGTCGTCGCCTACCGCGAGGTCTAGGTTTTGGCTATTTCCTTTTTTTAATAAAACGAGTTCGCCTTCTTTTTCTAAAAGAAAACCGTCTTGTTTAACTTCTTTCACTGTCATCATTTGGCTTTTGCCAATTAAATTTTGCACAATTTTTGCCACCTTTTCCGTATATTCCTTGGTCTATTATAGCTTATCTTGCGCGAATTAGATAGCTAAAAAGCCACCAAAATTGGCGGCTTTTCAGAGCATATTTTATTTGGCTTACATTTAGAGGGAATGAATGGCTTGTTGTAATTTTGTGATTTTTTCTTTGTCGAGGGAATTTGCGAAACTACTGTCTTTTCGGGCACCGCTTCCAACGTGATAATCCGTATGGTTCAAAGCTTCCTGAAATTGTGCAATGTTTTCACTCGATACGCCGCTTCCGACAAGTATGCGGAATGAATTCGGTGCATTTTTACTATCTGCTATCCATCTTTTCAGGCGTGGAATCGAATCAAGCGCGCTATTTGTGCCTCCAGACGTCAAAATTTGGTCAATCTCTTCGCCGTATCCGCGGAGCACTTGATAGGCTTCCTCGATGTCAGACGCGTCCTCTAGCGCCCGGTGAAAAGTAAGTTTTAAGTCACCTTTCCAGCTAATCACTTTTTCAAGTAATGCCGTATCAATCTTCCCTTCTTTGGTTAAAGCACCGAATACAATTCCTGTTGTGCCCACTTCTTTTGCGACTTCGATATCGCGTTTCATGGCGCGAATGTCTGCATCATCATATGTAAAAGAAAAACTGTGTGGCCGAATCATCATCATCGCTTCTAGCTTCGAATTTTTAACAATTTCAGAAATGGCTCCGTAACTTGGTGTGAGTCCGCCTTCACTAATCGCCGAAACAACTTCCATTCGGTCAGCGCCAAACTGTTCCGCGCGTTTTGCATCTTCGGCATTTTGAACAATGACTTCTAACAAATTTATCCACTCCATTCTTTCTTCATTATCGCCAATTTGATTAGGCTTTTCAAGTAAAAAAGAGCGAGAATTAATTCTCGCTCTTTAGATTATTTCCCAGTAATGTCATGCAATTTATCTGCGACGAATTCAACGTCTGCGCCGACGATAATTTGAACATTTTCTTTATTAAGTTTAACGACACCGCGGGCGCCTGATTTTTTAAGCGCTGGTTCGTTGAGTAAATCCGAATCTTTCACTTGTAAACGTAAACGAGTTGTACAGTTGTCAACTTTCACGAGATTGTCTGGTCCGCCTAGGCCGCCTAAGTAGCCACGTGCCATTTCTTCGTATTTATCGACTTTACCGCCAACTGGCATTTCTGCTTCCGTAGAACCGACTGCTGCTGCGGCCGTTTGAACGCTTGCATTTGGCATTTCTGCTGCTAATTCTTCTTCCGTTTCATCTTCACGTCCTGGCGTCTTCAAATTGAATTTCTTGATGACGAAATAGAAGAGGACGAAATAAATGAGTGTGAAGATGAGCCCAATTGGGATGAGCTGCCATGCATTATGGCCCTTCGTGAAGTTTAAGGCGAAATCGATTGCCCCGGCGCTAAATGTGAAACCAAGTTTTATTCCGAGAAGGTTTGTAATAAACATCGACACACCCGTTAAAATGGCGTGAATTCCGTATAGGAACGGTGCGATGAACATGAACGTGAACTCGATTGGTTCGGTAATCCCAGTTAGAAACGCGGTAAAAGCAAGCGAGAACATCATCCCGCCGACTTCTTTGCGGTTTTTCTTTTTCGAAGTGAGGTACATCGCAAGTGCAGCGCCTGGAAGACCGAACATCATGATTGGGAAGAAACCTACTTGGAACGTTCCAGCTGTTGGATCGCCTGCGAAGAAGCGGTTAATATCCCCGTGTACCATTTGGCCTGCGGCATCAATAAAGTCACCGTAACCAAACCATAAATATGTGTTTAAAACGTGATGGAGCCCAGTTGGAATTAATGCGCGGTTCAGTACGCCAAATACTCCCGCACCAAATGCACCAGCGCTTGTAATCCAGCCGTTAACAGCGTCAAGACCATCTTGAATCGTTGGCCAAGCCCAACCAAATAAAGCAACTAAAGCAAGTGCTGCAATTGCATTTACGAGAATCGCTACGTGGCGACCATCAACAAAATTTTGATTTCCAAAAAACTTTTTATCATATAAGTAATTGTACAAAATTGGTGCGGTTAATCCGGCGATGAAACCAGCAAAAACGCCCATGTTGATGCTTTCATTTACACCGATAACACCAAAGTTTAAAATAAAGAATACGAGCGCGCCATTTAAGCCGGCTGCTCCGCTATTATCACGAGATAGACCGATGGAAATCCCGATGGCAAATAGTAAAGATAAGAACGTGAATAGTGCTGCTCCCCCTGAGTGGATGAATGGTACATTGAATACATCATCTGCTCCTAGTCGGTTTAAAAGGCCTGCTGCTGGCAATACGGCAATTGGCAGCATGAGCGCTTTTCCGATTTTTTGCAATCCACCTAACATTTCATTTCCTCCATTTCATTTTTTCGATATGTTTAGAATATTGCCGCAACGAATGCGCCAATGAATAAGGCTACAACAGATGTTATAATCGGAACAAAACGACGTCCACCGAAAAAGGCGAGCCATTCTGGCAAACGAATATTATAAAATTTATTGTATAAAACGCCTGCTGTTATTCCCATGTAAATTCCACTGAAGAAGTTGAAATTCGCTGAAAATTCCGTTGTTGTAAAGACTCCATCTTTTGGATAGTTTAGCGATACAATAACGGCTCCGTAAACTAACCAACCGACAGCACCTGCAAGGGCTGCTGCTCCGCTTTGATCTTTCGACATTCCGATTGCGATACCCATCGAAACAATTAATGGGAACATGAGCACAAGACCATCATAAATGGATTTCATTGCGTCCATTCCAGTTTGGCTCGCTACCCAGAAAATACCCATAATAATAAGGGCAACAATTGGGTACACAGCGCCAATCGCGAATCTTTTTAATACATCCATCTTTATTCCTCCTAAATAAGTTTAATTTCCCCAAAAACTCCTAAGTCTTTCAATGTGAAGGGCAATATATCCTAATTCCGCATCAGGCAAGGCTTTTTTGTAATCTCTTTGCAAGAGAAGTGCAACCTTCTTCGCGGTATTAAAACTAAATTCAAATTTGGACTTAATCATGTTTAGCATTTCATCGTCCATCGTATGTAATTCTTTTTTCTCTACACGGTTTAAAACAAAACGAAGATGTGTGATAAGTCGCTCATAGGCAATATCTTGGCCTGAAAGGGAGACGTTAAGTTCTGTCGTAATCGTTTCAACCATGCTAGAAATAATTGTGGCTTGGCGTACACTTTCATGAATGTCGCCTGAGCCTATTTTTGCGGTATGAATGTGCAGTGCAATATAAGCCGCCTCATCAATTGGCATATCAAGACCAAAGCGTTCTTTCACATGATTAATCGCCCATAAACCTATCTTAAATTCTGCTTCATATAATACTTTAATTTCATTCAAAAGTTTATTTTGCAAAATAATGCCTTCTTTTATTCTTTCAATGGAAAAGGCAAGATGGTCTGTTAACGCGATATGAATGTGCTCGCTTAGCTTTCCGCCTAAAGTGGCTTCTGCATATGAAATAATTTCTTCAGAGATAGCAAAATATTCTTCGTTGATACGATTTAATAGTTCTTGAAAATGTTCCGCTTCTTCTTGCATGACAAACATTTTTTCAATTTTACTTGGCGAGATAATATCATTGCGTTTTTTATTAAACGCGATGCCACCACCAATTGCGACTTTTTCTTGGTCACCATCACGAACGACCACCGCATTATTATTTAATATCCGAATAATCTTCATGTTGACTCCCCCTCTTATCGCAATTTTTAAGCAAGGGAGCCGTAACTCCCTCACTCAAAACTTATTTTAATTTTGAAACAAACACTTCTGTTTCGCCGGCAATTGTGTTGGTTACAGCTTTCCAGTCGAAATCAAATTTATCTTCTGCACTGTTTGTCACAACCATTGGAATGATTGTACTGCTCGCATTTTTCTCAATGAAATCTAAATCGGCTTTAATGAGCGCGTCGCCTTTTTTCACTTTTGCACCCATTTGCGTGAGCACTTCAAAACCTTCGCCTTTTAAAGCAACCGTTTCAAGACCGATGTGAACAAGAATTTCTTGACCAAGTTCTGTGCGAATTCCAAAAGCATGTTTTGTGTCAGCAAGCTGAATAATTTCTCCATCAGCAGGTGCTACAATCGTGCCATCAGTTGGTTTAATGGCAATACCTTCACCCATCATTTTTTGGCTAAACACTGGATCTGGTACTTCGTTAAGAGCGACAAAAGTTCCTGTTGCATGTGCAAAAATCGTTTCGTCTTTCTCTTTTTTGAACATTTTTTTAAACATTATCCATTCCTCCTAAGCATGCTTTCTTTTCCAATTGGTAATAGACATAAAAAAGGCACGGAGGGTGCAAAAACTCGGCAGTAAAACCAGCTTCACCTCTCCATGCCTGTTCGTGACAGTAACATGAAAGCATATTTAATAACTTTTTCAAATCTATCTTACTCTTTAAAACAAAAAAATGCAACCTTTTTTTTCACACTTAATGTGTTCCGTTGCTGGATAGCGCTTCGTTTGATACAATGGACTAGAATTTAGAATGAAGGACGTGACACATATCGTGAATCAGTTTTCAAAATGGTTAAGCACAATTGATTGGGATGCTTTCTGGGGGAATGTTATTTCCATTGGGATACGCGTTGCCCTATTAATTGTATTATATTTTGTATTAAATTATGTCGGTCGGAAAATCATTAAAAGTTTTTTCAAAAAATATCGCGCCAATCAAGCGGTTTCGCCTGGTCGGGCAGACACGCTTGAAGGCTTGACTTTTAATGTTTACAGCTACGTTTTATTTTTCACCTTTGCGATTTTGATTTTGCAAAATTTCATGGACGTGACGGCAATTATTGCGGGTGCCGGGGTGCTAAGTTTAGCGATTGCCTTTGGGGCACAGGGGCTTGTTAGCGATGTAGTGACTGGATTCTTTATTTTGCTTGAACGTCAGCTTGATGTTGGTGATAATATTACGCTTGATGCTGTGAATGGGATTGTGGAAAACTTGGGGCTCAGAACGACGCAAGTGCGCGATTTCGACGGGACGCTACACTTTATTCCAAACCGCCAAATTATGGTCGTGAGTAACCATTCGCGTGGAAATATGCGTGTGCTTGTTGATGTGGCGATTAGTCCAACCGCCGATACGGAAAAAGCGATGCAGATTATTGGTCAAGTTTGTACAGAAATGAAAGAGCACAATAAAAACATCGTGGAAACACCGGTTGTGCTTGGCGTGGAAAATTCAGACGGAACAAACATGATTATTCGTGTTGTTGGAAAAGCTGTGAACGGTGAACAATTCAATGTAAAACGCGATTTATTGAAAGAAATTCGGGCCGCACTTGTTGCTCAAGGAATTGATTTGCCGTTACCAACTTTGCTGACAAATCAAGCAAAATAAAAATAAGCATAGATCCAGTGAAATCCATTTTTCAAGATGGTATTGTTACTGGATTTTTGCTTATCTATTTTTGAAAAGAATCTAATTATGTCTCAGACTCTTTTCTTTATTTCCCAAATGCTTCTGGATTTTTATTCCATTCTTGTAGAATTTGACGCTCATTTTCTGTGACGTAGCCTTCTTCAATTGCGACATCAATTAGTGTTTCGTAATTGGTCAGTGTGACGAGTTTAATATGTGCTTCGCGCAATCGTTTTTCACTAACAGGTAAGCCATATGTAAAGATTGCGGCGATGCCGAGCACAGTGCAACCGGCTGCTTCAAGGGCTTCTACTGCTTTTAGCGAACTTCCACCAGTTGAAATAAGGTCTTCGATGACGACAACTTTTTGACCGGGCTCGATTGGTCCTTCAATTTGGTTGCCTTTACCATGTTTTTTTGCTTCACCGCGAACATATACCATCGGCAAGTTGAGTAAATCGCTTACCCATGCAGCATGTGGAATACCTGCTGTTGCCGTTCCTGCAACAACTTCACAGTCTGGAAATTCAGCTTTAATTTTTTCAGCTAAGTGCATCGCAATCATTTTGCGCACTTTTGGAAATCCTAGTGTTAGACGATTATCACAATAAATCGGTGACTTCATACCTGATGCCCATGTAAACGGGTCACTTGGCTGTAAAAAGACAGCCTTTATTTTTAATAGTGCTTCTGCCGTGTTTTTTTCCATCATTTTCCCCACTCCTCTACAATTTTCGCATATGCTTTTTGTGGATTTTCTGCTTGTGTAATTGGACGACCAACCACAATGGCACTCGCTTGCATCTCTCGTGCCGCGCTTGGTGTGACGATGCGCTTTTGGTCATCAGATGCGGCGTTTGCTAGGCGGATTCCGGGCGTGACACATAAGAAGTCTGGGTGCGTTATTTTTTTGATGTCATGCGCTTCAAACGCGGAGCAGACCACACCGTCAAGGCCTGATTCGTAGGCGAGCGAACTGTAATTTAAGACAGACTCTAAAAGTGTCGTCTGAATTTGTTGGTCACGCTGCATGTCTGCTTCACTCGTACTCGTAAGCTGCGTCACGGCAATCAGTTTCGGGCGTTTGCCACCTTGGCTGCCTTTTACAAGTCCTGAAAGCGCGGCTTCCATCATGCGTTTTCCGCCGGCAGCATGGACGTTCACCATGTCGACACCAAGCCGTGCAATGACCGCCATGGCGCGTTCCACCGTGTTTGGGATATCATGCAGCTTTAAATCAAGGAAAACTTCGTGCCCTTCCGCTTTAAGCGATTCGACAAAGGCTGGGCCAGTCGCATAGAACAACTCCATTCCTACTTTTAGCGCTAATTTCTCTTCTGCTATTTTTCCCAAAAATCCTGCGACTTGTTCTGCTGTACTAAAATCTAGCGCAATAATTGGTTTTGTCATCTACCTGCCCCTTCTTTCCTCAAGTCTTCTAGCGTGCTTATACCAAGCTCGTCCATGCGAGCAGGAAGTGCATCAATCAGCTTTGGACAAATATGTGGATCCGTAAAATTGAGTGTACCGACTGCGACCGCGTCCGCGCCAGCGATTAAAAATTCCAACACATCATCCACCGTTTGAACGCCGCCCATCCCAATGATGGGGAGTTGTGTGATTGTGCGAACTTCATGAATCATTCGAATTGCCACTGGCTTAATCGCCGGGCCTGACAAGCCACCAGTGCCATTTGCGATAATCGGCTTGCGCGTTTTTAAATCAAGCCGCATGCCAAGTAGCGTATTAATCATCGTCAAGCCGTCCGCGCCAGCTTCAGAAGTTGCTTGGGCAATCGCCTTAATATCTGTCACATTTGGCGAAAGTTTCACATAAACAGGCACCGTTGCCACTTCTTTGACCGCCTTCGTCAATCTGTGCGCCACTTCTGGGTCTGTTCCAAAAGCAATGCCGCCGTGTTTAACGTTCGGACAAGAAATGTTCAGCTCAATCGCTTTGACGGCTTTTGCATCACCGATTTTCGCACAAACTGTGACATAATCTTCTTCTGTTGCTCCCGCCACGTTGGCAATAATCGGCGTATCAAATTGTTCGAGGAAAGGCAGTTCTTCGTTCATCACCGCATCTAAACCGGGATTTTGCAAGCCGATGGCGTTTAGCATGCCACTAGGCGTTTCCGCGATTCGCGGCGTAGGATTGCCAAGACGCGGCTCTGGCGTACAAGCCTTAACCATAATCGCACCGAGTTTGTTTAAATCGAACAAATTCGCGTACTCGCGTCCAAAACCGAAACAACCAGAAGCTGGCATAATCGGATTTTTCAAGTTTAAACCGGGAATATTCACTTCTAAGCGATTCATAATTTCACCTCATTTGCGTTAAAAACGGGGCCATCTTGGCAGACTTTAAATTGCTTTCCGGCTTCATTTCCTTTGCAGACACAAGCATAGCAAGCGCCAATCCCGCAAGCCATGCGTTCTTCAAGCGAAAGGTAAACCTCGGCCTCTTGAAAGCTCGTTTGAACGGCCTGAAGCATCGCGCGTGGACCGCAACTAAA
This sequence comes from Listeria sp. ILCC797, assembly GCF_900186185.1. Taxonomy (NCBI): domain Bacteria; kingdom Bacillati; phylum Bacillota; class Bacilli; order Caryophanales; family Listeriaceae; genus Listeria; species Listeria sp. ILCC797. The sequence continues at coordinate 435,065 of NZ_FYBS01000001.1, forward strand.
AACCGCATCAGGCGACCAGTCGAACTGGTTCGTAATATCCGTCACAAAACCTTGTGTTCCGTATGTTCCGTCGACCGTACTAATATGGACCTCGCCGAACTTGGCCATTTCCACCTCGTAAAAAATATCCTTTTTTGCCGAAAAACCGTTCACAAACGTTACCGCTGCGCCTAGCGCGTGTAGTTCTTTTCCTAGCTGGTATAAAGGAGGCACGCCAATGCCCCCGCCGACGAGCAGCACCTGCTTGCCCGCTAAATCTTCCTTGACTGAAAACCCATTTCCAAGTGGCCCTAAAACGTCAGCAGAGTCCCCGGCTTCTAACTGTGCCATTTGCCGCGTTCCGTCCCCTTCAACACGGTAAATTAACGTGCATTCGCTGCGCTCTTTATCGTACGCCGCAATACTAATTGGTCGCCTTAAAAGCAAGTCTTGCCTGTTCGGTTTAATCATCAAAAATTGCCCCGGTTGCATCTTTAAAACGTCTTCTCCGCCTAAAACCAGTTCAAAAACGCGGTCGGCAATTTCAGTTTGCCTAATGACTGCCATCTTTTTCGCTTCCATGTTTCTCCTCCCGTCTGTTTAAACGGACTGAATCGCTTCTAGTTCAAATGAGCGTGATTCGAGTACGCGTAAAATTGCTTCCGCCGTATCAAGTGACGTACAAACCGGTATGCCATTTTCAACCGATTCGCGGCGAATTTGGAAACCGTCACGTTCTGGTCTTTTCCCACTCGTCAGCGTATTCACCACAAGGGTAATTTGTCCGTTCCGAATGTAATCCAAAAGCGTTTCATGATTTTCACCAATTTTCTTCACTTCGGAAACTTGAATGCCAGCTTCTTCCAGCACTTTCGTTGTTCCAGCAGTTGCCATAATTGTAAAGCCAATCGTGTTGAAACGTTCCGCTAGCGCAGTGGCTTCTTTTTTATCGCGGTCAGCAATTGTTAGAAGCACCGTCCCGTAGTCATGCATTTTTGTTCCACTTGCTACAAAACCTTTATATAGCGCCTTTTCAAGCGTCACATCTTTCCCCATAACTTCGCCTGTTGATTTCATTTCTGGGCCAAGCGACGTATCTACGCTACGCAATTTCGCGAAGGAGAACACGGGTACTTTTACAAAAATTTCCTTCTTCTCGCGCGCAAGTCCTGGCATAAAGCCAAGCTCCTTCAAGCTCTTCCCTAAAATGACCTTCGTTGCCACATTTGCCATCGGAATGTCCGTAATCTTACTTAAAAACGGCGCCGTCCGACTCGAACGCGGATTCACTTCAATGACGAAAACTTCTTCGCCGCTCACTACATATTGAATGTTCAACATGCCAATAATGCCAAGTCCTGTCGCAAGTTTCGTCGTATAATCCGTAATTTGTTGCTTCACTTTTTGGTTTAAACTTTGGGCCGGATAGACTGCGATAGAATCGCCCGAGTGTACACCAGAACGTTCGATATGCTCCATAATTCCCGGAATAAGCACATCTTTCCCGTCGCTAATGGCATCGACTTCTACTTCCTGACCTTGCACGTAGCGATCGACGAGCACTGGATGTTTCGGATTCACCTTCACTGCGTTGTTCATATAATAGATTAATGCCTCTTCCGATTCGACGATTTCCATCGCACGTCCACCTAGCACGTATGACGGGCGAACTAAAACGGGATAGCCGATTGATTTTGCGACTTCAAGCGCGCCGTCCACAGATGTGGCCGTTTTGCCGGCTGGTTGCGGGATTTGCAAAATTTCAAGCGCCTTTTCAAACTTGTCGCGATTTTCGGCGCGGTCGATGTCTTCTAAGCTGGTGCCTAAAATTTTAACACCGCGTTCTGCTAGCCCTTCCGCCAAATTAATTGCTGTCTGCCCGCCAAATTGCACGACGACACCTAGTGGCTGTTCGATTTCAATGACGTGCATAACATCTTCTAGCGTTAGCGGTTCAAAATACAGCTTGTCGGAAATCGAAAAGTCAGTGGAAACTGTTTCAGGGTTATTGTTGATGATAATCGCTTCATAGCCAGCTTGTTGAATGGCCCAAACAGAATGCACCGTCGCGTAGTCGAATTCCACACCTTGGCCGATTCGAATCGGGCCGGAGCCGAGCACGATGACTTTTTCTTTCTCACTGCGAATCGATTCGTTTTCCTCTTCATAACTGCTGTAAAAATACGGTGTCGTAGAGGCGAATTCGGCGGCACATGTGTCCACCATTTTATAGACTGGCAGCAGATTTTCTTGTTTGCGCAAATCGTAAAGCGCGGCCTCACTTGTTCCCCATAACTCCGCAATAAACGCGTCGGAGAAGCCCATTCGTTTCGCCTCATAAAGCGCCTCGAGGTCTCCTTTTTGCTCTTTTAATTTAGTTTCAAGCGAAATGATTTTTTCTAATTTATACAGGAAGAAAAGATCGATTTTTGTTTTTTCGTGAAGGGACTCGATTGTTTCCCCTCGTCTAAGAGCAGCGGCCAAGAAAAACAGTCTGTCGTCCTCTGGGAAGCGAATTTTTTGTTCGAGCTTCTCGGCTGTTGCCTGTTCTGCTTCTTCTAAATACACGTGACTAGCACCGATTTCGAGGGAGCGTGCGGCTTTTAGGAGCGCTTCTTCCCATGTGCGACCGATGGCCATGACTTCGCCGGTTGCTTTCATTTGTGTGCCGAGTCGTCTATCGCCATTTTCAAATTTATCAAACGGGAAACGCGGGATTTTTGCGACAACGTAATCGAGGGCTGGTTCAAAATGTGCGAAAGTCGTGCCGGTTACGGGATTTTTAATCTCATCTAGTGTGAGACCAACTGCAATTTTTGCGGCTAATTTTGCAATTGGATAGCCGGTTGCTTTTGACGCGAGTGCTGATGAGCGACTAACACGCGGATTCACTTCGATGACGTAATATTGGTAGCTATCTGGGTCGAGTGCAAGCTGAACATTACAGCCGCCTTCAATTTCGAGGGCGCGAATGATTTTCAGCGAAACGTCTCGCAGCAGTTGGTATTCGCGGTCTGAAAGCGTCTGACTTGGCGCAACAACGATGGAATCCCCTGTATGTATGCCGACTGGATCCATGTTTTCCATGTTACAGACGACCATCGCGTTATCATTTGCATCGCGCATGACTTCGTATTCGACTTCTTTGAAACCAGCGATGCTTTTTTCGAGTAGGCACTGCGTCACTGGGCTTAGCTTTAAGCCACTTTGGACGATTTCTGCAAGTTCCGCGTCATCATGACAAATCCCGCCGCCTGAACCGCCAAGCGTATAAGCTGGTCGAACAATAACGGGGTAACCAATTTGGGCTACGAAAGCTTTTGCTTCTTCTAAATCATGAATGATTTCGCTTTCTGGTACAGGCTGTCCTAGTTCATTCATAAGGTCACGAAACGCCTCGCGGTCTTCCGCTTTTTTGATGGCCGTTAAATCGGTTCCGAGTACTTCCACGTTCATCTCATCTAAAATGCCGGCGCCAGCAAGTTCCATTGCCATATTTAGACCCGTTTGCCCCCCAAGTGTTGGTAAAATCGCTTCGGGACGCTCTTTGCGAATGATGCGCGACACAAAGTCGAGTGTGATTGGTTCAATATATACTTTGTCTGCCATTTCAGCATCTGTCATAATCGTCGCTGGATTTGAGTTCACTAAGACGACACGATAACCTTCCTCTTTTAAACTCAAGCAAGCTTGTGTGCCTGCGTAATCAAATTCTGCGGCTTGGCCGATTACAATTGGGCCAGAACCGATTACTAAAATCGTCTTAATATCCTCGCGTTTAGGCATAATCCATCCGTCCTTCCCGGTCTAAATCCATCATTTCTATAAATTGGTCAAACAAGTAATTAACATCGCTTGGTCCTGGGTTCGCTTCTGGGTGATATTGCACGGTGTAAGCAGGATAATCGCGGTGTTTTAAACCTTCAATTGTGCCATCATTTAATTCAACATGCGTCACGGCTAGATCGGTTTTCAAAAGGGAATCTGCGTCCACCGAGTAGCCATGGTTTTGTGCCGTAAAATCGACGCGTCCCGTAGCAAGCTCCTTCACTGGGTGATTGGCACCGCGGTGACCGAACTTCATTTTAAATGTATCCGCGCCATTTGCGAGTGCGAACAATTGGTGCCCTAGGCAGATTCCGAAAAGCGGCACCTTGCCTTGCAAGCCTAAAATCATATCCTTCGCTTCCGGCACATCTTTTGGATCTCCAGGGCCATTTGAGAGCATCACGCCGTCAGGATGCATGTTTAAAATTTCAGCAGCCGTCGTATCGTAAGGCACAACTGTCACGTGACAATTGCGCTTATTTAATTCCTTTAAAATCGAACCTTTCACCCCGTAATCGACAAGCACCACGCGTTTCCCCTCGCCCGGACTCGCAAATGGCTTCGAAGACGACACCTCACTCACTTGGTCAGAGGGCAGCCTAACAGAACGCAAGTGATGCAGTAAGCTTTCTTTATCGGCATCAGCTGGGGCTAAAATGCCTTTTAATGTTCCAACGCTGCGAATCATTTTGGTGAGTTTACGCGTATCAATTCCCGCAATACCCGGAATGTCTTTTTCCTTCAAAAATGCATCAAGCGTCATTTGTTCGCGCCAGTTGGAAGCAAAATCAGCCGCTTCACGGACAATCACCCCTTTAACCACAGGTTGAATCGATTCGAAATCATCGCGATTGATGCCATAATTCCCAACAAGCGGGTACGTGAAGGTAATCATCTGGCCGTAGTAAGAAGGATCGGTAATCGTTTCCTGGTAGCCCGTCATGCCCGTGTTAAACACGACCTCACCAATTGTTTCCTTGTCCGAGCCAATCTTATCGCCGATAAAATAAGTTCCATCTTCAAGCATTAACATTCTTTTCATCATTTATCCCCCCAAGTGTAGACGATTTCGCCACGTGCGATTGTTAAAACTGGCCATCCGAAACATTTCACGCCGCCAAACGGTGTATTTCTTCCTTTCGATAAAAACGTCTCCGGATTAATTTCCTCTTCTTTGTCTAAATCGATAACCGCAATATCGGCAACATCTCCGATACCAAGATGTCCGTACGAAAGCTTAAATACCTCTGCTGGTTTCTCCGCCATATAACGCGTAAGCTGTGCGAGCGTCCAGTCCCCGTTTTTCACAAAATGCGTGTACAGAAGCGGAAACGCCGTCTCAAGTCCGACAATGCCAAATGCGGCTTTCTCCATTGACACGTTTTTTTCGCTTTCCGCATGCGGGGCGTGGTCTGTTGCGATAAAGTCAATCGTCCCGTCAAGCAACCCTTCTAAAAGCGCGTTTTGATCCTCACGACTTCTAAGTGGCGGATTCATTTTCCAATTGCCAATATCGCCTGGAATGTCCTCCTCATTTAGTAGCAGGTGATGCGGTGAAACTTCTGCCGTCACATGAATGCCAGCGCGTTTTGCGTCGCGCACAACACGCACCGATTCTTTAGTTGAAATATGGCAGACATGATAGTGGCACCCTGCTCTTTCGGCGAGCAAAACGTCACGCGCAATTTGAACGGACTCCGCAATATTTGGAATCCCTTTTAACCCCGATTCCTTCGCGAACTTCCCGTCATGGACAACTCCCCCGTAGACAAGCGAGTTATCTTCGCAGTGAGCGACAACCGCCATATCGAGCTTCGCCGCGCGCTTCATCGCTTCGTACATTGTACCAGCCGTTTGAACGCCAACCCCGTCATCGGTAAACGCAAAAGCTCCTGCGCTTTTTAAGCCCGAAAAATCAACGAGCTCGTCCGTGCCAAGTTCTTTCGTAATCGAGCCATATGGTAAAACGCGAACGCGCGCTGTTTCCTGAATTCGTTCGACGAGTGCAGCCATTTTTTCTGGCGTATCTGGAACTGGCTTCGTATTTGGCATTGAGCAAACCGTCGTGTAGCCGCCTTTCGCTGCCGCTTTCGTCCCGGTTTCAATGGTCTCCTTATGCTCCCCGCCTGGTTCGCGCAGATGCACATGGACATCAATTAGCCCCGGTGAAACAAATTTCCCTTTGACGTCAATAACTGTCGCCGTTTCTTCCGTGATGTTTTCAGCAATCTTCACAATTTTGTCGCCGCTTATTAAAATATCTTGCTTTGTTAATTCCCCGTTTTCGTTTAAAATTTGTCCGTTTTTTAAAATGTACATGTTTTCACCCTCACTTCTTTTTCTTTTAAAACTGCTTCCAAAATTGCCATGCGCATATAAACGCCGTTTGTCATCTGTTCAATAATGCGCGACTTGGCCGACTCTACTAAAGAATCTGCAATTTCCACATCGCGATTAACTGGGCTTGGGTGCATGATAATCGCTTGTTCACCCATTTTATTTGCGCGCGCTTCCGTCAAACCAAATGTTTGATGGTACGTTTCTTTATGGAAAATCGCCTCGCCGTCGTGGCGCTCGTGTTGAACGCGCAGCAGCATGACAACATCTACCGTTTCAACGAGCGTATCCATCGTCATATGCTGTCCAAACGCGCTTAGCTCATTGTTGAACCATTCATCTGGGCCGGCAAAATAAATGTCAGCACCAAGTCGTTTGAGCACTTTCATATTCGAATTCGCCACGCGACTGTGGGAAATATCGCCGACAATGCCGACTTTCAAACCGGTGAAGTACCCAAATTGTTCGCGAATGGTGAATAAATCGAGCAGGCACTGGCTAGGATGCTCGCCGCAACCGTCACCGCCGTTTATAATGGCCATATCAAGCGTGCGTAATTCATCGAAGAAGTTTTCAGCTGGGTGGCGAATAATTGCGATGTCCGTCCCGAGTGCTTGCATGGTTAAAGCCGTATCATAAAGCGTCTCACCTTTTGTTACGCTAGAGGCACCAGGCTCAAAACTTAACACGTTCATGCCGAGTTTTTTCTCAGCCATCTCAAAGCTTGTATGTGTTCGTGTACTCGGTTCAAAAAACAAATTGACAGCGTAGACTTCTTTTTCGAATTTCGTTTTTTCTTCTTTTTTAAAAAAAGCCGCTTGGTTTAAAAGCCCTTCAATTTCTTCATTACTTAGTTCGTCCATCGTCAAAAGATGTTTCATTTTATAACGCCACCTTCCATTTTTTCTATATAAAGACCTCTTTTAGATTTTTCCAAAAGAGGTCTTACATTTACGCGTGTTTCTTCTCGGGAATGACTAAGTTTAAAATAATCCCAACGACAGCTGCCATCGCCATTCCAGTAATTTTCACGGAATTGATTTCTACGAAGAAGCCACCGATGCCGATAACGAGCACGACAGAAGTAATAATTAAGTTGCGGTTAATATTTAAATCGATTTGGTTGTCAATCATCATTCTAAGCCCACTTGAAGCGATAACACCGAATAACAGGAACGAAATCCCGCCTAGAACAGCTTGCGGTACAGATGTGATGATAGCGTTGATGTAGCCAATAAAGCCGAATAATACAGCGAACACAGCCGCCCCGCCAATGACGAAGACGCTATAAACCCGTGTAATCGCAAGCACACCAATGTTTTCCCCGTATGTCGTAACAGGAGGCCCACCGATAAGCGACGCAATAACAGAAGCCGTTCCGTCCGCAATAAGCGAGCGATGTAGCCCTGGATCTTTAAAGAAATTTCGGTTCGTAATTTTGTTTAAAACGAGTTGGTGCCCCATATGCTCAGCCATCGTGACGAATGCAAGTGGCGCCATACTAATGATGACCGTTGCCGTTACAACCGGGTCAGCATCAATAAATGGAATTGTGAAATCTGGAATTTGGAACAAACTAGCTTGTTTGACAAGTGAGAAATCAACGAGACCAAATGGAATGCTTACAAGGTAGCCAACGAAGAAGCCGAATAAAATCGGAATCAGTCCGAAAAATCCTTTGAAAGCAATCATTGCAATCACTGCGGCCATTAACGTAATCAGCGCAACAGCAACTGACTGGAAGCTATAATCGCCACCACTACTTGTTCCCATCGCCATAGCAGCAGCATTTGGTGCAAGGCTAAGCCCGATAACCATAATTACTGGTCCAACTACAAGTGGCGGCAAGACTTTTTGAATCCATTCAACACCTGCATAGTAAACAATTAAAGAAATAATCGCATACACGACCCCGACGGAAAACGTTCCGACCATAACCGAGCCCGGCGAATCTGCCAACATAAACATCGTGAGTGGCTGAATGAATGCGAATGAGGAACCTAAGTAAGCGGGAATCTTGCCGCGTGTAATTGCTAAATACGCGAGTGTCCCGAGCCCACTCGATACAAGGGCGACGCCGGGATTCATTCCTGTCACACTTGGTACAAAAATGGTTGAGCCAAACATCGTAAATAGATGCTGAATACTTAAAACAATCCATTTATTCCAAGTAGGTTTTTCGTGTATATCAAGTACTGGCTTTGCTTCGATTTGTTCTGACATTTTTTTCTCTCCTTTAATTAAAAAACTCCCTGCGCTAGGCAAAGAGTTAGAAAGGTAGAGTTTGGCTCTACGACTCCACTCTTTGCTAGCCTCTCTGGACTGCATTTAAAAAGTGTTTTATTTGAGTATCATGATGGCATCTTCGTCCGTATCTACTTCAGAAAGATGCACTTCAATACGTTCTTCTTTTGAGGTCGGCACATTTTTCCCGACAAAATCGGCGCGAATTGGTAGTTCTCTGTGGCCACGATCAGCGAGCACCGCAAGCTCAATTTGCTCCGGACGACCAACGTCCATTAGCGCATCCATCGCTGCACGCACCGTTCGCCCCGTGTATAGCACATCGTCCACTAAGACAATCTTTTTCCCTTCTAAGGAAAATGGGATTTCCGAGCCGTTTACAGATGGTTCTCGCGTTTCTGCGTTTTTAAAACTTAAATCGTCGCGGTAAAGCGCGATATCGACTTCCCCGACAGGCACTGCCACGCCTTCGATTTCCTGAATGCGCGCTGCAATTCGTTTAGCAAGGAAAATGCCACGCGTTTTAATCCCGACAAGCGCTAAGTTTTTTGCGCCTTTGTTGCGCTCAATAATTTCATAGCTGACACGAGTAAGGGCACGCCCTACTGCTGCTTGATCCATGACGACTACTTTTTCAGCCATAATGTCCTCCTTTACATATAAAAACCCTTCACCAAAGCGGCGAAGGGTATACGTATCATGCGTATAGGGAAATACACTTTTCCCGTACAAAACGTTTACCTTTTTAGCCTCTCTGGACTACCTTTAAAGGTGCTCTTTAACTTCCTTCAGCTTACAGGAAAAAAGAATATGTGTCAATGCTTTTTACCTAAAAAAATAAATTCATGTTATAATGATGAAAGAATAAAGTAAAGGAGTGGCATTTATGGCTAAATCTAAAGCAAAAAAACAGCGTGAAAAGCTCGTGCGCGAAGGTCGCCTAAACCCAGAAATAAAACGCAGTCCTTTCCACACACTCGACTTATCCACACGCAAAACGAAAACCAAAAAAGATGCGTTGTATCAAAACAAATATAAAAACCATTCTTTGGGTGATGAAAAGAATGGTTTTTATTTTGCAATTAAATTGTTGTTTTTGTGTATTTGGAAAGGAGAAGGAAGATACTCCTTTTCGCCTAAAATGTAACCTCCATACTATCAGGAGCATTCGCACTTGTAAGGTTTTCAAAATACCAGAAGTACACATTGTCACCATCTAAAGTAATTGGAATAACTTTTGTTGCGGTTTGCCCGTCTATTTTTAATTTTGGTGTATTTATTGCTTTAGAAATTCCCCATTGCAACTTCGTAGTTTCTGGACTTAAATTAAAAGTTTGTTTTGGATTGTTCATTTTAATGGCTAGTTGAATCATTTCTACATTTGATAGTTTTGATTTTTTCTGTGAATCCAGCTGCGCCTGCCAGACAATTTGTGTTGCATTTGTTGGATTTGAATACTGTTCTTGTCCTGAGTCTAATTTTAATTGGTATTTATACACTGTTATCGTATCTTTATTTTCATAAGAAGATTTGAAAAATATGATTTGATGATTGTCGTCTTTTAAAGATAATAATTGCTCACCCAAACTATCTTTATCAAGAGCAACCGAGAAGGTATTATTTGCAGTAGCCTTATCAATAGATGGATAAAATTTCACAACATTTTCTTCATTTTTCTTCTCCTCTCCCTTCAGAGATTCAGCTGTATTTGAACAGCCCATTAAAACAAAGAAAATGCTTAATGAAATTTTAAAAAAAGCTACATTTTTTTGATTCATATTATGGCCTCTTTTCATTATGCAATTGCGCATGCTTGGTTCCAGTCACTCTTAATCGGCTCCCTACTTTAACACCATTTTATCTTAAAATCTGCCGTCCCTTTTATCGCTGTGCACTTTTCCCCCAATATAACACAAAACTCTCGAACAAAAAAGAGCACCACGAAAGCACTCTTTTCCAAAAATATTCAATTTGATTCGCGTAATGTTGCGAGGGTTTCGTGAAAAACGTCTGGTAATGGAGCTTTAAAATGCAGGCGCTCGCCCGTTTTTGGATGTTCAAATCCTAACTCACTTGCGTGCAAGAATTGGCCGTTGCCTTTTAACGTGTTTTTTGGTCCATATTTCGGGTCGCCGGCAAGGGGGTGCCCGATGTATTTCAAATGAACGCGGATTTGATGCGTCCGGCCAGTATCTAGTTGGCATTTTATAAGCGTGTAGGCACCAAATCGTTCGACGACTTCAAAATGCGTGCGCGCTTCCTTGCCATCTGCAACAATCGCCATCTTTTTGCGATCTTCTTTTGCTCGTCCAATCGGCGCTTCAATCGTGCCCTTTTGGTGCTTAATATCACCATGGACGAGAGCCAAATAAATCCGGTCGCTCGTCTTGTTCTTCAGCTGTTCTGAGAGCGACTCGTGTGCCGCATCGTTTTTCGCCACCATTAGAAGCCCCGACGTATCTTTATCGATACGGTGAACAATGCCAGGACGGACGACCCCATTTATCCCCGACAAATCCTTACAATGATAAAGTAGCGCGTTCACAAGCGTACCGGACATGTGGCCCGCTGCCGGGTGAACGACCATGCCTTGCGGTTTATTCACGACCAAAACATCTTGATCTTCGTAATAAATATCGAGTGGGATATCCTCTGCTTCCGCAACAAGTTCTGTGACCTCCCGAATTTGGTAGGTGATAACGTCGCCCGTTTGCACTTTATAGTTCGCTTTGACGCTTTCGCTATTTACAAGAACATCACCCGACTTTAGCATCGATTGAACAAGTGAACGGCTTAAATCGGTCAGTTCACTAAGTGCCTTATCTAGGCGGGCACCTTTCATTTCTTCAGTAATTTCAAGCTTCATGAATTCGTTCCTTTCGTTTTGCGATCATCTAAGAAGACGTAAATAAGCATGAGCACTACCCCAATTGATAGCGAGGCATCCGCAATATTAAAAATCGGAAAATGATAGCTTCCCCACACGGTGGCAATGAAATCCACGACTTCCTGATGCAATAATCGGTCAATGAAATTCCCTAAAGCTCCGCCTAAAATGAGCGCCAAGCTAACAGAAAATAATGTGTGACCTTTCGCATACTTTTGCATAATATAAACAATAATGCCGACAACGATGACAGTAATAATATAGAAGAGCCACATTTTTCCTTCTAAAATGCTCCAAGCAGCTCCGTTATTTCGGTAACTTAGCCAGTAAAGGAAATTCGGAATCACCGTAATTTGTTCCCCGATTTCCATATTTTGTACCACTAGCCATTTTGTAAATTGGTCGACAATTAAAACGGCGACCGTGATGAGATAATAATAGTACATCTATTCTCCTCTTTTCCAAAAAGAAAAACCACCCATCGACTGGGCAGCTTTTCCGAGTCATTATATCCATTGTAAAATATATTGCGCTAAAAATAAAGCCGCAATCACATACATCACAGGCGAGATCTTTTCCTCTTTTTTTACAAATAAATGTAAAATGGGGTACGCGATAAAGCCTGCGGCAATTCCGTCCGCGATACTGTAGGCGAAAGGGATAATGACAATAATGAGTAGGCTTGAAAAACTATTCGCAGGATTTTTTAAATCCATTTCTTTTAATTCCTGTACCATCGACATCCCGATGATGATTAGAATCGGCGCAACCGCGCTGTTTGGAATAACTGAAAGGAATGGCATTAAAAAGAGCGAACATAAGAACAAAACACCCGTTGTAACACTTGCAAGGCCTGTTTTGGCGTTGCTTGCAATCATCGAGCCGCTTTCAAGTGCGGAAACCGTTGGACTTGTTCCGAAAATCCCGGATAAAAACACGGTCACAGAACTCGCTTGAAGCACTCGTGGTAAGCGTTCCTCATGTTTTAATTGCCGCACTTGACCGTATGTCAAACCGACCGTTTCAAACACGACAACCATCGTTAGAGAAAATACGCCAGACCAGAAGGCCACTTCCGTTATGCCGGAAAAATCGAGTTGCAAGAACACGTCTTTAAACGGTGCTAGGCTAAGCGCGCTTCCGCTCACTTTTCCGTTTATGCCGAAGAAATAGCCAATGATCGTTCCGATGAGTAGGCTGACTAAAAAGCCGCCTGGCACTTTGCGAATGACGAGAATCATCGTTACAAGTAGCGTGAGTATGGTCGCTAAAACGGCGGGGTCATCTAATTTACCAAGCGCTAAAATCGAATGACTGCCACGCGTTACAATTCCGCCTTTCTCTAAGCCAAGTAAAATCAAGAAGAACCCTAATCCAACTGTTATAGCTTGCTTCAAGACAAGTGGAATGGCTTCATTTAATTTTCGAGCCAAAGGGGTAAAAGCAAGCACCATAAAAATGATACCGCTCACGACAACGACAGCGAGCGCTTGCTCGAATGAAAGCCCCATCGTGTTTACTAGGCTGTATGCAAACAGCGCATTAATCCCCATACCGGGCATTAAAATAAGCGGTAAGTTTGCCCAAAAGCCCATTAGAAAACAGCCTACTACGGAAATGAAAATCGTTGCGATGACAACGCCCTCGTAACTCATTCCTGCCTCACTCAAAATCGAACTGTTGACAACAATGATGTACACAACGGTGAAAAAGCCAATCATGCCAGCTAAAAGTTCAGTGCGAATTGTCGTACCTTCCTTCTTTAGCTGAAACATTTGTTCAAAAACTTTTTTCATTTTTCTTCCCTCTATGAAATTGTCCCTCTCCCAACCCACAAGGATACGCCTTGTCACAAGATAAAATTATAGCAAAGAACTGGCTAAAAGTAAACGCTACTTCGCGAGTCCGCCGTGTATCCGCTCAAAATTGAGTTGCATCATTTCCAAATACGAGTCACCCGCTGTCCCGTTTTTCGCTGTTGAATCAGTAAACAGTTTGGCAACAATAGGGACGTCCGTTTCTTTGGAAACACTTTCCATGCTTCGCGGATCCACGCTCGTTTCAACAAATAAGCTTTTCACATTGCGCGTACGAATGGTCTTAATAATTTGGCGCATCTGTTCCGGAGTTCCTTGACTTTCAGTATTAATCTCCCAAATGTAAGCCGCAGAAAGTCCGTATCTTTCAGCAAAATATTTAAACGCTCCCTCACTTGTTACAAGCGTCTTCTGATTCTCATTCAAATCACCGAAAGCAGCAAGGCCTTCCGCATCTAGTTTCTCCAATTTGGCAATATAGTCCTTAGCCCGTTTTTCGTAATACGCTTTATTATCAGGATCTTTTTTGGAAAGTGCCTTCTCAATGTTTTTCACATAAATAATCCCGTTTGATACATCTAACCAAGCGTGCGGATCCGTTTCACTCTCCTTCCCCTTTTCCGTCAAATATTTCGGTTTTACACCTTCACTCAAAACTGTTGCATCGTCTTGCGATTTCCCGGCCGTTTCAAGCATCTTCGTAAACCAGCCATTGCCCGTTTCAAGATTTAAACCGTTGTAAAAAATAACATCCGCATCCGTTGCTTTCTGAATGTCCTCCGGTAACAAATCGTATTCATGCGGATCTACGCCTGCCTGCACAATGTTATATAAATCAATTTTATCTCCGCCAACATTTTTCACCATATCTGCTAAAATCGAATACGTGGCGACAACTTGCAATTTGTCAGTTGATTTTTCTTTATCGCTAGCCGCACCGCACGCACCAAGCACGACCAAAGCGAGGAAACTCGCAAATAAAATAACGCGTTTCATCCTAAAACCCCTTTCTTTTTAACTAAAATAAGATTTTTGCTTATAAAAATGATGATAAATAAAAGCGTTGCCGTGAGTACAATGGTTGCGCCGGAAGCCAAGTTATAGCGATAGCTTAAAAACAGCCCAATCACAGAACTCACTGCACCGAATGAAGCAGCCAGAAAAATCATCGTCTTCAGCCGGTGGGTGATTAAATACGCTGTAGCAGCTGGCGTAATGAGCAGTGCAACGACGAGAATAATCCCCACTGTTTGCAGCGCCGCAACCGTCACGAGCGTGAGCATCAACATAAGAAAATAGTGCAAGAAGCGCGTGTTATAGCCATATGTTTCGGCCACAACCGGATCAAAAGAACTGATAAACAATTCTTTGTAAAAAAGGCCAATTAATGTGACGACAATGGCCGCAATTCCAATCGTCAGCCACATGTCTGATGAACGTACAGCGAGTACATTCCCAAACAAAATGTGATACAAATCCGTGCTGCTTTTCGCAAGCGTAATTAAAATAATGCCTAGTGCAAAAAAAGCACTAAATACGATTCCAATCGCCGTATCGCTTTTAATCGTACTTTTCTGGTTCACAAATCCAATCCCGAACGCCGCCAAAATACCGAATAGCACCGCCCCAAAGAAAAAATTAATGCCTGCCATATACGAAATCGCAACGCCTGGTAACACCGCATGACTAATTGCATCCCCCATCAGCGACATACCACGCAAAATGATAAAACTACCAATGACGCCGCACACAATTCCTACCGCAACAGACGTAAGCAATGCTTTTTGTAGAAATTGGTATTCAAATAATCCTTGAACAAATTCCATTTTATCCGCCCCTCACCATTTGAACCTCATAAGCTCGTTTAATCATCTCGTCTGTAAAATGAGCCTCAACAGGTCCAGCTGTAATTAATTTTTTATTTAGTAAAATAATCTCATCGAAATATTCTGCTACTTTATGAAAATCATGGTGAACAACGACAATTGTTTTGCCAGAGTCGCGCAGTTTTTTCAGCAGTCCCATAATAAATCTTTCACTCGTCGCATCAATTCCCGCAAAAGGTTCATCTAGCAAAAAAATTTCCGCATTTTGTGCTAGCGCTCGTGCAATAAAAATGCGTTGCAATTGTCCGCCAGATAATTGACCAATTTGTTTCTTTGCATAGCTTTCCATTCCAACTTGTTTAAGCGCCTGATGCGCCCGCTCTTTTTCTTTCTTTCCGGGCTTTTGCATCAACCGCAAACTTGGATAGGTTCCAAGCAGAACCGTTTCTTGGACAGTTATAGGAAAAGTTAAATCGATTTCACTACGTTGCGGAACATAAGCAATTTTTTGTTTCACTTTTATAAGCGCCACATCCGAAATCATCACCTCTCCTGCTTCACGCTTCACGAGCCCCATCATCGCTTTTAGTAACGTCGATTTCCCAGCCCCGTTAGGCCCAATAATTCCCGTTAATTTTCCAAGCTTTATCGCAACACTAATATCGTCCAACACAACTTTATCTTCGTATCGAACCGTGATATTTGTAATATCCATAAAATCCTCCTCTTTCCCAAAAGACTCTTTTTGAACTAAAACTAAAATTGTTTCCTTTGACCAACTTTTATTTTAGTATAATCGAGACATTTTAAAAAGGCAAGGTTTTTGTATAAAAAAGAACCTCACATACGTGAGGTTCAATCAATTGAGTCCGCTAACTTTTTTAATAGCCGTTTAAATTCTTCTTGTTCGGCATCTGAAAAGACAGCGAAGCGTTTTACAATTAATTCGCGTTTTCGTTTGCTGACTTCCTTAACAATTTTCTCCGCTTCGTCAGTGAGTGAAAGCAAAATGATGCGTCTATCTTCTGTTAAACGATTGCGCGTAATAAGCGAACGAGCGACTAGCGCGTCCGTGAGTGATGTAATGTGGCTCGCCGAAACGTCCAGTTTTCTAGCTAAATCACTCGTTTTATTAACACCACTACTAATCAATCTCAAGACGCGGTATTCACCGCTGCTCATTTTTTTGTCTAAAACAGATTCAATATCATGGCGAAAACTGCTGAATACTCTTTTGACGGCTGCTTCAATTTCTAAATAGTTATCCACTTCAATATCCTCCTGTGTGTATCTCTTATTTGGTCATCGCTTTTGCGGCATTTAATTGCGGATCGTTTTCCTTCAGTTGTTTTTGAATCAACTCCACTAACTTGTCCGTCGTTTTCCCAGTCATAATGCCTGTTTGTTCCAAATCATTATCACGTTGGAAGCGTTCCACTGCATAGGCGGTTTCGGTTGTGTAAAGCCCATCAACATCGCCAACATTGTAGCCAAGCGCTTTTAGGAGTTCTTCAATGGTCTTAACATTATCGCCAAAATCATTGATTGTATATTTCTCGCTGCTAGGTGGAACTGTTGCTGTCGCATAAGCTGGCATGCTGATGACCTTATCAGGCGTAATTCCTTTTTTATGAATCCATGTGCCGTTTGGTGTGAGCCACTTCGCAATGGTTAGTTTAATCGTTGACCCGTCCTCGATAGTTTTAGCTGTTTGGACCGTGCCTTTTCCAAAGGACTTCGTACCAACGATTTGAATATCCCCTGATTCACTCGCTGCTGCTGCTAAAATTTCCGATGCACTTGCGCTACCATTATCAATCAATATCGTTGTTGGCACTTTTACTTTATAGCCATCATTTGCTGAACTGTCTGCTGTAATGGCTGTTTTTTCGCCATCTTTGTCCTCTTCTTGCACAACCACTTTCCCATCTGGAACGAACATACTAGCAATACTTACCGCTTGATCCAGCAAGCCGCCTGGGTTTCCGCGCAGGTCCATAACAAGACCTTTCATGCCGTCTTTATCAAGTGATTTCAATGCTTTTAAAAGTTCTTCAGATGTATTCTCAGAGAAAGTACTGATGGTGACGTGCGCAATTTTATCGTCGCCCATTTCTTTATAAACCGTTTCAATCGGAATTTCTGCACGCGTGATTACCACATCAAAAGGCTTATCAACACCAGGGCGTTGAATAGTAAGTGTTACTTTCGTGCCTTTTTCCCCGCGGATTTTTTTCGTTGCTTCTGTGGCAGTATCACCTTTGACTGATTTCCCGTCTACTTTTAAAATAATATCTTTTGGTTTAATGCCCGCTTTTTCAGCTGGAGAATTTTTAATCGGTGAAACGACCATGATGTTTCCGTCCTGCTCTTGAATTTCAGCACCGATTCCTTCAAAGCTTGAGCTAATCGAATCATTGAAATCCTCCGACTCTTTTTCTGTCATAAAAGTTGAGTAGGGATCATCTAGCGAATTTATCATCCCTGTAATCGCTCCATCAACTAAATCTGCTGAATTCGTGTCTTGGTAGAAGTTTTTCGTAATCTCGTCGTACGCTTCATATAATTTTGTAAACTCTTTACGTTCTGGAATGGAAACTTTTACTTGTTTATCTTCCCCAAGTGACATCACAATCGTTGTAACAAGCGCTGTCACGAACACAAAGGCAAATAAAAGCATAATAAATGGAAATGTCTTTATTTTAATATAGCCATGTCCTGGCTTCTGTTTTTTCGAGTTATTCTCATCTTGTTGTTGGTTTTGATCCATCAACCTTCACCACTTTCTTTATGTATAGCAACTTTCATTTACTATCCTAACTTTTTTATTTTAACAGTTTTTCCCCGTTTATGGTATCCTTTTCCATTGAAATAATTGTAATAAGCTTACAATATAAAAAGCGCAATCAAAAAAGATTGCGCTCAGCTTGTAGAAAAACTCTAAACTTTAAGCCAAACAAAACGTACCACGCACAATCAGACTGATGACAAATGGTGAGATTCTTACGCATTGCCGAGTACCGCACCGGAGCGTACTTGAGTACGTGATGACTGAAAACAGGAAGGGCGTAGTTTGCCCGACCATGTGAGAAGTTAGGCGAAGCGGAGCGGAACGGAGGCTTTAACGACGAAGATTGCTGTTTGTCATCAGTCTGAGCGCAATCAAAAAAGATTGCGCTTTTTATATTTCCTTCGCGATTAAACGACTTCATAGCCTGCTTCTTCAACAGCTTCCGCCATTTGTGTTTGGGTTACTTTGCTAGCATCAAAGCTAACCGTCGCAGTTCCTTCTTCAAGTGAAACTGTGGCTGCTGAAACACCAACTAATTCTCCTAGCGCTTTTTCAACGCGCGCTTTGCAATGATCGCAGCTCATTCCTTCAATTTCTAATACTTCTTTTTCCATACTAATCTCCTCCTAATTTTTAAATTTATATCTTTTTAGTCGCAGTGCGTTACTGACAACAGATACGGAACTAAACGCCATGGCAAGTCCTGCAACCCACGGGGCAAGTAGCCCAAGGGCTGCAATTGGAATACCGGCACAATTATAGGCTAACGCCCAAAAGAAGTTTTGTCGAATGTTTCGCATCGTAGCACGGCTAAGCTCAACGGTTTCTGGAATGAGCGTTAAACGATGGCCAACAAGCGTTACGTCACCAGTTTCAATTGCTATGTCGGTACCTGTTCCGATGCTAATTCCTACATCAGATGCGGCAAGAGCTGGGGCATCATTTATACCATCGCCAACAAAGGCTACGACATGACCTTCATTTTGCAGTTTAACGACTAACTCACTTTTATCCCCAGGGAGTTGTTCTGCAAAAAATCCATCAAGTTGTAAGGCGTCAGCCATATTTTGAACGACAACGGTTTGGTCACCCGAGGAGACAAAAGTTTTAATCCCTTGCGCCTGCAAGCTTCGAATCGCCTGAACCGCTTCTGGACGAGCTACATCAGATAACGCGAAAGCACCCGCAAAAGTTCCTTCAATCGCCATTAATACGACCGTTTTCCCCTCTTGCATAAAGGATTCAACTTGTTCGCGAGCATCCTCAGAAAGCTCCGTTATCGCCTGAATATACCGGTAAGAACCGAGCTCCACTTTTTGACCGTCCATGACACTTGACATGCCGTGGCCTGCTTTTGCGCGAACGCGACCAATTTCAACGCCGTCCGTTTGAACACCGTCTTCAGCGAGCTTACGATTTATCGCCATCGCAATTGGATGTTCACTTTGCGACTCAATTACGAGCGCATATTTTAGAAAGCGTTCATCGGTACTAAAAACATCCGTCACATTTAGCTTGCCTTCTGTAAGCGTACCTGTTTTATCGAAAATAATCGTGTCAACTTTCGACGTGCGTTCAAGATGTTCGCCACCTTTGAATAAAATACCATTTTCAGCGCCTTTCCCAGTTCCAGCCATAATGGCGGTTGGAGTCGCTAAGCCAAGCGCACATGGACAGGCGATAACAAGAACGGCGATAGCAACTTCAAGTGCATGACTCAATTCGCCGCCGACTAAAAGCCAAGTAATGAAAACAACAAGGGCGATGCCTAAAACTACGGGAACAAAAATACCTGAAATTTTATCGGCGATTCTTTGGATAGGAGCTTTCACACCCTGTGCCTCTTCTACTAATCGAATAATCGATTGTAAAACAGTTTCTTCCATTCGTTTTGTTACGCGAACTTGCAAGACACCATCAAAATTCACCGTACCACCGATGACGTCGTCGCCTGCTTTTTTATTCACGGGGACTGGTTCTCCGGAAATCATTGACTCGTCGATACTCGTTTCGCCAGATACAATAATACCATCTATGGGTATTTTTTCGCCCGGACGAATGACTAAAATATCCTCTAGGCGGAGCTCTTCAAGCGGTACCTTCCATTCTTTTCCGTCGCGAAGCACGTTCGCTTCTTTCGATTGAAGTTTTAGTAACCCTGCGATGGATTCCGTCGTGCGTGAAGTCGCATAGCTTTCGAGTAGTTTCCCAAGCAAAATGAGCGTAATCAGAATCGCACTCGTTTCAAAATAGTAATGCGGCATATCTGTTTGTCCTGTCATTTGCAAAATGTACTCGACAAGGCTGTAAAAATAAGCTGCGCTCGTTCCAAGTGCGACGAGAACATCCATATTCGCGCTTTTCCCCCGAAGTGCTTTGTAAGCTCCGTCATAAAAACGATACCCAATAATAAACTGCACAATGCTGGCCAAAACGAGTTGAACTGTCGGGTTAATGACGTTCATCACAGTGTGGGCAAAGCTTGTCGTAGCAAGCCCGGGAATATGTGAAATCATCGTAAGTAAGAGCGGAAGCGAAAGAATCGCCGAAATGACAAAACGCCAAACTTCTTTTTGGAAATTCTTCGCTAAAATTTCGTCTTTTTCGGCTTTGGACATTTTTTCTTTCGCATCATATCCTGCGTGCTTGACAACCCCAATCAAACCATCTGGCGAAATCACGTCTGGGTCATAGTAAACCGCCGCGCTTTCCGTTACCAAATTGACGTTCGCCTGCTTAACGCCATCTGCTTTATTTAATGATTTTTCAACGCGCGTCGAGCAGGCCGCACACGTCATACCAAATATATTTAAATCTTGCCGAATGTATTTCTCCTCCATTTAAAACACTCCTTTTACGTTTTGGAAAATTGGCGTATTGTTTGGACCAAATCATCCAAAACTGCTTCGCCGTCGCCCTGACTTGCAGCGTCCATCACGCAGTGCTTCGTGTGATGCTCAAGCACTTCTAGTCCAACTTTTTTTAGCGCCGAATTCGCCGCCGAAATTTGCACGAGAATATCCGTACAATACCGATCATCTTGCACCATTTGTTGAATTCCACGAATCTGTCCTTCCACGCGCTTTAATCGATTTAAAATTTGCTTTGTTTCCTCCGAATCGCGCGGAACAATTGGTTTATCCATATTCATGCGAGCCCCTCCTTTTTCGATTTACAATTACTATTATACCCCCTATAGGTATAAAAGCAAGTGTTTTGTTCAAAAAAAAAGAATCATGATACATCATGATTCTAAAAAACTACTTCGCACTAGCCGCCTGAACTTCCTTATCCAAAGCTTCTACGTGGTCAAAAAATTCTTCTAGCGTCCAGTTATTTTCGTAAATAATTTTAGCCGCATCTACACCCACATAACGGAAATGCCAAGACTCATATTGATATTCTGTAATGGCTTCCTTGCCTGCTGGATAGCGTAAAATAAATCCATACTGATGCGCATTTTCTTTCGCCCACTTGCCTTCTGGTGTGGCGCCAAAGCCTTCGCTTAAATTGAAATCCGCACTTTTAGATGAAATATCCATCGCGAGCCCCGTTTGATGTTCGCTAGTTCCCGGATAAGCCACAGCCTCGCGCGCCTTAGCATCACCTTTCGCATTTACTTCGGCTTGGAAAACTTCTTGTTGGCGTTTATAAGAACGATACCCCGATACGGCATATAAATCGTACCCAGCCTCTTTTGCTCCTTGGAACATTTTCGAAAGACCTTCCGCTGCCTCTTTTCGCATATGCGCTTTTTCAATAGAAGTATCTCCGAATGAGAAAGCGACATCAGGCACGACTAAGTCGGCTGGTGCGTACGTTGGTTGCATCGAGTATTTCTTATTCGCTAAAATTAAAAGATTATCTTCATTTTCAATATACGTAATACCATTTTCCACTTTTGTCTGATTTTGCTTATCAATAAACGGATAAAGTGGGTCTTTTTTTAATTTTTGCAGTTCCGTATTTTGTGTAACTTCGTTTGTCGGTGCATTTACTTGCTTTTGCGAATCAACATCATGAACAGTTTGTACGATGGACACACAAATCGCAAGCGCTATGCCAATAATTGTATTCATGTGAAATGATCAACCTTTCTGAATAACTGCACAATGCCCCCATCAGCTTTTTAAGTTCTAAATTTCGTTTTAGCGTGTAGCGGAAAGCGCCACTTCAATCATATCATCGAAAGTCGTTTGGCGTTCTAATGCCGTTGTTTCTTCCCCAGTAAAAATATGATCGCTAACGGTTAAAATTGCTAACGCACGACGATTGTATTTTTGAGCTAGCGTATAAAGTGCAGCGGCTTCCATTTCAATCCCAAGCACACCATAATCCGCTAATTTTTGTTTATCAAGCTCATCATTGTAGAAACGGTCAGATGAAAAGACATTGCCAACTTTAATTGATAAGCCTTTTTCAACACCTGCGTCATACGCTTTTTTTAGTAAGCTAAAATCTGCAACAGGTGCAAAATCAACACCGTCAAACGTATTGCGATTAATTTGTGAATCAGTAGAAGCCGCTTGAGCAATGACTACATCACGTACTTTGACGTCTTTTTGCATGCCGCCCATTGTACCAACACGAATTAAATTTTGAACGTCATAACTTTGAATGAGCTCATTCACATAAATCGATATCGAAGGTACACCCATTCCTGTTCCCATGACGGACACTTTTTGCCCTTGATAAGTTCCTGTAAAACCAAGCATCCCGCGAACATCATTAAATAAAACTGGCTTTTCAAGAAAGCGCTCTGCAATATGTTTCGCACGTAAAGGATCTCCTGGCAATAAAATACTTTCGGCAATTTCACCTTGTTTTGCTGCAATATGTACACTCATCTTACTTTCCTCCTTAGCGGTTTTTTTCTTCGTCTAACAAGTACTCGTCCCAAAGTTCATCAAAAGTCGCCATACCATTTAAATAAGGCGCATTTAACTCTAAATAATCACTTAAAGTATGATAATTTTTCGCTTGTTTTGGAAAACTATGATCTTTATAAGCTGCATTCGCAAAATTTGTCTTTGCGTCCTGCTTTACTGGATCCCGATAAGTCATTAAAAAATGGTAAAAAGATCGTCCCAAATTCGTTCCCTCCATCTTGTTTTTCAACTTTTACTATAGAGGATTTTCGCGAAAAGGTAAAGCTAAATTGTAAAAATGATGAAATCAGCGCTCAGATAGCTTTTTCAAGATTGCTTCACAAATTTCGTGGGTTTCTAGTGCGTCATCTTTTGAAATTGGTTCTGCCGCACCGCTTCTGACAGCATCTAAAAAGGCATGGATAATCGATACGAAGCCGCGTTTTGCGAGCGTTCCTTCCCAATCTGCATGGCGCACTAGGCGCGTTTCGATGCCGGTTTGAATCGTTAGTTCCGTCAAATTGGCGACGGTCCATTTTCCGTTTTTCGTCATCAATTCAGCTTTTTCTTCGCTGACACCGCTATTTCGGTTCATGATGGCCGTTGCGTTTTTCGTTTCGCCCTTGAATTGTACCGTTACACTCGCTAATAAGTCTCCGTCAAACGTACCGTAGACATCAAAATCCTGAATTTTTTCCCCTAAAAGAAAACGAACCGAATCGATAACATGAATGAAATCGTCATAAATGAACGTTCGCGCCTCACCTGGTTGGTTCGGGCGATTTTTTTGAATGACAATCATATTGGCATCTGGAAGCTCTTTAAGCGTTTGATAAAACGGCACAAAGCGGCGATTGAAGCCCGTCATAAACAGCGTCTTTTTTTCTTTTGCAAGTGCTGTCAATGCGCGCGTTTCCTCGATATTATCCGAAATCGGTTTATCAACATATACGGAAATCTGATTGTCTAAAAGTTGGCGCACGATTTCTGGATGACTTGCCGTTGAACTATGTACAAATGCGGCTTCAATACCCGCTTCAATGAGCGAATCAATCGACTGATGAATATACGGAAAGCGATATTTATCGCTAAGCTGTTTCAATTTCAACGAATTTCTTGTATAAAGATGAATTTCAACATTTTCCATTTCTGCAAAAACTGGCAAATACGCCTTTTGTGCAATCCCACCTAACCCAATAATTGCGACTTTCATTCTAGCACTCTCCTTTAAAAGAAGGCCCTTTAGAATGTCCAAAGAGCCTCCTGATTTATTCAAACAGTTTTTGATATTCTGCATAACCTTCTTTTTCCAAGTCACTTCGTGGTACAAAGCGAAGCGCTGCTGAATTAATGCAGTAGCGCAAACCACCACTTTCCCGTGGTCCATCTGTAAACACGTGTCCTAAATGGGAGTCGGCTTCTTTTGAACGAACTTCTGTCCGTCGCATGCCGTGACTCGCATCAAATTCTTCTGCGATTTCTGCCGCATCAATTGGCTTTGTGAAGCTCGGCCAGCCGCAACCCGCATCATATTGATCTTTAGAAGAAAAAAGCGGCTTTCCAGATACGATATCCACGTAAATACCTTCACCAAAATGATTGTAAAATTCATTTTCAAACGGGCGCTCCGTTGCGCTTTCTTGCGTCACTTTATATTGTAAATCCGTGAGTTCGCGTAGCCTTGCTTGTTTTTTCTCATTATTCATAGCGCATCACCCTTCCCAGTGCGACTGAATAAACTGATCACGGCCAGATGCATTTCGGTAGCCCTTATAATGACGCGCATCTTTTTTATAAAAATCTTGATGGTAGTCCTCTGCCGGATAAAACGTTTCAGCCGGTACAATTTCCGTTACAATCGGTTTTTTAAAACGACCACTTTTGTCTAAAGCTAGTTTTGATTTTTCGGCAATAGCCTTTTGTTCAGCATTATGGTAAAAAATTGCTGGCCGGTAGGAATCGCCGCGGTCAACAAATTGGCCAGTCGCATCAGTTGGATCCGTTTGCTGCCAGTAAACCTCGACTAATTTATCATAAGGAAAAACTTCTGGATCAAACGTAATTTCAACCGCTTCCGCATGTCCCGTCTTACCGCTACAAACTTCCTCATACGTTGGATTTTCCGTAAACCCTCCCGTATATCCCGATACAACTTTCAAAATGCCCGGTTGCGTGTCAAAAGGCTTCACCATACACCAAAAACAACCGCCTGCAAATGTCGCTTTTTCTAAATGTTTTTCCGTCAAAATTATCACCCTTCCTACCAAAAAAACTATTTCACTGGTACTAAAAGTGTAAACGAAATATCATCTTTCTTCAAATTTAGCGCATCGACACGAACTTTCGTATCCCCTTTTAATTTTAAACGATCGAGTGCAAGATAGATTGTTTTCTTTTTCGGAATCACCGTCACCCAATCAGGGAATTTATATTCCTTGTTCACAAAACTCATCACAGAAGAAACCGGCAGCGGCAGCGCACCAACCGACATACTTTTAAGCGTGAGTAGCACATTTCCATCGTCCACTACTTTTGGGGAAAAATTAAGTGTCAGCTGGATCGGTTCATTAAACAGTTCCGCTTCCGCTTGGAAAGTCACCGTGTTGCCAACATAAACGTCATAGCCAATATCATCATCATTCGTAAAATCATCAATGTACGTCGCAATCAGCTTATTTAAATCCGCTTTCGTCGTACTCGTTTGAAACTCCACATTCTTTTTATTGCTAATTAAAGCCGGCCCACCAGATTCAGTAGGACTTAAAACGAAAATCGACAAATAAATCCAAATGAAAAATCCGCCAATAAGAAGTAATAACGCCAAACAAATGATTTTCCAATAATTTATTTGCCGCTTTAAATCCGCTTTCGTTTCATTATTTCGCTTGCTCCGCTCCAAACCAATCACCTTTCTTATTTTGGAATTTCCCCGTCTTGTATCGCTTGATTTATGCTTCCATAAAGCTCAGCCGCCATCTTTTCATAGCCTTTATGATTCGGATGGAAATAATCACCCGAAAGTAGCGGGTTCGGCTTGTCCATATTTTTCTTTTCGCGATTTTCAATAACATTCGCAACTGGCACAAAAATAACGTCTTGTTCGTCTGCAACAATTTTTTCAGACCCTTTATTCCAACTCGAAATAATCGTATCCAGTTGTTTAATTTGGCTGAAATATGTGGTGTACGGATTATAAATCCCCACTAAAAAAACAGGCGCATCTGGATTTAAGGTACGGATTTCTGAAAAGAGGGTGACTAATTGCTTTTGGAAATTTTTTTCCGCTTTCGTAAAATCACTTACTTGTGCTTCAAGTAAGCGCGACTTGAGGATTTTCATGACATCATTTCCCCCGATTGTAATTGTGACGACATTCGCCTTTTTTAAATCGGAACGGAAATCCTCATTTTCATCCAAACGTTTTAAAAGCTGATCAATTCGGTTGCCCGAAACGCCATAATTATACGTTTTGACGCTTCTGACATCCTCATTTTGTTTCAGTTCTCGCTCTAAAATCCCGACATAGCCGCCATTTTTCTCTTCATCGCCAATGCCCTCCGTCAAGGAATCGCCCATCGCGAGCAATCGAATTGGCGTCTGTTCCGCAATCCTTTTTTGCTCCATATAATCTTTCAAATAAAATCCGCCTAGAATCCCCGCAACAATGACAAATACGGCGACTAAAAGCCAAATCCATTTTTTCTTCATCTATCTTATTCACTCACTTCATTCAGTATAGTACATAACTGCAAAAGCGCCGTTTCCTGCATGCGTTGCCACAACTGGGTCGGCATTAAAAATCGGCATTTTGCTAAGCTGTAATATTTCCATCGCCTGCGCTTTGAACTCCTCGGCCATTTTAAGACCATTCGCATGTTCAATATCCAGCTCGACAATTTTTTTCGACTCCGTTTTAATCACATCAAATAAATACGACATGATTTTTTTGTTGCTTCGTAATTTAGCCTCTTCTTCTAGCTGGCCATTTTTTAAACGCGCAATCAATTTAATGTTTAACAGACTACCTAAAATCCCTTGCACTTTCCCGACGCGCCCACCTTTAATAAGGTTTTCAAGCGTCACAACGACAATATAAAGTTTCGTTTTCGACCGAATTTCCGTCATGCGCGCCGTAATTTCCTGAACCGAAGCATCGCCAGATTTCGCCAATTTAGCTGCCTCAAGCACTTGGAAAGCTTGGCCTCTTGCGATATAATCCGTATCAACAACGGTCACATTTCCTTCAACCATTTCGGCAGCTTGTCTAGCCGTATTCACCGTTCCACTTAATTTTTCCGTTAAATGAATGGATAAAATATCGTAACCTTCAGCAATATATTTTTCATACATCTCAACAAAATTCCCAATTGCGGGTTGAGAAGATTTTGGTAAACTTTTTGACGAACTCATTAAATCCATAAAAGCTTCCGGTGTTAAATCGGTTAGCGGATTATATATTTTCCCGTCAACCTCTACAGACAACGGTAAAACCGCAATCCCCCACTCGTTTTGTTCTTCAACTGAAATACATGCTGTAGAGTCCGTAATAATTTTTATTTTCCTCATACTTTCATCACATCCAATTTTCGCTTGATACTCCCTATTATAACGTTCAATTGGCTATTAGGATAGTCATATTAGGAAAATCTCAGAAAACTCTTTTCATTCTAACATTTTTGCCGTAAGATAAAGGTATTACAAAAGAAAAGTTTGGTGATAAAATGAACACGATTTCCTATAATTTTAAAGAAGAACTCGCGAACGCCATCACGCACGGTATCGGCTTTTTACTTAGCATTCCAGCCTTTATTTTACTCGTCCTATATGGCGTAACGAAAAATGATCCTCTCTATTTAACCAGCTTTCTCATTTACGGCATCTCGCTTATGGTTCTTTATCTTTGCTCCACACTACTGCACAGTTTTAAGCCATGCAAAGCGCGCAAAATTTTCAACATTATGGATCACGCATCCATCTACTTACTAATCGCTGGCACCTACACACCGTTCGTTTTAATCACCTTAGAGGGCGCACTCGGCTGGACGCTCTTCGGCATTGTCTGGGGGCTTGCACTTCTCGGCATTACGTACAAAATCTTCTTTTTGGAAAAATGGCGGGTTCTGTCAACCATCGTTTATGTCATCATGGGGTGGCTCGTTTTAATCGGCATTAAGCCGCTTTATTCCGGCCTTAGTGCAACTGGTTTTTGGCTTCTCGCTACTGGCGGCATCATGTTCACGATTGGCGCTGTGCTTTACAGCTTTCCAAAAATCCCGTACATGCATGCGATTTGGCACCTATTTGTCATCGCTGGCACAACCTTTATGTATTTCTGTATTTTGTTTTATGTATAGAAAAACGCCACCGGGCTCTTGCCCGGTGGCGTTTATTTAATTTGCTTCAGCAAAAGTTGCGCATTAATCGCCACAATAATCGTACTTAGCGACATAATCGCCGCACTAATTGCGGGCGGTAAAATGAACGGGTATAAAACGCCTGCCGCAACTGGAATGGCAATCACGTTATAAAGCGTTGCCCAAGCCAAGTTTTGCACCATTTTGCGTTTCGTTAATTTTCCCCAATGAATCACCTTGAACACATCTTCTGGATTGTTTTGGATTAAAATAATATCTGCCGCTTCATTTGCGACTTCCGTTCCGCTCCCAATTGCGATGCCAACACTCGCTGTTGCTAGGGCTGGGGCATCATTGACACCATCGCCAACCATTGCTACGTACTCCCCTTTTTCTTGGAGTTCCGTTAAAATTTGGAGTTTTTCTTCCGGTTGAAGTTCCGCAAAGTAGCCATTAAGTCCAAGTTCATCGCTCACATGTTTCGCGACCGCTTCATTATCTCCTGTAGCCATAAAAACGCGAATCCCGTTTGCCTGCAAATCTTTCACCGCTTGCTTCGATTCCGGCCGAACCTCATCAGCCAGCTCAACTTGCCCAATCAGCTCGCCTGCGATGACCAAATACACAACCGTTCGTGCCGCAGCATCTTCCGTTTTAAGCGGCTTCAAATCAAAATCTACCAGCGCCTTTGGACTAAGCACCGCATGCTTTTCGCCGTCAATCAAGCCACTAACCCCTTTTGCAGTTAAAGCTTCAAAACCAGTAACATCGTGCTTCCGCACCTCATGCTCCTTGCCGTAATTTGTAATCGCGCTTGCAATTGGGTGTTCTGAAAACTGCTCGAGGGAAACAACGCGCTGAAGGACTTGTTCCTCCGAATAATCGCTTTTAAAGCTCACGACCTGAACAACCGTAAAATTCCCGATTGTCAGCGTACCCGTTTTATCAAAAACAACGGTTGTCATTTTGCTACTATTTTCAAATGCCGTCCGGTTGCGGATTAAGACGCCGTTCGCTGCCACTTTCGAAATCGAGTTAGAGGCCACGAGCGGAATCGCGAGTCCAAGAGCATGCGGACAGGCAATAACCATGACGCCAACCATCATCATAATCGCAAACGACGGTTCCCGCCCTAAAGCCAGCCAGACAATTAAAGTTGAAAAACCCGCTGCTAGTGAGATATAAGTTAGCCATTTGGCTGCACGGTCCGCTAGATTTTGCGTTTTTGATTTGGCGTTTTGCGCTTTTTGCACAATATCAATGACCGTCTGCAAATAAGATTCCGCCCCGACTCCCGTCACACGAAGCGTTATCGTGCCACTTCCGTTAATCGAGCCGCCAATCACCTGGTCTCCCGTCACACGCTTGACCGGCCGTGATTCCCCCGTCAGCATCGACTCATCAATATGCGTGCTACCACTTTCAATTTCACCGTCTGTCGGGATTTTATCGTTTGCACGCACGAGCACCTTGTCGCCTGGCTGAATATCGCTAATGTCTACCTCCACCTGTTTCCCGTCCACCAGTTTAATTGCCTGTTTCGGCAAAAGTCCTGCAAGAGCTTCAAGCGCTTTTGACGCCCCCATAATCGAACGCATCTCAAGCCAGTGCCCAAGCAGCATGATGGAAATCAGCGTACCTAATTCCCAAAAGAAATCCATGCCATGAAAACCGAAAACCGTTGCTACACTGTAAAAATAAGCAACTGAAATGGCGACACTAATTAAGCTCATCATGCCAATTGCATGGTCTTTCACTTCCGAGACAGCCCCTTTTAAAAACGGTAAACCGCAGTAAAAATACAAAATGGATGCGAGAATAAGCTGCACAAATTCCGTCCCGGGAAATGTCAATTGATAGCCAAAAATATCTTGCACAGCAGCAGAAAGCACGACAAGTGGGACTGTCAAAAAGAGCGAAATAATAAACTTCTTCTTAAAATCCCCCGTATGATGCCCCGCATGTTTATCGTGCATATGCTCCGAATCTTCCTTATGCAAATCATGGTGATGACTATGTTCATTTTCCATCAATCACACCTTCTTTACATGATATTTCAGACTGATACGTTTTAGTTCACACAAATTCAAAGTTTTTCACAATCTGATTTCCATCACTATTGTAACATCAATTTGTGAATTTTTCCGAAAAGGACTTCGCAAAATAAAGTCGCATGAAATCTTTTTCGATTCCATGCGACTTTTCTAGAGCGCATTCAATAAATCAAATTGCGCCTGATACAAATTGTAGTAATAGCCTTTTTGCGCCATGAGTTCATCATGACTACCAGCCTCCTGAACGAGCCCATTGTCAATATAGAAAATTCGCGAACTATTTTTAATCGTGGAAATCCGGTGCGCGATAATAAATGAGGTCCGTCCTTCTAACAAACGTTCAAGTCCCTCTTGTAATAAAATTTCCGTTTTAGTATCAATGCTTGAAGTCGCCTCGTCTAAAATTAAAATCTTCGGATCCGCAAGAAGCGTTCGCGCAAACGAAATGAGTTGCCGCTGTCCAGCCGAAAGCGTGCTACCACGCTCTTTAACCTCCGTATGATACCCGTCTTTTAAATCCTTAATAAAATCATGTGCCCGAACGATTTTCGCCGCCTGAATAACCTCTTCTTCCGTTGCATCTAGCTTCCCGTAACGAATATTCTCAATAATCGTCCCGGAAAAAATAAAGGTATCTTGCAGCATGACCCCCATTTGACTGCGCAGCGAATGAAGTGTCACATCACGAATGTTCTGCCCATCAATAGCAATTTCCCCTTCATTCACATCATAAAAGCGGCTCAGCAAATTGATGACCGTCGTTTTCCCAGCCCCAGTTGGCCCAACAAGCGCAATCGATTCGCCAGCTTTCACATGAAAATCAATTCCTTTTAGGATATCATGATTTTTTTCATAGCGGAAAAAGACTCTATTAAAATCAACATTCCCTTTAATTGGACGCATTTTCGCAGCGTGCGGCAAATCTTGAATATCCGGTTTTACATCAAGCGTTTCAAAAATCCGCTCAAGATAGGTCGTTGCTGTAATTAGCGCATTATAGAAATTCCCGATATTAATTACCGGATTCCAAAAATTCCCAACATAGCCGACAAAGGCAATTAGTGTCCCTGTTGAAACATCTACGCCTAGCCCTCTTATGCCGACAAAGTAAATCAAACAAGTCGTCATTACCGCAATATTTTGCACACCCGGCCAAAGTAAAAACTGGATTTTAACAGCCTTCATCCACGACTCCCGGTAAGCATCGCTCACATCGCTAAAAATTTCAAAATTCTTTTCTTCACGCGCAAAACTTTGTGTGACTTTAATACCCGCAATACTTTCATGAATATAGGCGTTCATATTTGATGTTTTATTGCTTAAAACTTGGTATGCCTTGCGTTGAGCCGTTTTGATGACTAACACGATAATAAGTAAAACGGGCACAAGCGCTAAACTATAAAGCGTTAGCACAGGATCAATAGCAAACATAAAACCAAGTGTCACAATCACGCTTAAAATATCTGAAATAAGATTAATTAATCCATTTGATAATAGGTCACTCAGCATATTAATATAATTGACGACGCGAATTAAAATCTTGCCGTGTGGGCGACTATCAAAATATGAAAATGGTAGCTTCTGCAAATGACTAAAAATCGCCGTTCGCATATCCTTTAAAATGTCTTGCCCGATAACCGTAATTGAATAAATTCGGTACCGCATACACAGTCCAGTAATGACAACCGAAAGAATGAAAATGACGGCAATCCAAAATAGCTGAGTATAATCTTGATTCGGAATCGTATCATCAATGACAATTTTAGTTAAATAAGGACCCGCCATTTGCGCAATGTTCGCTAGTAAAATGACAAATAACGTCAAATAAATCGGCTTCTGGTAAGGTTTAATATAGACAAAAATGCGTTTTAAGTGCGCCGCATTGAAGCCCTCTTCTAGTTCCTCATCAACATCAAATTTATTCCGTGCCATCGCCGCTCACCTCCGTTCCAAGTTGCTTATGATAAATTTCATAGTAGTATCCTTGCTTCTCAAGTAACTCCGCGTGATTTCCACGTTCAATCACTTCTCCGCGGCGGAGAATCAAAATTTCATCCGCATCTTTTACCGAAGAAATTCGGTGCGCAATAATAAACGTCGTCGTTTTATGCGTCACTTTTTTTAACTCATCTTGAATTTTTACTTCTGTTTCCATATCCACTGCAGAAGTTGTATCATCCAAAATTAAAATAGAAGGCTGCTTCAATAAAGCTCGCGCAAGCGAAATCCGCTGTTTCTGTCCACCCGATAAACCAACACCGCGCTCACCAACTATTGTGTCATAACTTTCCGGCATCGTTTCAATAAAATGATCCGCATCAGCAATACGCGCCATCCGCCGAATATCTTCCATTGAAGCATCTGGTGCGCCAAACGCGATATTGCCCTCAATCGTATCCGAAAACAAGAAAATATCTTGCATCACAGTTGCAATATGCTGTCTAAGCTCGCGCACATGCCATTCTCTTGCATCAACACCATCGATTAGCACTTGCCCAGAAGTTGGGTCATAGAAGCGGCAAATTAAATTGACGAGCGTTGACTTACCTGCTCCGGTTTCCCCTAAAATCGCAATCGTTTGCCCTGGTTTAACTTGAAAAGAAACATTTTTTAATACCTCGGTTGTTGGATCATCTTCAAAATGAAAAGAAACATTTTTGAATTCAACATACCCTTCAATCGTATGTGGCAATTTTTCAGCGCGTAGTGGAATTTTCGCTTCTGCTTTTAGCATGTCCCGAATTTTAAAAGAAGAGGCGATAAAACGCTGCGCGTCATTGATTAACCAACCACTCATTCGCATCGGCCCGTTCAGCATCCATAAGAAGCCATTAAATGCGACTAAATCGCCAAGTGACATTTGCCCTTTCATCACTAAGTAGCCACCTAGAATAAGTGTAATAATGGTTAACATACCTGCTAATGAATCAAGCACTGGTAAATATTTCTTAGAAACTTCTGCAGAATCTAAGTTACGCTTTTTAAAATCAAGATTGTGCTTATGAAATTTTTGCATCTCGTAGTCTTCCCGTGCGAAGGCTTTTACAACACGATTTCCACTAATATTTTCCTCCACCATGGAATTAAGGCGCGAAAAACTTTCCCTAATTTCATAAAAAGCGGGTTGTGCCTTTTTAGACATCAAAATGGTAAGAATCGCTATAAATGGTGTTAGTAGTACGAGAGTAAGTGTTAGTTTCCAATCAATAGTCAGCATGATGCCAATCGCAAAAATAAACAGGAATAAATTTTCCAAAATATTATAAACAACCCAAGAAACGAAATGCCGAATCGCATCTGTATCCCCTGTCATTCGCGCCATAATATCCCCAACACGAGTGTGATTGAAAAAGTTAAAATCAAGCGCTTGCAATTTTTGGTAAAGGTCTTCACGAATTTGATATAATCCGTTTTGTCCAATCCGTTCGAACAAAATTTGATAACTATAGCGAAAAACAGTTCGAATAAAGGTACTTATAATCATAATAAGCAAAATCGGAATGAGCAAAGAAGTCTTGTGCTGATAAACGACCAAGTCAATCACCTTACCGCCAAGCAATGGATAAAGAACGCTAATAAGCGAAGCAAGAAATATAAGAATAAAAGCAATTAACAAGCGCGTACGATAAGGCCTCACATATGTCCAAATCCATTTTAAGCTGTCCAAGTGCGAACACATCCTTTTGAATTAATATACAAGTACTTAGTTTACACCGATTTTATTAAAAAAGAATGGTTAATCTTTCCCATAATGATGGACTTTATTATATAATTAAATCGAGGCTTGTAAGCGTTTAAATCCAAAGGGGGAAAGAAGATGCTCAAAATCGATACCAACACGTTTAATCCGCAAATTCTTTATGTGGGCGATTGTTATACGAACGAGCCACGGATTGGCGAGAATCACCATCATGATTTTATCGAGTTTTCCATTATTTACGAAGGACAAGTGAAGTATAATATCGAAGGACGTGAGGTTCTTTTAAGTCGTGGCGATATGCTTATTCTAAACCCAGGTGTGCGCCATTTTGATATTGCCGAACGAGGCATGCAAAATATCCAGATTCATATCGGTTTTCGCAATTTTTCTTTAGCCGGCTTCCCGCGCAACACCTTTCCTTTTAAAGAAACCGTGTTGCAAAAAAATCAGTTAAGCTCGAAAATTTTAGCCATTTGTGAGGATATCCTTCGAGAAAAGTCCGAAGAAAATCCTGGCTATGATTTACTGCTAAAAACTTACGTTATGCAACTTATTATCCAAATATTGCGCGAAGCAGAACCAGAACAGATTCAAACAAGCGGCTTAAAACTGTCTATGGAAGAACTTGAAAAACAACAAATCGTCAATGAAATCATTCACTATATGGAAAAACACCACACCGAAGAAGTTTCCTTGTCACGCCTATCCGAAACCATGTACATTAGTCCCGCCTATATTTCTCGCGTTTTTAAAGAGGAAACTGGCGACTCACCGATTCATTACCTGATTAAAATCCGCCTCGAAAAAGCCTATCTGCTACTAAAAGACGGCCACCTAACCGTAAAAGAAGCCGCCAAACTTGTCGGCTACAATGATGCCTATTATTTTAGCAAACTCTTCAAAAAACATTACGGCTTCCCGCCGTCTCAAACGAGTTGAATTAAACTTTTAACAGTAAAGAAATGATTAAGATAGCTCTCATAAAGAAAACCCAAAGAATTAGAAAATCTATTCTTTGGGTTTTTATGTTTTACTAACTACTGAATATTTACAATTCCTCATAAAATTTGTCTTTATTTTTTATTCGCTTAGTTTTCAAAAATTTGAGAAACAGATGGAGCCCCGTTATTAGCACAAGATAACTAACTAAAAATAAGCCTGATAATAGTAACAAATCATTTCGAGTTGAAGTGCATCTTGCAAGTTCATTTTGATAGATTCTTTTCAATAAATTCAAATATCTATTTTTTTTATCAGTCGTGATGTCCACAATTTCTTGAGTCGATACCCCAAGTTCTTGTTGCATCTCTAAATTAGTTGTATATTTACCCTTACTATTTAGGATTTCAAAAACTGTATAGTCACTTAATTCAGCATGACCACGCACAACAAGAATATTTGCATCAGTTGGCAGTTCAGACTCAATACTAATATTATCTGTATATATAACTTTAAAAAGAACGTTAGGAACAGAGCTCTTTTTTATGACCTTTCCAAGTTCTCTTTTATCAGTCGAATTAGCTGAAACTATAAATTCATCATCATAGATTAGTTTATTTATCCCACTTCTCTGCGTATAATTAAAAGTAATCTTATCATCTAGTTGCTTCCATTCTTCATCATACTTAGGATGAAGAAAGTAAATAGTCTGCTCCTCAATATCTTTATTTTGTAATTCAATCGTTTTTTTTATCGAACTAAAATTAACGACCAAAAACAGCAAAACTCCAGTAATACTTAAAACTACTAACCATTTTTTATTCATATATAACCCACTCATTATTATTATTTCTAACATTTTCAAGAAATTGTATAGCAACTTGAATACGATTTTTGAATTCTTCGTCTGAGA
The DNA here is from genome assembly GCF_900186185.1 of Listeria sp. ILCC797. Taxonomy (NCBI): domain Bacteria; kingdom Bacillati; phylum Bacillota; class Bacilli; order Caryophanales; family Listeriaceae; genus Listeria; species Listeria sp. ILCC797. The sequence continues at coordinate 470,602 of NZ_FYBS01000001.1, forward strand.
GTTCTTGTGTTTTCAAATATTCCGCAAAATCTTCATATTGTCCAAACAAACTATACATTCCTTCATCATAATCTCCAGTTCCTAAATTTGTTATGAACACTTCACATCTATTTGTTTTTGATTGACTTGTTATTTCGAAAGCATTTGTTTGAAATGTGTGATTTCTCCGTCATATTTCGACATGGTGCCACCTTCCTTTGTTTATCATCTCACAATTTGATTATATACAATTTTATACCGCATGACAATAAAACAAAAATTTCATTTAATAATAAACTTTACGAATTAGAATTCGTTGCTCCATTTAGGCATGTTTCCAATTCAATCAAAATGGAATGGCAGGGTCTTCTTTTTTAAAAATTTTAATTGACTTATGTTTTATTTCATTGTATTCTTAATACCAATAATTCTTATCGGAATTATAAACATTAAAAAAGGGGGCTTTTTATTTGAATACCATTTTAGTCATACTTAATTTAGTTGTGGCGCTTGCCATTATCGGACTTTTTATCTTTTTACAAAAGCGTCATGTTTCATTCTCAAAAAGGGTTTTACTCGCACTTTTCGTCGGCATTTTAGCCGGATTTATATTACAGTGGATTTACGGCATGTCAAGCGTTGTTACAACAGAAACAACCGACTGGCTAGGGATTATCGGCGGAGGTTACGTCAAATTCCTACAAATGATTGCCATTCCACTTATTTTTGTTTCCATTATCACCGCTTTTACACGTCTGGAACTCAAAACGAATATCGCTAAAATCGGAATTTGGATTATTGGAACACTTATTGTAACGGCGGCAATTGCTGCTGTGGTTGGTATCGTTTCTGCCCTACTCTTCCATTTAAACGCCGATAATATCTCACAAGGTGCGGTAGAAGTCGCACGCGGCAAGGAGCTTCAAGACCGGTTCGCAGAAATTGGTGATCTTACTTTACCCCAAAAAATCTTAGAATTATTACCAGCTAATCCGTTCCTCGATATGACTGGTGCAAGAGCAACATCAACCATTGCCGTAGTTATTTTTTCAGCCTTTATCGGCGTCGCGTATCTTGGTGTTAAACGCAAGCAGCCAAAAGAAGCAGAAATTTTTTCGCGCGGCATTGATGCCATTTTCGCCATCGTTCTTCGCATCGTGAGATTAATCCTTCGCCTAACACCGTATGGCGTTTTCGCGATTATGACAAGTACTGTTGCGACAAGCGATGCTAATGCGATATTGAAGCTAGGGAACTTTGTCATCGCCTCTTACGTTGCCCTCATCACCATGTTTATTATTCACCTATTAATCGTTGCGATTGCAGGCGTTAACCCTATTACTTATGTAAAAAAATCACTCCCCGTTTTAACATTCGCTTTTACTTCCAGAACGAGCGCGGGAGCCTTACCTCTCAACATTGAAACACAACGCAAACTAGGTGTGCCGTCAGGGATTGCCAATTTTGCCGCATCATTTGGACTTTCCATCGGTCAAAATGGCTGTGCTGCCATTTATCCAGCGATGCTTGCCATTATGATTGCACCAACAGTCGGCATTGACCCTACTTCGATTAGCTTCATTCTGACCGTAGTTGCCATTGTAGCCATCAGCTCGTTTGGCGTAGCCGGTGTTGGAGGCGGCGCAACATTTGCAGCCATCATCGTATTATCTGCCTTAAACCTACCCGTTGGACTTGCTGGCGTTTTAATTTCAATCGAACCTTTAATCGACATGGGGCGTACCGCGCTTAACGTGAGTGATAGCATGGTATCCGGAATCGTCACAAGTCGCGCCACAGGCTCTCTTGAAAAAGAACAAGAAACTGAAGAAGTTGCCGTATAATATGAAAAGGAGCAAGGCGACCTATCGCCTTGCTCCTTTCTCTATTTTCTTCAATCGTTTTCTAAAAATGATTTCAACACGGTTTCCCGGGAACGATTCAATTAGCGCAATTCCCGTTATCTTTCCTTTAATCGGCGAAAGATTGACCCCGTACCGATAAACACCCGCGATTTTTTCATTGTGTAAATGACTGGAAATCGTCGTATGCGGCGTCCATCTGCCCGGTAAATAATGCGATGTCGGATTGCGATTGTAGTCATCAAATAAAAGGTGATGCTTTTCATGTAGAGACAGCAACTCTCTTGTTACCGTAGGAGCCAAGAAAACTACGCCTGACTTTAAAAATGTGCCTACTGCATTAAATTCCACTTTTATCTCATACTGCCCTTTATAAAAATGCACAAGCTTATTCACAAATTGCTGATGCCGAATATTATCGTACGTAGCAAGCGTAATATGTGGCATCCGGTGGCGCATGTCGTCCACATAATTTGACAAGCCACGCCGTTTCAATTCAAACCAAATGTCCTTAATCTCTCGCTCCGTATTCTCATCAAAAAGTGCAATTACAGCATACATACAACCACCTCCGCATGCTTTTTTACCAGTTTTCCCCTTCCAACTTAGACTAAACGTTCACCTGCTCTTTTTCCAACCCAAATTCCACATAAAAATCACGTTTTGTTTCTAAAAAATAACGTAAATCATTCATAAATTGAAAGAGCACCGCCCGATTTTCAAATTCTTCCCGCGAACTAGGCAAATCACTTTTTCGAAAAGCGCGAACAAGATTTGTAATTTCCTCAACCAGCCTATCAGCCGGATTATCTTCCGCAAGTTCAAGCGCTGTCTTCTCCGTCAATCCAGCCAAAATTTTGCTATGCTCCGTATTTCCCTTAAACTCCGCAAGATGTCGCTTCATCTGCGTCAAAACACGATACTGAACAAGCCGCATATCCACATATTGCACATAATAATGCACTTCTTTTAAAAAATAATTGTCCACATTTTGCGTAGCTCCCGCTTGCATGGCTAAAAGAGACGTTTTAAGTTCACTAAAACGAACATCACCGTCAACATAAGGCACTTCGTTTTTTAAACTTTGCGACATCGCGAATAAAATCTGCCGCATCAATGCCTCAATTTTTTGCTGATCTTGTTTTAATTTCACATCCAGTTTAGGCATATAAAGGTTTAGCAGTATTGCTATCCCCGCCCCCACTGCCATAAGCGCCATTTCATTAACAAACCAGAAAAGCGCTAGCGACTGTTCCACTAAAATGTGCGTCACAAGCACCGAACTAACGACTATCCCATCTGTCACTTTAAGACGCACAGCAAGCGGAATAAAAATAAGTAAATACAGTCCAAAACTAATCGCATTAAATCCTATCAAAAGAAATAAAATGGCTGAAATCGATAGCGCAATCACAGTCGAATAAACGCGCTGAATCGCAAGTTGCATCGATCCCTTCTTCGTATTTTGAACACTCAAAATCGTAATAACTCCCGCCGAAACAGCATATTCTAATCCTATCCACTGTGCAAGCAGTATTGCAACTGTCGCCCCAATTGCCGTTTTTAATGTCCGCATCCCAATTCGCATCGGTCGACCTCCTCTTTCACATCACTCTATGATAGCATGAAAACAAAAAATCTTGAAGAATTCTCTTCAAGATTTTGTAAAGTTTAAAATGGAATGTGTAGCCCATCAAAACGTTCAAAAAATGGCTCTAGCGTGTCAAGCACGCGATTTATGCCTCCCGCTTCGTCAGCCTCTAAATTAAACGGCATCACTGGTTCATGCAAACTCATTCGAAGTAGAAACCAGCCCGAACCATACTTGCCGCTTGTCTTAACGCGAATACCTTCAAAATTCTCCCGTTCAAGTTCAAAGTCAGGCGTCAGTTTGATAAAGCTTTCAAATTCGTGCAACACGTTTTGTCCGTAGGATTTAAAATTAGACGTCGCAATTTGAATGCGAATCTCCTTGCTTTCTTTTGGCTGCTCTAGGTCGGCTATCAAAGCAGTTAAGTCTTGACTGTTTTTCTTGAGTACCGCATATTCCATTAAAATTCGAGCCACTAAATAGGCGCCGTCATCTAAAAAGTAGTTTTCTTTCAAAGCAGCATGTCCACTCACTTCAATCGCAATTTCAGATGGCGTACCCATTTCATTTAAGCGAATCGCTTCGCCAATAACATTGCGATAGCCGCGTTTAAAACGATGTTGCTTGCCAGCATGTGCCTCAATAAAAGCTCTTAAATGGTCAGAAGTTGTTGAATCCGTCACGATTGTCGTTTCAGGATACTCTTTTAAAAGAATAGCGGAAATAACGGCGATAAGAGCATTTCGATTCAAGCTTTCCCCGTGCTGATCCATAATAGCCGCGCGGTCGACATCCGTATCAAAAATGACACCTAAATCAGCTTGACTTTCTAAAACAGCTTTTCGTAAGCTCGCCATTGCCTCATCATTGTCAGGATTCGGAATGTGATTCGGGAAATGGCCGTCCGGCTCTAAAAATTGACTCGCTGAAACGTCAGCACCTAGTGGAGCTAAAACGCGCTCTGCGAAAAAACCACCTGCTCCATTTCCTGCATCGACCACAATTTTACTGCCAGCAAGTGGCTTTTCTCCTGCGCCAACTTTTGTTTGAATCTTCCTCACTAAATCATCTGCGTAGAGGCTCATCAAATCAATATTTTCAACCGAACCAGCTTGTTCTTTCACATGCTCTCGGTCCGCATGTTCCAATATGTAAGCAATATCTTCTTTTTCAGCGCCACCCGCTTTTGTGAAAATTTTGATACCGTTGTAAAAATAAGGAAGGTGACTTGCCGTAATCATGATGCCACAATCGGCGTCAATTTCCGCGTACTGGGTCGCCATAAACATCGCAGGCGTAGTCGCAAGGTGCGCGTCCAAAACAGCGAAGCCATCTGCCGCGAGCACGGAAATAAGCTCCGACTTAATTCGTTCCGCCGATAAACGGCTGTCATGGCCAATCGCCACTTTTATGCGCCCTTTTAACCCTTTCTTTTTGGTTAGAAAAAAGGTGATGCCGCGTGCTATTTTTTGTATCGCCTCATCCGTCAAAGTCACGTCGTGTTCGTCCGTTTGAATCGCAATACCACGAATATCTGAGCCATTTTGAAGTGCTAAAAATTCAGTCATACGAAACCTCCTGTTTTTCTTTTCATTATATAACATGGAAAGCCTTATTTTAAGTCCAAATTATGTTTAGCGCCAACAACTAATTTGTAATCAACGGTGATTTTTTGAGGCGTTTTTTGTAGTAGCGCCGCTTTCTTTTCTTCCGTAATGTGCCAGCCAAGTGGTGTCATTTCCATTAAATCCGTCAGCTCCACCCGATTAAGTTTGCGCTCATACGTAATACGCTCCTCATGCAAAATCGTAAAAGTTTCCTTAAAACGTTCATGCACACGCTCATTTGAATACGTGTTTTCTTCATAAAAAAAGGCACGTAACTCGGTTAAATAATTCGTTTCCGGCATAACCTTAATTAAAATACCGTCATCCGTTAAAATTCGCGCAAATTCCTGATAACTAGCCGGCGACAAAATATTTAGAATGACATCCGTTTGTCCCGTTTGAAGCGGCATATTCGCAAGATCCGCAACCGCCCAAATTGCTTCCCCGTAATCTCTCGCAGCCTGCCGAACGCCTTCTTTTGCAATATCAAAACCAAATGCCCGAACTTTTTTCTCACTCTGGGCTAAAAGATGCGCCAAGTGACTGCCCTCGCCTGAACCAGCGTCAACCATTTGAATCTCCGCTTTATTGAAACGATTTATAAGAGGGACAATTTGCGCCGTCAGACCATCAAAAAAGCCTGTTTCAATGAGCCGTTTCCGCGCTTCAAATAAACCTTGCTCATATTTCGTTTTCACTCCGTGTGGCAGTAAAAACAAGTAGCCTGGTTTCGCAACATCAAACGCGTGCCCCGTTCCACATTTTAATGTCAATGGCCGAACAAAATGACATGGCGACGCACAAATTGGGCAACGAAATGCATCCACTGCGGCAGAAATTCGTTCCGCTCGCTGCTCTAGTTTCGATTTCATCATACCGATTTTCTTTCGTACGTATAGAAACCAAATGTAACGTTGCTTTTTTCATCACGCATGCCGTCCGTTTGGCTCATCAATTGGAAATTTGACCAGTCGATTTCAGGGAAAGCCGTATCAGCATCATAAGCCGCATCAATTTTCGTCACAATTAAACGGTCGACTTCCGCTTGAAATAAGCGATAAATTTCTGCTCCCCCGCAAATAAAGACCGACTCATTTGCCGCCAAATCCAAAATAGTTTGCTTATCATGGACCACTTCCGCATCTGGCAATTGGAGCGACTTATCACGTGACAAAACGAGATTTCGCCGATTAGGTAAAGCTTTTCCAAGGGAATCATACGTTTTTCGCCCCATCACAATTGTGTGACCGCTCGTCTGCTCTTTAAAAAACTTCAAATCGGCTGGCAGATGCCACGGCATTTTATTCTCTTTCCCAATGTTGCCCATTTTATCTTGTGCCCAAATAAAAGAAATCATCGTCATCCTCCTCAAACAGAAATCGGTGCTTTAATCATCTTGTGCGGGTCGTAGCCTTCTAGCGTAATATCCGCCACATCAAAATCGAAAATCGTCGCCGGCTTATCCGATAAAACAAGCTTCGGAAGCGGACGCGTATCACGCGACAATTGCTCTTTCACTTGCTCAATATGGTTGTTGTAAAGATGCGCATCTCCCATCGTGTGAACGAATTCGCCCACCTCAAGCCCCGTTTCACGCGCAATTAAATGCGTAAGTAGCGCATAGCTTGCAATGTTGAACGGTACCCCTAAAAAGATATCCGCACTTCTTTGATAAAGCTGACAGGATAGTTTTCCGTCTGCCACAAAAAATTGGAACAGCGTGTGACAAGGCGGCAAAGCCATGTTCGGCACATCTTCCGGATTCCATGCGGATACAATTAGACGGCGCGAATTGGGGTTCGTTTTAATCATTTGAATGACTTCCTGCAGCTGATCAATTGTCGCGCCGCTAGACGTTTTCCATTCACGCCATTGTTTCCCGTAAATATTGCCAAGCTCACCGTATTTTTCAGCAAAGCTCATGTCTTCTAAGATTTGCGCTTTAAATTTCTCCATTTCAGCTTGATAAACTTCATTAAATTTCGGATCACTATTCGCCCGCAAACCAAAATCCGTCATATCAGGGCCACTGTAATCCGCACTTTTCACATAGCGCTCAAACGCCCATTCATTCCAAATATTGTTATTGTGTTGCAACAAATAGCGAATGTTCGTGTCCCCGTGCAAAAACCATAACAATTCACTCACAACTAAGCGAAACGGTACACGTTTTGTCGTCAAAATCGGAAAACCTTCCTGTAAGTTAAAACGCATTTGATAGCCGAACGTACTAATCGTTCCAGTCCCTGTGCGGTCCCCTTTTTGCGTGCCATTTTCTAACACATATTTTTCCAAATCTAAATATTGTTTCATCGTCCCACTCCTAATTCGCAAATTGCGATAAATATTCATAACGCTCGTACAAATGTAACAATTCGGCTTCTCCTGCTTCAATTTGTTCACTTAACTCGCGAGCTTTCGTAAAATCGGCACCTGTTTCAAGTAAAGCTTCGTTCAAATTCGCGACGAGCTCTTCTTTTGTGGCAATGGCTTCTTCAATACCGGCCCATTCTTTTTTCTCCATATAAGAAAGTCGCACTTTTTCTTTCGTTTCAGCTACAGGTTTTTCCTGCACTTTTCGAACGGTTGGCTTAATTTCTTTTTGTTCTTCCAAAAGCAAATACTCGCTATACATCCCGTAATATTCTTGGACGACGCCAGCGCCTTGAAACACAAGCAATTTGGAAGCCGTTTTATCAAGAAAGTAGCGATCATGGCTGACTGTAATGACAGTCCCATTAAACGTTTCTAAATAGTCTTCCAAAACGGTCAAAGTTTCTGTATCTAAGTCATTTGTCGGTTCATCGAGTAATAGAACGTTCGGCGCGCTCATCAAAATTTTAAGTAAAAAGAGGCGCCGCTTTTCCCCACCTGAAAGTGAAGCAATCAATTTACCGTGCGTTTCTTTTGGAAAAAGGAAGCGTTCAAGCATGGCGCTCACACTAATTGTTTCATTTTGCATCGTTTTAACTTCATTTCCAATTTCCTGTAGAAAAGTAATTAGCCGCTTATCTGGATCAAGTTCGGTATTTTGCTGCGTATAATAGCCAATTTGCACTGTCTGCCCCGTCGTCACATCTCCCGCATCTGCCGAAATTTCTCCTGCAAGCATGTTGAGCAAAGTTGACTTCCCCGTGCCATTTCGCCCAGTAATCCCAAGCCTTTCACCCGGAGCAATTAATAAATTAAAATCGTATAAAATCACTTTCTGGTCAAAACGCTTCGCCACATGTTCAAGTAAAAACACATCATTTCCTAAGCGACTCGTCTTGAAATCCAGCTCTAGTTTCGTATCGTCCGCCTTCGTCATCACCTTATCTTCCAAGTCCGTAAAACGATCCTTACGCGCCTTCTGCTTCGTAGAACGCGCTTTCGCCCCGCGGCGCATCCAAGCAAGCTCTTTGCGATATAAATTGCGATTCTTTTCCGACTCTCGCACCTCGTTTTCCATCCGAACCGCTTTAGATTCCATGAAACTCTCATAGTTGCCTACGTAGCGGTAAAGCTTGCCGCGGTCGAGTTCAACGATATGATTCGTAATCCTATCCAGAAAGTAACGGTCATGCGTCACAACTAAAACGGCGCCTTTAAAGCGCAAAAGAAAGTCCTCTAGCCATTTGATTGAAGCAAAGTCCAGATGGTTCGTCGGCTCATCTAAAATGAGTAAATCGGGCGTTTCAATTAATACTTGGGCCAGCGCCGCACGTTTTCGTTCGCCACCAGAAAGCTCACTAATTTTTGCTTTTAATTGTGTGACGCCAAGTCGGTCGAGAATCGTCTTCGCTTCGGTGTTCATATCCCATGCATTCGTCGCGTCCATCTCCGCCTGTGCCCGCGCAAAACGCTCATTAATAGCCTCACTATGATTTTCTTCCATGGCAAGCAAAACTTCTTCATATTCCCGCATCGCCCGTAAATTTCGTGTTTCTCCCGCAAAAACCGCTTCTAAAACCGTTGCATTTTCATCTAAAGGGGGATTTTGTCTTAAAAAGCCAATTGTATAATCATTCGCTTTCACAATTTCTCCTGTATCCCCACTTGAAACCCCTGCAAGACAATCTAAAAAGGTGGATTTACCCGTACCATTTACGCCAATTAGACCGATGCGCTCACCTTCTGAAATTGTCAAATCTACTTGTTCAAAGAGCGTTTTATCTCCAAACGTCTTGGTTATATTCATCGCTTTTAGTTGTTTCATTTATCCTCATCCTATTCAGGTTTGTATTATCTATTCTAGCATATCCAACCGCGTATACGTAAAAAAACTTTCAATGAAAGAGGGACGTGTTGGAACAGCCCCTTCGGCAGAATCTGTTTAAGACAGTGGTTTATAATTTTAGTAGCGTGCAAAATAACTATCTTCGCTTCTCCGTCCATTTATTTTAACACAATCCCCTCAACCAATCTACGTTTTCGCAACTATTGTATTTTCGCTAACAACGCTGGTTTTTCAAGTAGTTTCGTCGTTTTTTGCATACAAAAAAGACGCGAAAATCGCGTCTTTCTAGCTTAGAATAATCCCATTGCATTTCCGTTTTCATCAACGTCCATATTCAGTGCCGCTGGTTTTTTCGGAAGACCAGGCATGGTCATAACATCGCCAGTTAGAGCAACAATGAAACCTGCGCCTAGTTTTGGAATAAATTCGCGGATATGAATCGTAAAGTTTTCCGGGCGACCAAGTAGCGTTGGCTCATCAGAAAGTGAATACTGTGTTTTCGCCATACAAATTGGATAGCGATCCCAACCGTATTTTTTGAAATCAACAATTTGTTTTTGCGCTTTCGTGGAGAGTTCGACGCCCATGCCGCCGTAAATTTTCGTAACAATTTTTTCAAGTTTCGCTTCAATGGATTCAGCATCGTCGTAAAGGCGTGTATAATTTGCTGTGCCTTTCTCAATTTCACCAATCACTTTTTCGGCAAGTTCGAGCCCACCTTCTCCGCCTTTTTCCCAAACTTCTGTAAGCGAGAATGGGATGTCATTTGCTTGGCAGAGTTCTTCTAGGGCACGCACTTCTGCATCTGTGTCTGACACAAATTTATTGATGGCAATCACAAATGGCAAACCAAATTCCCCAATGGATTCTGTATGTTTTTTCAGATTAGCAAAACCAGCTTTCAGTGCGTCCACATTTTCTGCCCCAAGCTCGGTTTTCGCTACACCACCATGCATTTTAAGTGCGCGAATTGTTGCGACAATGACCACACAATCTGGTGCTTTTCCTAAAGAAGGCACTTTAATATCTAAGAACTTTTCTGCGCCTAAATCTGCGCCAAATCCTGCTTCAGTTACAACAAATTCGCCGAGCCTAAGCGCCGTTTTGGTTGCCGAAATACTGTTGCAGCCATGTGCGATATTCGCAAACGGTCCCCCGTGCACAATCGCCGGTGTATGTTCTAATGTCTGCACAAGATTCGGTTTTAACGCATCTTTTAAAAGTAACGTTAAAGCCCCTTCATAGCCCAGTTCTCCGACTGTAATTGGCTCCCGTGCATAGTTATAGCCAATCACGATCTCGCTTAAACGATGCTTCAAATCTTTTAAGTCTGTCGCTAAGCAAATGATCGCCATAATTTCAGACGCAACCGTAATATCAAAACCATCTTCGCGTGGAATCCCTTGAACGGGACCGCCAAGACCGACAATAACTTTACGAAGTGCGCGGTCATTTAAATCCACCACACGTTTCCAAACGATGCGTCGTTGATCAATCTTCAAATCGTTGCCTTGTTGCATATGGTTATCGATAAATGCCGATAAAGCATTATTTGCCGTTGTAATCGCATGAAAGTCACCAGTGAAATGCAAGTTGATATCTTCCATTGGCACAACTTGTGCATAACCGCCACCAGTTGCCCCGCCTTTAATTCCCATTGTTGGACCAAGCGACGGCTCACGAAGTGCAATCACCGTCTTCTTCCCTTTTCTCGAAAGAGCATCCCCGAGACCAACTGTCACGGTTGATTTCCCTTCACCCGCGGGTGTGGGGTTAATCGCCGTAACTAAAATTAATTTCCCGTTTTCTTTATTTTCTAATGAATGGATGGTTTCATAGGTCAACTTGGCCTTTGTTTTACCATAAAGCTCTAAATCCTGTTCATCTAAACCGATACTTTCCGCAATTTCTATAATAGGATTTACCTTTGCTGCGAGTGCAATCTCGATGTCTGATTTTACTTCTTTCGTCATTCTATTCCCCTCCATATATGTATAATGAGAAATTGTAAAATGTAAACCCTTTCCTTTTTAGGCACCGAAAAAATCGGCCAGTAAGAAACTACTGAACGGAAATTTGATTGCGCAGCTACATTTACAATTCCGTGTTACCTTACTCATCTTTTTCCGAGTCAGCTGAATTCAGCGCTCGAAGCTTTTTCAGTGCGTCTTCGTTCTCTTCAAAAAACTGTAAGAGATCGCCAATTCGGTCAATTGAATTCCAACTTAAATGATGCTCAATTCCTTCAACATCTTCATAAACATGCTCTTCTTTTACGCCAATCGTACGTAAAAAACTTTCCAACAAAGTATGGCGTTCGAGTAGTCGTTTCCCTGCTTTGTTACCTTTCGGCGTTAAAATCAGGCCACGATACTTTTCATAGACAAGATAGCCATCTTTATCAAGTTTTTGTACCATCTTCGTAACCGAAGAAGGATGCACCATAAGTTCGTCAGCAATATCCGAAACACGCGCATAACCCTTGTTTTCGATCAGAGAATAGATTTTCTCAATATAGTCTTCCATACTAGGTGTTGGCATAGCACTACCCTCCAACTCAATTTCTTTCACATACAAATTGTACTACACTCTTCCTCGTTTCACAAAGCATTTACCCCTTTTTCTGACAAAACTTTTTCTTTTTGAAAAAAACGCACAGTAAACAAATATTAGTTTGTAAGTTTTAGTACTTTCGTCGCTTCGTTTGATGCTGATTTCAAGAATAATGATAAAAAACAAAAAAGAAAACCTTTACAAGTCAGAAGATTATAGAATTTTTTAAAAATTCTCTTGACCTCTATAGGTACTTTGGTTTATATTAAAAGTATCGTATAAGACTTTCTTGTATGACAGAAAGGTTCTTTAAAAGGGCCAAGATTTGGAGGATTTATTTCAATGCAAAATGGGAAAGTAAAATGGTTTAACAATGAAAAAGGTTATGGTTTTATCGAAACAGACGGCGGCGAAGATATCTTCGTACATTTCACAGCGATTCAAGGTGATGGCTACAAATCTTTAGAAGAAGGTCAAGAAGTTTCCTTTGAAGTTGTAGAAGGTAATCGTGGACCACAGGCGGCAAATGTAGAAAAAATTTAATGTGATGACTTTGACACGGACAAGCTGGCTTTTAGCCGGCTTTTTATTTTTGCATTTTTATAAAGAAGAAAATATAATAGGGAAGAAAATGCATCCAAGGAGGAATGTATCAGATGGACGTTTTTGTTGATGGCGCGAGCTCCGGAAATCCAGGTTTAAGCGGTGCAGGCATCGTTTTGAAAGCCGATCAAATCTACGAGCAACATGCCATTCCAATTGGTATCCTAACCAATCATGAAGCCGAATTTATCGCCTGCAAACTTGGCCTAGAACTCGCGCTCACACACAACCCGGAATTTATCCGCATCTACACCGATTCAAAAATCGTCTTAGACAGCGTTGAAAAAAACTACGTCAAAAACCCATTATTCAAGCCGCATCTAGACGCCATTTTAAAGCTCGCCGAACAAGTTCCACTTTTCTATATCAATTACCGTAACGTCGCCCAAAATAAAAAAGCCGACGAACTAGCCCGCCAAGCCATTCAATCGGAAAAATAAAAAATCAGACTCTTGCTTCCCTTCATGGTTTTCAAGAGCCTGATTTTTTTACTGCTTTTGATAGTCGAACACGTAGCCGATATCACGGAGTAGTTCAATCCCATTGTCCAATTCTACCGTTCCTAGTAAAAGTTTCAAATCTAATTGTTCTCGCACATACGCGATTATTTCTGCTATAAAACGAGGTTGATTAAGATTAATTGTGATGCGCTGACCTTGATATAAAGCTGGAACCCCTTTGTTAAACGGACAATAGCCGCTATCCCATTTTCCCGTCCTAAAATAAATAAGCAACTTCCCATTTGTATCCGCACTTTTAATAATTAAAGACGAATCATTTTGATAGTCATAATCATCAAAAGAGTACTTCCATAAAAATTTTTGCCCCTCAACTGTTATTTTACGAAATGTTGTCATCTTATCACCTCTAACTAAACTCTATTTCTTTTTATGATAAGTAAAGGCAGCTTCTGCACAAAATTGAATGGCTTTTTCAGGAAGTGACTTAGAAATATCAAATACAATGGCTCGATTTCCAGAAAAATACAATTCATTTCCAAAAATCGTCCGGAAATTTTCAATCAAATTCGTTTGGCAATGAAAAAACATGGCCACTTGACTATCAGAAAATGTATCAAGCCGAATTGGGGTCCCGCCTTTTAGCGCATAGCTCGGTTGTCCCCATTTTAAGTCCTCTTGTAAAACGGCATCCCCATCAACTAAAGCCGCCACCTCAAACAAGATACTGCGAATTTCAAGCAATTTCACTTGTTCAAGAGGCGTATAGGTCGCATATTTTTCTTTTACAGAAATCGCTTGCATCTGTTTGTCACTCCTTATAACTGAATATCGCGCTCGACGGTTTTTAACCCGTAATGCAACACTGCATCGTTCATTTCTTTTGAAAATCCGCGGAATAAACAGCGATCATAATCGATTTCAAGCGGCACGTCCGTATGAATCGCTGCTAATTTTTGACTCAAGAACAGCATCTCTTTATCCTCTGCGATTTTCTGTTGTTGGGCGGGTTTCAATTTGTCGAGGTTGGCTAAAACACCGTCTACCGATTCAAATTCTTGGATAAGTTTTAAAGCTGTTTTTTCACCAATACCGCGCACGCCCGGGTAACCATCTGACGTATCGCCCATGAGCGCCTTTACATCAACAAACTGCGTAGGTGTAATTCCCATTTCTTCATAAAAAGTGGCTTCGTCGTAACGCTTATAGTTGCCATAACCCTTTTGCATAATCCACACATCATTTTTCGAGTGAATAAGTTGCAGCAAATCTTTATCGCCACTTAAAACCGTTGTGTTTAAATCTGACGTTAATTTTGTCGTAATCGTCCCGATACAGTCGTCTGCCTCAAAACCGGGGACACCGATATTGACAAACCCAAAAGCCTCTGCGACTTCCTTCGCCAAATCAAATTGCGGTATCATCTCATCAGGTGGTGCAGTTCGCCCCGCTTTATACCCGTCAAAAAGTTCATTACGAAATGTCTGTGCGCCCATATCCCAACAAATCACCGCATGTGTTGGCTGACTTTGGCGCATCGCTGCAAAAATGTGGCGTAACATTCCTTGTACGCCATTGGTCGGTAGCCCCGCTTCATTATACATAAATTGTTTGCTTACCGCTGTGGCGTAAAAAGCGCGAAAAAGTAACGCCATACCGTCCACAACAAGTAAATTAGGTTGTTTAGTTTCCATTTCGTGACTCCTTTTATCATGATTACTTCAATTTTACCATAAAAGAAGAGGCCAGAACATAAATCTTAGCTAAACATAAAAACCGTGAAGAAAATCACTTTCTTCACGGTTTTGGTTAATGAAAAGCCATCTTTGGTTGCCACTACTTGATTCACTTTGGTAAATGGAAATTTATGTTCCAAACGGTTCTAGTTCATAACGGGATTTTGCTGTTTTTTATAAGCTTCTCCCAGTCTTTCAACATATCATCCGCAATCAAATCCTCGCCTAATACACGCATAGACTGAATAATCTTTTTCACTTCATCGAATGTACTTTGATGCTCGCCGCCAAGAAAGTAGATCTGATTTAAAATAAATTTACAGCTTAGGATTAAAACGCAATCATGAGCTTCTTTCGCGTCCTCTAGAACTTCCTCAATAATCGGCTTAGTTTCTAGAATTCTATCGTTCACTCTTAGCAAAGTGCAGTAATTAAATTTAGTAGTTCGACTAAGCTTATCAATATCTCTATAACCAGCATACTTATCATAAAATTTATTCAGTCGCTGCAAGATTAAGCTCATAGGCTCTTCAGCAAAAATATAGAATATGTTAGACATTAATACAATATCATTGTAATACCACGTTTCCCTATTTTTCAAATCTTGCCAGACAGCATCAAAGTGATGCCGAGCGGTATTTATATTTTGGGATTCTTGGAGTTCCATGTAGCCAAATAATATAGACTTTAAATGATTTAAAAATGTGTCACTATTACCATTATGTTGCAATGCTTCAATTTTACTTATTAAGTTTTGAAATCCTGACTTGTTAAGCGTTGAACCAAGCCTTCTGAATTCATTAAAAATCTCTTGTATATGAGAATGGGCATAACCATTTCGAATATACTCAAATTCAGATAAATCCATTGAAAATCGTTCTAAAATATCTAAAAGTAGTGGATAACTAGGTGTTTGAGTACAGTTTTCGAGGCGTTGTAAATGTGTTCGCGACATAATATCCGTATAAACATCAACTTGTTTCAATCCAATACTTGTGCGTATGCTTTTTAAAGTTTTCCCGACTGCTAACTTATTTTTGTTTTCTGTCATCTCCATCGCATCCTTTTTATGTTTTTATAAGTTGCTTTTTAATAAGTCAGTATATTTTGTGTGATAAACTGTATTTGTCAGGGAGGTGAGAAAATGTTAGCTTCAGTACTAGTTTATTTCATTATTGTATAATTCTTTCCCCAAGTGTTTAGGCTACTTAATTCGTAAGATGACGTGGATGAATCGGAATTAAATAGCCTGACATGTCACGACAATTTTGTAAATCTTTGGTTTTAGTATACTATTTTATTTATAAATTGTCTAATACAATCTGAAAATATGTTAATACTGAATCAAGCATCATTTCTCTGACGCACTATCGTAGTTATTTGTTTTCATTCATCTTTTTTTGCTGTATAACTTCATACAAGTATAACAGCCAGCCGGACTATGTTCGGCTTTTTTTGTGCTGTCTATGTAAAAAGACTGCTACAAGAAAGCAGCAGTCCTAGCATGTAGGAAAACTCCAAACACACGTAAAATCAGACTAAAGCAGCACATACTGGAAATCGCAATCTATCCGACCACGTGTGATAGAACGAAGCTTTAACAACGAAAATTGCCGTTTGTCGTCAATTTTCACCTGTATAATTTTACCAACTGGCTTTTTTGACGCCAGGAATTTGTCCTTTATGCGCAAGTTCGCGAAAACGGATTCTACTCATGCCAAATTTACGCATATATGCATGTGGTCTACCAGTTAATTCGCAGCGGTTATGCAAACGCGTTGGCGATGAATCACGCGGTAATTTCCGAAGTTCTTCGTAGCGTCCCTCAGCCTTCAACTCGCGCCGCAATTCTGCGTATTTAGCAACTAATGCTTTTTGTCGTTCATATTTTGCTACCTTCGATTTTTTAGCCATCGTTTCTCCTCATTTCTATAAATAGGAATCATTACGTTTTACATTTTACGCTTTTCTACAAAAAAGTCAACTAAAAAAGCAACCCAAATGAGGTTGCTTTAAGAAAATTAGTCGTTAACCTGTTGCCACTCTAACTCTTCTGTTGCTTCTTTTTTGCGTGTTGGTAACATATTAAAAATAATATTTAAGCTGATTGCCGTAAAGCTTCCAGCAACAATACCGTTACTTGTGAAAAGTTGAATGAAAGATGGAAAGTTTTGGAATAGATCTGGTACCACGGTAACGCCTAGTCCAACACCGACGGAGCACGCAATAATAAGCAAATTTTCTTGCGACGTGAAATTCACCTTACCTAGCATTTTAATTCCTTGGGCAACGACCATACCAAACATCGCAACCATGGCACCACCTAAAACACTTGTTGGAATAATGGTTGTCACTGCCCCAATTTTTGGAATCAAACCGAGGATTATTAGAAATCCGGCGGCGACATAGATAACTTTACGTGTTTTAATCCCAGATAATTGCACTAAACCAACATTTTGGGAGTAGCCTGTGTACGGGAAAGTGTTGAAAATTCCGCCGAGAATGATGGCTAGCCCTTCTGCGCGGTAACCACGTGTTAAATCTTTTTTATCAAGCGTGCGACCCGTAATGTCAGACAGTGCGAAATACACGCCTGTGGACTCAACCATGCTGACGAGTGCGATTAAAATCATCGTCACAATTGCTGGCCATTCAAAAGTCGGCATACCAAAGTAAAATGGTTGCGGGAGATGGAAAAAGTCTGCTTCTTTAACGGGGGCTAAATTGATACCACCTAAAATCGCGGCAGCAAGCGAACCACAGGCAAGCCCAATCAACACGGCGATAGCTTTCGTAAATCCTTTACCGAATCGATAAACTAAAATAATGAGCAAGAGCGTGCCAAATCCTAAGCCGATATTATAAAACGAGCCAAAATCTTTTGCGCCCTGTCCGCCTGCAAGGTTGTTAATCGCCACCGGAATGAGCGTTAAGCCTATCACCGTCACGACCGAACCCGTTACGACTGGTGGAAAAAAGCGCACAATTTTTGAAAAGAACGGCGCGATAAGAAGAACAAAGAGGCCTGACGCAATGATGGAGCCGTAAATCGCAGAAATGCCCATTTCCTGCCCGATTAAAATGATGGGCGCTATCGCCTGGACTGCACAGCCAAGTACAACTGGCAAGCCGATGCCGAAAAAACGATTGACGGTTAATTGGAGCAGCGTAGCGATGCCGCACATGAAAATGTCGATGGAAACGAGGTACGTCATTTGTTCGGCGTTAAAGCCGAGCGCCCCACCAATGAGGAGTGGGACAATAACTGCGCCAGCATACATTGCCAGTACGTGTTGAAAGCCGAGTGCGGCCATTCTGCCTTTATTTAACATCGCCATTCTCCTCTCTAATAAAGCGAATCGTTTGATTTTCAAGTGAGGCGATTCGAGCTAGTGAGAGTACTTCTAGTCCTACTTCGTCTAGTAAAGCGCGTCCTTTTTGGAATGATTTTTCGATGACAATGCCGATGCCTGAAACTTTTGCTTTTGCCGTTTTGGCAATGTCAAGTAAACCAAGAACGGCTTGTCCGTTTGCCAAAAAGTCGTCGATGATTAAAATTGTATCCTCACTCGTTAAAAAGCTTTGCGATATGGAAATCGAATTGGTTTCTTTTTTTGTAAACGAATAGACGTCCGCCGTGTATAAATTTTCTTTCAACGTGACGGATTTTTTCTTGCGCGCAAAAATGACGGGGACATCAAGGAAAAGCCCAGCGAATACAGCGGGCGCAATACCTGATGATTCGATGGTGACGATTTTTGTAATACCGCGACCTTTAAAATGTTCCGCGAATTCATTGCCGATTTCGCGCATTAAGCGGGGATTAATTTGGTGGTTCAGGAAGGCATCGACCTTCAGCACATCACCTTCTAAAACCGTCCCTTTTTCCAAAATATAGTCTTCTAATAACTTCAAAACAAGTTCTCCCTTCATTTTAAAGACAACAAAAACCTATCTCCCGGCTAGAGAGATAGGCAAAATAAACCAGCTGTGCTGATTGTCGCTTATCACTCATAGTCCAGTTATTTACGGCAACCGGGTAGAAACTCATTGTCCATATCACAATTATTATATAAGTGCTTCATTTAATTATTTTTCCATTATAACGAACGGTTTTCGTTTGGTCAATCGCTTTTTTAGAACTTGTAAACAAATTTGTAACGTTCATTCAATAAATCTAACAAATAATCGGGGTTTAAACTTTCGCCTGTTGTATCTTGCAAAATTTCAAGCGGTTTCTTTAGCTTCCCGTATTGATGGACGTTTTTTGTAAGCCATTTTCGAATTTCCGTGTAGTCATCGCTTGCGATAATCGCATCAAGATTCGGAATTTCACGTTTCATGGTGTGGAAGAACTGGGCGGCGTACATAAGGCCGAGCGCGTAAGACGGGAAGTAGCCGAAATCGCCACCTGCCCAGTGAATGTCTTGCAAGACGCCATCGCTATCTTTTTCAGGGCGAACGCCAAGGTAGGCTTCGTATTTGTTCGCCCATGCCTCTCTTAAATCGGCCACTTCAAGTTCGCCGTTCATGAGAGCTTTTTCTAGCTCGTAGCGAATCATGATGTGCAGCGGATACGTTAAAATATCTGCTTCAATTCGAATGAGTGAGCTTTCAGAAATGTTCGTCGCGCGGTAAAAGTCCTCCAGCGACACCGCATCAAACGCAGGTTTAGCCAGTTCAGCAAGGTCTTTAAAATTGCTCTTCCAAAAGGCGAAGCTTGAGCCGAGAATGATTTCATAAAAGAGCGACTGCGATTCGTGAATGCCCATTGAAGCGCCTTCTGAGAGCGGTGTACCCGAAAGTTTCGGGTCAAAATTTTGTTCATAAATGGCATGCCCACCTTCATGAATGATGCCAAACACGGCCATTTTGAAATTATCTTCGGCATAGCGTGTCGTAATCCGCACATCATTCACATTTAACCCAATGGCGAACGGGTGAATCGTATCATCTAAGCGGCCTGCGTCAAAGTCAAAACCCATTTTTTGCAAAATACGTTCACTAAACGTTTTTTGAATGTCTTTTGCGATATTCACTTGAAGTGGCTTGCTGCTTGGTACCTCGCCTTGCTCCATTTTTTTGCGCAAATCCATAATCCCGCTTCTTAACTTCCCAAACACGGCATCAAGCGTTTCCACCGTCATACCCGGCTCATATTGCTCGAGCAACGTGTCGTATTTATTCGCTTTGTAGCCCCAATACTCGATGAACTTTCGTTTCATCGCGACAATTTGGGTTAAAAGTGGTTCGAATTTCGCGAAATTGTTTTCCGCACGGGCTTCGCCCCAAACGTTTTCCGCATCCGCAACAAGTTTGGAATAAGCAGCAAATTCTTTTGCAGGAATTTTTTTGTTGAGTTCATATAAACGACTGCACTCTTCAAGCGTCTTACGTGCCACTTCTCCTAACTCGTCTTTATGCGGCGTAAGAGCGGCAATAAACGCCGCCATTTCTTCTGAGACTTCGAGTTTAAAGATGTCTTCTGAAAGCACGCCAATGACTTCAGCACGTGCTTCCGCGCCTTTTTTCGGAATTCCCGTGCGAATATCCCAATAAACTAAATTGAGCGCCTCGCTAAGCGCTTCTTTGCGTTTCACATAAGCCAAAAACTCTTTTTCAATTTCATAAATGGATTCTGACATTGTCACTCACTCCTTATTTCTCGGTTTTCGTGGTCCCCAATACTGATATAAATCCGTTCGCAAATAACCATTATATAATTTACGTTTTTTCGTTGCTTTTTTTCCGTAAACTTCTTCAAATTTTTCATAGCTCGTGAGTACATATACCGACCAAGTTGGCATTTTTGCGTATGCTTCGCCCATTTCCTTGTAAAGAATTCGAATTTGCTCCTCGTCTTCTAAACGCTCACCATAAGGCGGGTTCGCCACGACAACGCCATATTCTTTTTCAGTCGTAAAGTCACTTGCTTGCATTTGTTTAAAGGAAATTAAATCAGCGAGCCCTGCCTCTTCCGCATTTTGCTTCGCGATTTCGATTAAACGGTGGTCGATATCCGCCCCTAAAATATCAAGTGGCTGGTCGTAATTCGCAAGGGTTTCCGCTTCATTTCGCGCATCTTTAAAAATCTGTTTGGGCATCCAGTCCCATGATTCACATACAAAATCGCGATTAAATCCAGGCGCAATATTTTGCCCAATCATCGCCGCTTCAATTGGAATCGTGCCGGAGCCGCAAACCGGATCATAAAACGGACGGTCCGGGTGCCAGCTCGTCAGTAAAACAAGTGCTGCTGCCATCGTTTCTTTAAGCGGAGCACCGCCCTGAGCCGTTCTATAGCCACGTTTATGTAAGCCAGCTCCGCTCGTATCAATCGTAAGCGTCACAACATCTTTTAAAATCGACACTTCTATTTTGAAAAGCGCCCCCGTCTCCATGAGCCTTCCACTCCGCCGGTATTTTTCACTAAGCCGATTCACAATCGCTTTTTTCGTAATCGCCTGACAATCCGGCACGCTAAAAAGCGTTGATTTAACGGATTTACCGGAAACTGGAAACGCCGCATCAAGCGGTAAATAATTTTCCCACGGCAAAGCTTTTGTTTTTTCAAATAGCTCATCAAATGTGGTCGCCTTGAATTCACCGACGACAATTTTGACCCGGTCCGCTACGCGCAGCCATAAATTGGCACGAGCAATCGCGCTTTTATCCCCACTGAAAAATACTTTCCCATTTTCAACTTTTGGTTCGTAGCCCAGCCGCTTCACTTCTTTGCCGACAATGGCTTCAAGTCCAGATGCAGCGGTAGCTACAAGATTAAATTCGTTCATCGTCATCATCCTTTTTTATTTTATCCAAGAAAAAAACTGCTTCAAAAGGACATCTACGTAACACGTAAAAGGCATTAAAAGAATGCGGTGGCCCTTTGAAACAGCCTTAATTGTTCATTTTCATCCTGCTATTAACGTTCTATAAGCCATGTTCTGTCCTCTACTGCTTACAGGGTTACAGTAAAGGGATAATCATCTATCTACACCCAGATTGCCCATAAATAGCAACCTTCATTGTCAAAAGCTTGCGCACCACTGTTCACGTATAAAAATACGCTCCAGTACGGTGCTCACTTTTTTCTAGAATCTTACCATTTATGGACAATCTTAAAAGGTGTCTCTTCCCTCATTCATTTACTCGGGAAAAGTGCCCCTACCATTGTTTGAGTTTCTCGCTCGTGGGGTTTACCTCGTTCCACTCCTCTTATTTCTAAAAGGACTCCGTCACTGTGGCACTTTCAAGGTACAATGACCATATCTAAAAGACTTAGGTCATTCACCTGCCGTCAAACTGGCATCAGTTTGCCTTGGCTTATGGTTTCACCAAGCACGATCACTACGGGCATCTCAGCACCGTGCGAGCATGGACTTTCCTCTGCATAACGCAGCGATTATCCGAACGTTAATAAAATTTTCTACTAGCTGATACTATCACATTTATTCGCCGTCGTCTAGCTTATTTCCAAAAACATGTTTTTCTAAATTTGATAAACGTTTTAAAATATCAAAATTAGTAGCACCTGCTGTTTGCGCTGGCGCTTGGTACGCACTTCTTGTCGGTTCTGATTTTACAGATGCACTATCAAGCTCTTGCACAAGGCGAATATTTTCCGCTTGTAAAGCTTCAATCTCACGTGTAAACGTTCCATAGTCTTTAATGACCATATCTAAAAACTCATCCACATCTTCTGGATTATAGCCACGCAAGCCAGTTTTAAACGCTTTTTCTAAAATTTCTTTTGCTGTTAAGTGATAATCAAATTGTTCCTCAGCCATAATATCCACCTCAATTTTATTCATTTCATGATTGTTTCTTCATCGAGTTAATTAATAAATCTATATCCTTATTCTTCCAAATCTAATAACATTTGTCAATGTAAACCCTTCTTTTTTAGAAAAAATCATTTTGAGTTTCGGCGACGATTTCTTGTAACTCGTAAAAATCAATTAGTGTGAGCGCGTACTCATTTTGTTCCGAAAAGTGCTTTGCCCGTTCATAAAAAAATTTGGGGGACCCTTCCTTCTCAAAATCATAAAGCAAGAGCGCGCCTTCTGTGTTTTCAATGATAAACTGGTCGCGCATGCCGAATTGTCCAGGATTCTCATACGGTCGCTCCGTAATATAGGCCCGGTAATCTGCTGCGGCAACGACTTCCTCATACCACAGTTTGTTCGCCTCATTCCAGTTACTCGCCTGCTCAACAAATGGCTCTAAAATCGCCAGCTGAACCTGATATTCTTGCTTCAAGTCACGCACCACTTCCCCGGCCCAAAGCTCGGTTCCAAGCTGCCCAGAAATAATGACCCACTCCAAACCTTCATCTATATAGGAAAGCAATTTTTTCCTTAGCGCCAATTGGATATACTTGGCCTCCTCGGCATCACGTTTAAAAATACCTAATTCAAAATTCTTATAGCCCGAGATAGCAATCGATTTCACTCTAAATTTTCACCTCGTTCTAATGCAGTTAACATGCGTTCTAGTGTATACTTAGATGATTCATAATGATCATGAAAATGTTTATAAAAGGATTTTCCATTAAAACAATTGACAGCGGTCATTTGAATATTCTGAGTGCACTGCAAAAGTTGCGTTTCTGTTAAATAAAGCGGCCTGTTTTTGTTCACATAAGGAACCGCAAGCGCTAAAAATTGCTCACATTTTTCTTTAGCGGCATCAACAAACGGCTTCATATCTTGATAAAAATCAAAGTCTTCCTGCGCTTTTTGATTGGCTAAATAGCGTTTGAAATTTTCTTCATTTTGTTGTAAAAGCGCCTTTGTTTGCGCGACAAGTTTGTCCATATTTAGCACCTTTCCCTAAAGTTTCTATTAAACTAGGATAACATAAAGTCGCTTTTTAAAACATTTCTCTGCTTTAAAGGCGCTTTTTACTAAGCAGAAAAGGCTTTCGTATGCGCTTTAGCCAAAATTTACTATCATTTTCATTTTAATTTGGTATAATAAAGAATGGTTCATTTTGAATAATAATCATAATTGAGGTGAGCATATGGCAATTGGCTATCCTAATGGAAAGAAAAATCTGCTGCATCAAAATAGCCAGTCCCCTGTAAAAAAGAAGCCGCAAACAAACTACGGGAAACGTGGTATGTCGCTTGAGGAAGATTTAAATGAAACCAATGCCTATTATTTGGCACATGAACGGGCAGTGATTCACAAGAAACCCACCCCTGTTCAAATTGTGAGAGTTGACTATCCAAAACGAAGTAGCGCGACAATTAAAGAAGCCTATTTCAAGCAGCCGTCAACAACAGACTATAACGGCGTCTATCAAGGAAAGTATCTTGATTTTGAAGCGAAAGAAACAAAAAACAAAACTTCTTTTCCGTTAAGTAATTTTCATCCCCATCAAATGGAGCACATGAAACAAGTTTTAAACCAAGGTGGTTTTGCTTTTGTCATTACCTCTTTTAGCTCACTTGGGGAAGTTTATTTAACAAGTTTTGACTCTTTCTTGCCGTTTTGGGAAAGAATGCAAGATGGTGGGCGTAAATCTATCACGCTTGCTGAGCTAAAAGTGCATTCGACACTGATTCCCTATGGTCTAAATCCAAGGTTGGACTATTTGAGTATTTTAGATTCACACTTTTTTAGTTCGATTTGATTAAAGGAGAGAAAAATGAATGGCAGAAAAACCGCAAACTAGATCAGAGTATCGCAGCAAAAAGACAAATGCTAAGCCGAAAAAGCCAAAAAAAAATATCGCGAAAACGATTTTTAAATCCATATTCTTCGTGGCTCTATTCTTTGCGTTCTTTGGTATTGCTGCTGGTGCATCTTTATTTTACGTCTATGCAAAAGACGCGCCTGAACTCACTGATTCAAAATTGCGTGACCCGCTATCTTCTAAACTTTTAGATAAAGATGGTAAGGTCTTTGCAGAAATCGGTACAGAACGCCGTGAGTATATTGAGTATAAAGATATTCCAAAACAGCTGGAAAATGCAATTCTTTCTACAGAGGATTCGCGTTTCTACTCGCATGATGGTCTCGACCCTATTCGTTTAGGTGGCGCCGTTATCGCGAATGTTAAAAATGGCTTTGGTGCGGAAGGAGCAAGTACGCTCTCGCAACAAATCATTAAAATGAGCTATCTGGATTACACCAACAAGACACTTGCACGTAAAGCGCAAGAAGCTTATTTAGCTCTTCAACTTGAAGAAAAATATAGCAAACATGATATTATTGAAATTTACGTCAACAAAGTGTATATGTCTGACCGAGTTCATGGTATGGAAACGGCGGCTGAACATTTTTACGGAAAAAACTTGAAGGACTTGAATTTAGGGCAAACGGCTTTAATTGCTGGTATGCCGCAAAGTCCAAACAACTACAATCCGTATGACGATCCAGAACTGGCGAAAAAACGTCGTGATTTAGTACTCACAAACATGTACAACCATGATAAAATTACGAAGCAAGAAATGGAACAAGCCCAACAAACCCCTATTTCAGACGGCTTGCGTTCTCAAAAAGAACGTGAGGAAAAAACGTACAAATATGATGCGTACGTCACACAAGTTTTAAGTGAAATTCCGGAAGAATATGATGTTTACACGGATGGTTTAACGATTTATACGGCACTTGATCAAGATGCCCAGCAGTATACGGAAAAAATGTTAAATACGAACGAAATCGTACAGTATTCGGATGATAAGATGCAAGCTGGTCTTGTGTTACAGGATACGAAAAACGGCCGTGTGCAAGCTATAGGTGGTTCGCGAAATCAGGCAGAGAATGTTACACGTGGTTACAATTATGCGACGCAGCTTAAACGCCAAGTTGGTTCGACGATGAAACCAATTGCTGATTATGGTCCTGCTTTCGAATATTTAAATTGGTCTACTGCTCAAATTTTAGATGACGCACCGTATACGTACACGGGGGGCTCTAAAATTAACAACTGGGACTTTGGCTATAAAGGACCTATAACAGTTCGGCAAGCCCTTTACCAGTCACGTAACATTCCGGCGCTTAAGACATTACAGGCGGTTGGACTTGATAAGGCAAAAGCCTTCACTGATGGACTCGGCTTTAATTACAAAGAGTTCTATGAGTCTTATGCGATTGGTGCTAATGAGTCGAATCCTCTTCAAATGGCTGGTGCTTACGCGGCTTTTGGGAACCAAGGGATTTATACCAAACCTCATACGGTAACCAAAATCGTCCTATCTGATGGCGATACATCGATTGATATGGAACCGAAAAGCGAAGTGGCAATGAAGGAATCTACTGCTTATATGACTTCTGATGTTTTAAAAGATGTTTTAACGATGGGTACTGGTACAAGTGCAGCTGTTCCTGGTGTTCCAGTCGCTGGTAAAACAGGGACAACGAACTTTGACGCTGCGGCACAAAGTAAATACTATTATCCAAGTGGTGCGGCACGTGATGCGTGGTTCGCTGGCTACTCAACGAATTACACCATCGCCGTTTGGACTGGTTATGACAGCTTGAAAAATTATTTATCTCCAGATGAGCAAAAAATATCGCAACGCATGTTTAGTAAATTAATGAGCCATGTTTCAGCTAATAAAACAACTGCCGACTTTAAAGCACCTAGTAACGTTGTATCTATTCCGATTCTAAAAGGCTCCAATCCTCCTGTTCGTGCGGCTGCTGGTACGCCAAGCGACAAAGTAACGAATGAGTTATTTATTGCTGGTACAGCACCAAGCAAAACGGCTTCAACAACGGATAAAGAAAAGGAAGCAGCAGCGAAGAAGAAAGCTGAAGAGGAAGCGAAGAAAAAAGCTGAGGAAGAGAAGAAGAAGGCTGAAGAGGAAAAAAATAAACCTCTTGCAGCACCAAGTGGCATCTCAGCATCTTACAATACAGCAACTAAACAAGTTTCCGCAAGTTGGGGAGCTGTTGAAGGCGCCACTTATGAAGTGACCGTAAATGGTCAAAAATCAACGGTCACAACCACTTCGATTACGGTTAGTGGAATGAGCCCGGGAAGTACGGTCAACATTAGCGTTGTAGCAATAAAGGATAATAAACGAAGCAGCGCCGCGACAACATCTGTTGCAATACCTGCAAATGCTAGCGCAAATGACGACGCGACAAACAATAACGGTCAGAATGGAAATAATCCTGGCAATAATAACGGGGACAACGCCAATGGGGATCCTCCAAGTAACTAATAAAAAAGAAGTATAGCTATCTGCTATACTTCTTTTTTTACTTATGCTTAGCAATTAATTTTCGCTGTTCTAGCAAAAGCTCGTTTAATTGCTTAAATCCTGGAAATGTATGGGCGCGCATTAGACAATATTCGAGTCGTTCTTCAAGATTTAGCGGCTTAATGGACAGTTCGCTTAGCGCTTCATTTAAATTTTCTAATCGGACAGGCTTTCTGTTACTCCAAAAAAGAATGGACAAGAAAATGCCAAGTGCATCTTGAACGAGGTAGGAGTCGGGCTTTTCATGTGCGCGAAATTTTGCTTCCATGGCGCTTAGAATGGCTGTCATTTGTTTGGTGAGTTTACGGCAGGCTTTTTCGGCATCATTTGCCCATGGTTGCACACCCTCGTTTTTCGTATAAAATAAGGTTTCTTGCCAAAAAGGACAGCCCGCAACGAATATCGATTCTTCGTCAAAGGCGTTGATATTCACGTTCGGCGCAGGAAATGCAACGTGCTGGAGTTCCTCGACATATTGAAATTTAACCATCAAAACCTCTCGCTTTCGCTTGTTTCTTCCCTTCACGGCAAATAAAAAGGAGCGGACATGTTGGGCACTCTGGTTTTCTCGCCTTACAATGATAGCGTCCAAAGAAAATCAAATCGTGGTGCGCATCTGACCACATCTCTTCAGGCAATTTACGTTTCAAAGTTTCTTCCACTTCGACAACAGAGTCTTTTAAGCGGCATATTCCGAGGCGTTTTGTAACGCGCTCAACATGTGTATCTACGGCCATTGCAGGGACGCCAAATCCGACTGATAAGACGACATTCGCCGTTTTTCGGCCGACACCAGGTAAGCTTTCTAATTCCGCATGTGTGCTTGGTACTTCGCCGTTAAATACTTCTAATAAGCGCTTTGATAAACCTTGAATGTTTTTTGCTTTGTTGCGGTAAAGCCCAATTGCGCGGATATCATCTTCTAGCTCTTGAAGTGGAACCGCCAAATAATCCTCGGGCGTATGATATTTTTCAAACAAAGAAGCCGTGACCTTATTTACTAAATTATCTGTGCACTGTGCGGATAGTACAACTGCGACTAAAAGCTCGAATGTATTTTTATGTACGAGCTCACAATGCGCATTAGGAAACATTTTTGCCATTTCCTGAATGCACATTACCGTTTGCTTTTTATTTAACACGTGTCCATCACCCTTTTCGATTTTCTAGCCAGTCATACAGCGGAATGGAGTCCTTACTTTTTTGAATATCACTTCGATTTGTCGTAATTCCAGTTCGCCCGTTCTGATGGAAATTTTCAGCAATACGTCGCGCGTCTTCTACCGTTTTCACTTGCTCTTTTTTCCAGTTTAATAAAATCCGGTCGATATAACGAAAATTGAGTTTCTGTGAAATTACCGCCTCTTTTAGCGCCTCACGAATTAATTCCGGAGCAAAGTGATCTTGGTCCAACCAGCCCGATAGCATTTCGGCTTCAAGCGGGGAGAGCGGCCGACCAAACTCGGATTCAAACGTGCGGTAAATATGCGTTTCTGCCTCGTTAACCGCTTCCTTTTGATTCGTAAGTTCTTCATTTGCTAAAAAAGCGGCAAGTTTTTGATACAACGGTTCTAAAGAATAAACCTCATGAGCCAGCTTATTTTCCTGTGCTAAAATGGCCAAGTTGCCCTTCCTAACAAGCGATTCGAGCAATCGCGTCACCCGCTCAAATGATGTCCCCATTCGCTCGGCCAGCTCGCTAATACTAGGAAACGAATTCCCGCTCACACGGAACGCTTCAATTTGCAAAACAAGCATAAATTCCGTTTCGTCTATATTTAATTTCGTATAATGTTTAATAAGAATTTGCGGTAATGTGACAAAGCCTTCTGTCATCCACGCACTTAATTCATTTTTTTCCATCCAAAACACCTCACATAAAATTATAGCATAGACGAAAAAAATAAGAAAATGCGGGAAAGTTTCATTTGGGACATAAAAATAGCGAAACCTTCTGGGTTTCGCTATTTTTGCATGTCATTTATTTTTATGGATATAAACGATTCAATAGACGTGGGAATGGAATGGTTTCGCGAACGTGTTCAGTGCCAGAAATCCAAGCTACTGTGCGCTCTAATCCAAGTCCAAAACCAGAATGCGGTACGGAACCGTAACGTGCCAAGTCGATATACCAGCTGTAAGCTTCTTCATCTAGACCGAATTCTTTTACACGAGAAAGCATTAAATCTAAATCGTGAATACGCTCGGAACCACCGATGATTTCGCCGTATCCTTCTGGTGCGATTAAATCCGCGCAGAGAACGACTTCGCTGTTTTCAGGGTCTTCTGGCATGTAGAAAGGTTTGATGCCTTTTGGATAATGCGTGATGAAGACAGGTTTTTCAAAGCTGTCGGCAATCGCGGTTTCATGCGGTGCACCAAAATCTTCGCCCCATTCAATATCATCAAAACCTTTTTCTTTAAGAAGTGTAATCGCATCTGTATACGTAATCCGCGGGAATGGCGCCGTCATTTTTTCAAGAACGGCTGTATCACGACCAAGACGTTCAAGTTCAATAGCGCAGTTGTCTAAAACGGATTTTACAAGAAATGCGACATATTTTTCTTGCACTTCAAGACTATCTTTTAACGTATAGAAGGCCATTTCTGGTTCAATCATCCAAAACTCGATAAGATGGCGACGCGTCTTGGATTTTTCAGCGCGGAATGTTGGACCAAATGAAAACACTTTTCCAAGTGCCATTGCGGCTGCTTCCATGTAAAGTTGTCCACTTTGCGATAAATAAGCATCTTCATCAAAATATTTCGTATGGAACAATTCCGTTGTGCCTTCCGGTGCACTGCCTGTTAAAATTGGCGGATCCACCTTAATAAAACCTTCTTTGTTGAAAAACTCGTAAGATGCGCGGATAATTTCATTTCTGATTTTCATAATCGCGTGTTGTTTATTGGAACGCAACCATAAATGGCGATGGTCCATTAAAAATTCCGTACCATGTTCTTTCGGTGTAATCGGATAATCGTGTGCTTCTGAAATCACTTCAATATTTTGAACAGTCATTTCATAGCCAAACGAAGAACGACTATCTTCTTGAATGACCCCCGTTACATAAAAACTCGTTTCTTGCGTCATGCCTTTTGCCAGTGTGAAAATGTCTTCTGGCACTTCCGCCTTCACAACAACACCTTGCATAAAGGCAGTTCCATCACGCATTTGTAAAAAGGCAATTTTGCCGCTGGAACGTTTATTTGCGAGCCAAACACCAATTGTAACTTCTTGTCCTACATAATCTTTCACTTGATTAATTGTAATTTTCACCATGTACACTCCCTATTGATTCATAAAGTCTTTGATTCGATTTATTGCTTCTTGGAACAGCGCTGGATCTGTCGCATAGGAAATCCGAATATAATCCGGCATGCCAAACCCTGATCCCGGAATAACGGCCACGAGCGCTTCCGTCAGCAAAGCTTCCACAAACGCATCCACGCTTGGATAGCCTTTTCGCGCGGCCGCTTCGTGCGCGTCAATAAAGAAATAAAAAGCACCATCTGGTTTTTTCGGTTTAAAGCCGGGTATTTCTTCTAACTGCGGGTAAAATCGCGCCATGCGATCCGAAAACGCCTGATACATTTTCTCCGGCACTTCCTGGCTCCCGTTATAGGCTTCAATCGCCGCGTACTGCGCATTTGCAGTCGGATTACTCGTCATATGATCCGCTAGTTTGCCCATGCCCCGAATGACGTCGGCATTTGCCGCAGCATAACCGATACGCCAGCCGGTCATGGAATACGCTTTTGAAACACCATTAATTAAAATTGTGCGCGCATAAATTTCCGGGCTAAGACTCGCAACGGAAACCACATCCGCCGGGTCGCCGTAATATAGTTTTTCATAGATTTCATCAGATACAATCCATAAATTGTGTTTGACGGCAATAGCTGCAAGCGCCTTTAATTCGGCTTTTGAATAGCACATGCCAGTTGGGTTGTTTGGCGAATTTAATAGCACCGCTTTCGTTCTCGCCGTAATTGCTCGTTCAAAACTAGCTGGATTCATTTTAAAATCGGCATCGAATCCTGTTTCAACAAAAACAGGCACGCCGCCGGCAAGTTTGACTTGTTCCGGATAAGTAACCCAATAAGGAACAGGGATAATCACTTCATCTCCCGGATTTAAAATCGTTTGGAAGGCAGAATATAAAACGTGTTTCGCTCCCGTTCCTACGAAAATTTGGTCTTCTGTATAACGCACATCTTGGTCACGTTCTAATTTCTGAACGATGGCTTTTTTCAACTCGGGAATTCCTGTTGATGGGGTGTATTTCGTAAAGCCGTCTTTCATGGACTTATAAGCTGCCTGAATGATATTTTCCGGCGTGTTGAAATCGGGTTCTCCTGCGCCGAGGCCAATGACATCAATACCATCTTGTTTCATTTTTTTCGCTTTTGCCGTAATAAAAAGCGTCGGTGAAGGTGCTACTTCCTGCACGCGTTTAGACAAAGGTAAGTCCATTTTTTGCTCCTCCTCTTATAAATTTTCGATTTGTCTTAGCCATTCTCCTTCGCTGAAAGACATGTCGTAGTAACCAAGATTATCGTTTTTATCTAAATAGCTGACTTCCCAAATTGGGACGCCTTCTTCCATACCAAGTGTTACGTTTAAAATTTTGCGCGGCTTCTTCTCTTTTTGCACAATATCTCGCGCTTGTTGTTCGCTTATACCATCAGACGCATATTTGACTAAAACTTCGCCCGATTTTTTCTTCGGCACCCAAACAATAATGTCTTTTCCAGCTTTATTTTTCCCGGTTAAAACATAATACGTTTCTTTTGGTCCATTGTACAAATAAAAATCATCGTGCGATTTCAAATCTACGCTGCCGCTTATTCGGTCTAGCGCCGCTTGCTCATCTTTTTTAATTGGCTTTTCAGCACTATGCAAAAACCAAAAGAAAGCGAGTCCTAAAACTACCAAAATGCTGACTGGAATGAGAATATATCGGGCGATTTTTCGCCTGTTTTTTCGTTTTTGCAAATCTATTCGCTCATTTCTATTCTTTAATTGCCAAAATGGCTAAGTTTCAATATGTTCCTATTATAGCAATTTGCTGCTTTTTTTTGAAGCTTTATTATTATTCTGACTTAAAAAAGTCAGCAATTTCGCTTAAAAGAACTGTTTTATCGCCTTTTTTCGTAGGAACTTTCGGAATAGAGTTTAAAAAAGATTGACCAAATTTCGTCGTATCAATTCGGTTATCGAACACTAAAATAATTCCACGGTCCGTTTCGCGGCGAATTAAACGCCCAAAGCCTTGCTTAAAGCGCAATACGGCTTCCGGTAACGAATACGTTTGAAAGGCGTTCTCCCCGCGTTCTTTACGGAGAGCAATTTGAGCTTTCGTATATGGATCTTCGAGCGGTGCAAACGGTAAGCGCACAATAGCCAGACAAGATAAATCTTCGCCCGGAATATCAATCCCCTCCCAAAAGCTCGTCGTCCCAAGCAGAATTGCTTTTTCAAACAGTTGAAATTGTTTCGTTAGCCGGGCAGGACTTCCCGCAGACACGCCTTGTGCGAGAATCATATATTCCGCGAGCGCCTCTTTCCCCTTCATGAAGCGTAGCGTTTCGCGCAACATCTCGGTTGCCGTGAATAAAACAAGCATGCGACCGTCCGTACAAAGCGCCACATCACTCAAATAATCAGCCAGCGCCTTCGCATAATCCGAAACAGGCGTCCCTTTAATTTGCGGCATATCTTGCGGAATCAAAATCCGCGCATTTTCCTCGTACTGGAACGGCGATGGAATTTTCGCCTCTAACAAGTCACTTTCCTCAAGACCAAGTGCTTTTTTTATGTAAGAAAAATCATGATTGACAGAAAGCGTGGCAGACGTCAAAATGACGCTTTCTTTTTGTTCAAAAAAGTCCTCTTGAAGCGCCCTCTCCACCTCCATAAGCGTACCAACAATACGCAAACTCGGCAACGCCCCGTTTTTGTCCGCCTCAAGAGAAATCGTCATGACGGGCTGATTCTCATTTAGTAAACAAGCAAAATCCTCCCGCATTGTTTTCCAATCAAGTAAGAAAGAATACACTTCCTCAACAAAAGCCGTTTCCGCTTCTTTTAAGTCCGTTTCTTCTTGCTTCCCTTTTTTTAGAAGCGTTTCGATATTCCGTTCCACTTCACGGAACAGTACGAGAACATTTTCAGCCGCATATTTTAATGTGTCATCAAAATGAATTTTTTGTTCATTTTCAATTAAAACGAGTTCTTTTTTAGCACCGCGACTATTTAATAGTTCCGCATGTAACAAACTAAATAAAATATCTGTTGCTTCTGTCAGTTTCAACTGGGCGATGTCTAAATCAAACAAACTCTCTTCTGCTGGAAAGACCATTTCTAAGCGACTAAGAAGTGAATATTTTTCGAGCGTTCCAAGTTGATTCAAGAAATACTTCACTTTTCGGTAAGACAAGTAAAAGCTCTTCTGCATGCGAGCGCTCTCCGCAAAATGATGCGCCTCATCAATAACTGCGAAAGAATATGCTGGCAATAATTTTTTCCCGTTGAAGTGATCGGAAAGAAGTAAAGCATGATTCACAATGACTAGGTCGGCATGGCGCGCCTGCTCCAAACTAAATTTGTAAAAATCAAAAGCAATCCACGGATCTTTCGTTTCAGAAAGGTACCAACCAGTATGCTTCATTCTGTTCCAAAACAGCTCGCCACCACTCGATAAATTGACTTCATCAATGTCACCCGTTTCTGTTTCCGTAAGCCAAACGAGCAGTTTTAATTTCGTCACGACAACATCGTACTGCGGATCGCTTTCATGAAGCAATTGCTCAAATTTAAACAAATTTAAATAATGATCTCTCCCTTTTAACAGCGAAGCTTGCACATCAAATCCAGTTAATTTTGACACAAGCGGGACATCTTTTTCATAAAGTTGGGTTTGCAAAAGGTTGGTATATGTACTAATAATAACAGGCAACTCTTTTTGTTTCGCAAAATAAATTGACGGCAAAAAATAACCTAATGATTTTCCAATCCCAGTTCCGGCTTCAATAAGCGCATGGCGCCCTGTTTGCATCGCTTGAAACGCCAAGTTCATCATCTCAAATTGACCACTTCTCGCATATAAAGGGGCCCCCGCACGTTTAAATAACGCAAGTTTTTCTTCCTCACTTTTTGGAAAATCCAATTTATCTTCTGTACGATAAATCGGCTTACGAATATTTTTTTTACGCAAAACTAAACCACGATGTTCCAGCCATTTTTCAGGAAGCGGCTCAGCTTGGCGGTCTTTTTTCATCTCAATCTCAAAGAAAAGTTCCGGCAAATGCGTTTTTAACGGCTGGGCAATCGTCGTCATCTTCCGAATCACCGAAACCGGTAAACT
The DNA here is from genome assembly GCF_900186185.1 of Listeria sp. ILCC797. Classification (NCBI taxonomy): domain Bacteria; kingdom Bacillati; phylum Bacillota; class Bacilli; order Caryophanales; family Listeriaceae; genus Listeria; species Listeria sp. ILCC797. The sequence continues at coordinate 504,800 of NZ_FYBS01000001.1, forward strand.
CTCCAACTTCTCCACGCACTGAAGAAACAATTCCGCTGTTACCAAAGCATCACTATCGGCTTTATGTGGATTTTCATGAATAAAACCAAACTCATCAGCTAAATCCTGCAATTTATAACTATCGACAGACGGATATAAAATACGCGCCATTTCCACCGTATCAAGCAACTTCATTTTACTAAGCGGCTTACCCGCACGGCGCATTTCCTTTTGCAAAAAAGTCCAATCAAAATTCACATTATGCGCCACAAAAATCGTATCATCCAGAAGCGCCAAAATCGTATCCGCCACATCTTCAAACAGCGGCGCATCAGATAAATCATCTGGCGTAATCCCCGTCAATTCCTGAATAAAAGGCGGAACTGGCTTTAAAGGATTGATATAGGTTGAAAAAGTCTCTACAATTTGTTTTCCTTCCACTAGCGTGGCAGCAAATTGAATGATTCGGTCATCTCTTGATGCCTGATTACCTGTCGTTTCTAAATCGACCACTACATATTTTTTTAACTTTCGTCCCATATGATTCACCTTCCTAAAACCAGTTCCACTTGTTTTTTTACAACGTTGTATTCGCTTTTTCTTCGTAAAGTCGTTCTACAATTTGATTGTTTTCATCTAACACAATCACTTTCGGCGTCATCGTTTTGGCATCGTTCGTTTCAAACAAACCATAGCCCATAATAATAACGATATCCCCGGGTGACACAAGCCTAGCTGCCGCCCCGTTTAAACAAATTACACCACTATTTTTTTCACCCGCAATAATGTAGGTCTCTAAACGCGCACCGTTATTATTGTTCACAATCTGTACTTTTTCGTTTGGCAGTAAGCCCGTCGCCTCTAAAAGCGCCGCATCAATCGTAATGCTCCCCACATAATTTAAATTCGCTTCCGTAACCGTCGCGCGGTGAATTTTCGCATGCATCATCGTTCTAAGCATCATACTCACCTCGCTTTATAATTTCGTTATCAATTAAACGCGCCTTTTCATACTGCACTGCTATGGCTAAAATAAGCGAATTTGAGAAATCAGACACCGCAGTAAAATCAGGATATTCGTAGAGCGCCAAGTCGTCCACTTTCTGTGCCACATTTCCAAGAACCGCTCGTACCTCGGCTAAAATGACAGCCTCATCGTTTACGCCTTCCAAAATGCGTTTCTTCCCAGCTAAAAGGGCTTGATGAATGATCGGCGCCTCATTTCGTTCAGCGGTGGATAAATTGACATTTCGACTGCTTTTCGCGAGGCCATCTTGTTCGCGCACCGTCGCTACACGCCGAATGGTAATCGGTAGAAAATAATCACGAACAAGTCCTTCCACAACCGCAACTTGCTGGGCATCTTTTTGCCCAAAATAAGCACGGTCGGGGCCAACAAGATGGAATAGTTTGAGCAATACAGTAACGACGCCATCAAAATGACCCGGCCGTTTCGCCCCGTCAAGCACATCAACACGCTTTGTAACATGCAGCGCCGTTGATAATTCCACCGGATACATTTCCGCGACACTCGGCAAAAAGAGAATATCCACGTGGGCTCCTTCTGCCAGTTCAATATCGCGTTTTTCATCACGCGGATAGGTATCTAAATCTTCATTCGGCCCAAATTGCGTCGGATTCACAAAAATGCTCATCACAACCACTTCATTTTCTCGCCTTGCTTCCCGAACGAGCGTAAGATGACCAACATGTAAATAGCCCATCGTTGGAACGAAGCCAACCGATTTCGAGTCCACCGCACGAAGCGTTTCGCGGAGTTCCGTTTTTGTGCGTACAATTTTCATCTTATTTTCCCCCGTATAAGCCTTTTAGCTCTTCTTCATTCATCGTAAAGCTATGGCTCTCTTCTGGAAAAGCTTGCGTTTTGACATCTTGCACATAAGTAGTAAGTGCCTTTTCAATCAGCTCATCAACTTCCGCATAAGCCTTCACAAATTTAGCGCGCCGCGAAATACCATACCCGATGACATCATGATAGACCAGTACTTGCCCATCAGTTCCAGCACCTGCGCCAATCCCAATTGTTGGGATACTTATATTTTTCGTCACTTGCTCAGCAAGCTGTTTGGGAATCGCCTCTAAAACGAGCGCAATAGCACCTGCTGCCTCTATCTTTTTAGCATCGTCTAACAATTTCTTAGCCTCTTCTTGCGATTTTGCACGGACTTTGTAGCTTCCTGTAAGCCCAATAGCCTGAGGCGTCAAACCAAGATGCGCGACAACAGGTGCCCCAGCCGTCGTCAGTGCCGCAATATGTCGCACAACATCACCAGCACCTTCCAGTTTCACCGCATTTGCACTACTTTCTTGAATGAGTGTCCGCGCGCGTTCTACCGTTTCGCTTTCTGTCCCGTGGTACGTCATAAACGGCATATCGGTCACAACAAATGTATTTTTCGCCCCACGCTTCACCGCTTTTGTATGGTGAATCATATCCGAGAGCGTCACTGGAATTGTTGAATCGTAACCTAACACCGTCATGCCAAGCGAGTCACCAACTAAAATCATGTCGATTTCAGCGGCTTCCGCATTTTTGGCAGAAGGGTAATCATAAGCAGTCAGCATCGTTATTTTTTCTTGCTTTTGCTTCATGTTCAAAAAATCAATTGGAGTTTTCATTTTAACGCATCCTTTCGTCCATGTTCATAAATGAATCACGGCAAAAATTAAGTTGAAAAAGAAGCTTTACGGTATCGTTTCATCCGAATACGATCATTGTCTTTGCTTCCTCTGTTAGTTTAGCATATTTGTACATCGCTATAAAGTACACTTACTTAAAAAAGCCCTCGCCTAAATCGAGGCTAGGGCAGGCAAATTTAAGAGCCTTGCGGTTTTTTTACATATTTTTCTCCAGCCATGTTTTTAAATCGGCCTTACTATCGTTCCCTAAAAATTTAGATGCCACTTTGCCATCTTTCAAATAAACCATTGTAGGCACAGAATCAATATCCATTCCTTTCAGCAAGTCCATCATTTTGTCACGATTTTCTTTACTTGCCGCATCTGTATTATAATAAGCCATTTTCTCCGGCCAATTTTCCTCTTGAAGTACTTCTTTTAAAATCGGTTGAAAAGCTTGGCAATCCACACAAGACGGGCGTCCTACATAAACAAAGCCATCTTTTTTATCCGCAAATTCGCTCGTTCCAATTGTCGTTAAAAAAGCTTTCGCAGCTTCACTTGTTTTTTCCGTCTTTTCCTTTTCCACCGCTTTTTTTTCTTCCGTTTGCGAACAGGCCGAAAGAACCAACCCTAACACACAAACACCAACAAACAGCATGATTTTTTTCATGTCCAACCTCCTAATTCATTTTCATTTTACACAATCTCTGTAAAAAAAGAAAATGCTAAGTTTAGCATTTTCTAAAGGGTCTAGCCCCACAAAATTCAATTTCACCAAACCATTCGGCTTGATTTTCTAATTTTCCGTAGCAGAAAAACAATTTTAGGAGTTGAAATCAATATCCGCTGAATAAATTTGGTGCAGTACGTTTGATTCGTCACGAACGAGTAAAACACCGTCATCTGAAATTCCTTCGGCAAAGCCAGCCAGTTGTCCTTGCATCGTCGAAACCGTAATTTTTTCCCCAAAAGGAATCGCCTTGTCTTCCCAAAGTAGCTTAATCGGACGGAATCCTTCCGCCATGAACAGCTGGTAATATTTTTCAAGCTGTTTTAAAATTTCTTGAATGAGCGCCGTGCGCGAAATAGCATGCCCCGCCTGGAGCGCAAGCGAAGTCGCCTTTTCTTGAATCTCCACTGGGAACGTCATTTGATTGACATTGATGCCGATGCCGATGATGACCGCCTCAACAGAAGCCGCTTCAGCGCGCATTTCCGTTAAAACACCACACACTTTTTGTCGGCCAATGTAAATATCGTTTGGCCATTTAATTTGCGGTTCGAGTTTCGTGATTTCCTCTATCGCTGTTGCCACCGCGAGCGAAGCGATGAACGTAAACTGTGGCACTTTTTGCATCGCAATTTGCGGCTTTAAAATGACACTCATCCAAATACCTTTGCCGCTTTGCGAATCCCAGACGCGCGCTAGGCGACCTTTGCCGCTTGTTTGCAACTCGCTAACCACAACCGTGCCACTCGTAGCACCCTCGCTAATTTTTTGATGCGCCACAAATTGCGTCGAATCGACTTCATCGTAAAAATACAGTTTTTGCCCCATAAATTTCGTATGCAAGCCAATTAAAATGCTGTCTTTTGAAAAGGAATCGCTATTTTTAACTAGGCGATAACCTTTATTTCGAACCGCTTCAATTTCAAAACCTTCATTTCGCAGACTTTCCATATGTTTCCATACCGCCGTGCGCGATAAACCAAGTAAATCTGCAATTTGCTGACCCGACAAAAACTCACCTTGACGCTTCGCAAAAAGCGCGAGCAATTTCTCTCGATTTTGATTAGCCACGTCGTAACCACCTCCGAATCGCTTCCTCTTCATTTTCCACTTCCCGAAAAACAACCGCCCGCTCAATCTTTAAAAGCAATTCCCGAAGCCATAAGCCGCCCGGTTTGCCGAACATTTCCATTAGTTCCGTTCCCGAAATCGCAAGCTCCCGCCGAGATTTAATCGGCAACTTTTCGTAAATTTCAAGTGCATCAGCCACTTTTTTCTCTCCTGAATAAAACGCGCGTCCCGCTTCAACTAAATCGACTAAAGTAGACCCAGCTTGAAATACAGTTAGCGGATTCCAAGAAACATCATCTAGAATGAGTACATACGCAGCCGTTACGAGCTGAATGCGCTTTGTTGGCAACTTCCAAGCTTTCAAAAATGAAACCGCCTCATTCGGCCGAACAGCAAGGAGCAGCGCAAGCCAAATTTCCTCTTCTGTCGGATTATCCGTAAAATGAAACGCGCAAAGCTCGGCAAGTTCCGATTTTCTGCCAGCAAGTTGCGGCAAATAGTTTTCCATGTTAGCTTGCAGCACGACTTGGAGGGCGTCTTTCCGAAAAGCCCCGCGCATCAATTTAACCCACTCCACAGCTTTCCGTTCCGTAGCAGTATGCGTTAGAAGGCCCACTTCCGAAATGAGCGCCGCTTTCGTTTCAGCTTCAAGCGCAAAACCAAGTTGGCTGACGAAGCGAACTGCGCGCATCATTCGGAGAGCGTCCTCGTGGAAGCGCGTTTTTGCATCACCTACCGCACAAATCATTTTCATGCGAATCGCATCGCGCCCGTGAAATGGGTCATGGTACACCCCGTTTTTATCCATCGCAATGGCATTCATCGTAAAATCACGACGCAGTAAATCCTCTTCTAGCGAACGCACGAACGTAACGTCTGTCGGACGTCTGAAGTCCTCGTATTTCCCGTCTGTACGAAACGTTGTCACTTCATAATATTCCGTTTCATAGCGAACCGTAATCGTCCCGTGTTCGATGCCGGTGTCATATGTAGCCGGAAAAAGCAATTTCACTTCTTCCGGGAAGGCGCTTGTGGCAATGTCAATATCATCAATTTCGCGGTCTAGGAGCGTATCACGCACTGAACCACCGACAAAATACGCCTCATATCCTGCCGCTTCTAATTTTTCTAAAACTGGAATGGCTTGTTTAAATAGTTGATTCATCGCTCTCTCTCGTTTCTTAAAACGTGTCGTCACGTCGTAGTTTCCGCCAATCTAAAAAGCCTTTTGAAAGTCCGCGAAGCAGTACTTCCGCTGTCCCGATGTTCGTCGCAAGCGGAATCGCATATACATCACAAAGTCTGATTAGCGCCGTCACATCTGGCTCGTGCGGCTGTGCTGTTAATGGGTCACGTAAAAAAATGACTAAGTCCATCTGATTTTCCGATATTTTCGCACCAATTTGCTGGTCACCACCGTGCGGTCCGGATTTAAAACGATGGACATCAAGCCCTACTTCTTCGATGATTCGCTTTCCAGTCGTGCCAGTTGCAAAAAGCGTGTGCGGCTTCAAATAATTTTTGTAGCTTAGCGCAAGTTCAATAATTTGTTCCTTTTTTTCATCGTGAGCAATCAGGGCAATATTCATTTTTTTCCCTTCCATCATAAAATATTTTCAAGTCCGTAAATGAGCGTATCGAATTCGGCTGTTTTACGGATAGCAAGCGCAACGCCTGACATGAAGGAAATACGGTCATAAGAGTCGTGCCGAATGGTCAGCCCTTGCCCTTCTGAACCAAAAATAACTTCTTGATGGGCGACGAGTCCCGGTAAGCGAACACTATGAATGCGCATGCCTTCATAATCGGCACCGCGAGCACCTTGAATAGTTTCTTCTTCCCCAATCGCGCCTTGTTTAATCTTTTCACGTGTTTTGGAAATCATTTCCGCCGTTTTTACCGCGGTTCCGCTCGGGGCATCTAACTTTTTATCATGGTGGAGCTCGATAATTTCGACATTTGGAAAATACGCCGCCGCTTTTTCAGCAAATTGCATCATCAAAACAGCACCAACAGCAAAATTAGGGGCAATCAAACTGCCGATTTTTTTATCCGCAGCAAGCTTTGTCAGTTCTTCGATTTGCTCGGGCGAAAATCCAGTTGTGCCAACAATCGCGCGTACCCCGTGCTCAATAATTTTTTTCGTATTAGAATACGCCACACTTGGCATCGTAAAGTCCACAACAGCTTCTGGCTTCACTTCGGTAAGGAGTTGTCCTAAATCACCAAATACCGGCACATTTAGTTCACTAAATTCCGCTAATTCATTTATATTTTTTTCTACTGGATCTTTATCTAACACACCAACAAGTTCCAAGTCGCTTTCTCGTAACACCGTTTTTACGACCTCATGTCCCATTCTACCTTTATAACCAGATACTGCTACTCGTATCATTTTTCTTCCTCCTTTTTCGTCCAGCGATTTATGTCGCGTGTCGCAAATTTTTGCATCACTGTGTCATGCGCTTCTTCCAAATCAATATGTAACGAATTCGCCATACACGTTAGTACGAAAAGACAATCGCCCAGTTCCTCTTGAATCGTTTTCTCGCCTTCTGATGATTTTTTCGGCTTTTCGCCGTAGTAATGGTTGATTTCACGCGCAAGTTCACCAGTTTCCTCTGTCATTCTTGCCATCATCGCAAGTGGCGAAAAATAGCCTTCTTCAAATTGTCCAATAAAAGCATCTACTTCATGTTGCATCTCTCTTATCGTCTTTGTCACGCGCTTTACCTCCCATTTTTTGGTACACTAATAGTATTATTATAACGTTATTCTAAAAATCTTGAAAGGAGCAGATTATGTTCAAAACACTTCGGGTTAAAAATATTCTTTTCATCTTGCTTGGCACAGCCATTTATGCATTTGGTCTTGTCAATTTTAATATTCAAAACGGACTCGGTGAAGGCGGTTTAACAGGGATTACACTCCTTTTGTTACACTTCTTCCATATCGATCCCGCCTATTCAAACCTTATCCTAAACGTTCCACTCTTCCTTTTAGGCTGGCGTATTTTAGGATTTCGTACCTTTCTTTACAGTGGTATCGGCACCATTAGCCTATCACTTTTCTTATGGATTTTTCAGCGCATCCCGTTTACACTCGATTTGCACACAGATTTACTGCTCGTCGCTTTATTTGCAGGCAGTTTCACTGGTGTTGGACTCGGGCTCGTCTTTCGCTACGGCGGGACAACAGGCGGTAGCGATATTATCGCGAAATTGCTCCACTTTAAAAAAGGGATTAGCATGGGGCGCACATTATTCGTCATCGATGCACTTGTTTTAACGGCCTCACTCTCTTATTTAGACATTAGACAAGTCATGTATACTCTTGTTGCCGTCTTCATTGGCGCGCGCGTTATTGATTTCGTCCAAGAAGGCGCGTATGCCGCACGCGGAGCCATGATAATCTCGAAAGACAACAACGCCATCGCAACTCACGTCATGCTCGCAATGAACCGCGGTGTCACCATTTTAGAAGGTCGCGGCGGCTTTTCCAAACTTGACCAAGATGTGCTTTATATCGTCGTTGCAAAAAACGAAATTATCCAACTTAAAAATATTATCGAAGCCGTCGACCCACACGCTTTCGTTTCTGTCAGCGTCGTCCATGATGTGATGGGGGAAGGCTTTACGCTGGATGAAAATAAAAATCCGCTTTATTAGCGCTTTCGGATATAATTCGCTGGGTCAAAACGTGTGATATCCAGCGAAACCGGTTCACCTAGCGCGCACTCAGCAATTAGTTTTCCAACAAAAGGACCCGTTGTTAAACCTGATGCCCCTAAGCCATTTGCCACATAGATTGGCGTGTCCCCGATTTGACCAATGAACGGTGTAAAATCAGGCGTATATGGCCTAGTTCCAACCGAAATTGTGCTCGTCTGTGCGCCTTCCAGCTGAATAAACGGCGCGAGCTCTCGAATGATTTCCTCATAGCCGGCTTCCGTAGGCTCACGGTCGAAGCCGGCTTCTTTTTCATGTGTGGCCCCAAGCATGATTTGCCCCGCATCAAACGGCACAATACTCTTCGCAGCTGGCGGCAAAATAACTGGCCAGTCGTCCGTTTTCTCAGCAAAAGTCATCGTCACAATTTGCCCTTTTTGCGCCAAAACATCCGCCTCAAAACCAAGTGGCTCCAAGAATCGCGGCATCCAAGCGCCAGCTGCCAGCACAATTTTATCAAAAGCAACTTCTTCTTCTCCTGCAAAAAGCGCCCCTGCCGCGTTCACCTTACCGTGCGCCTCCATTTTCACTGCACCGTTTCGTTTCGCCCCGTCTAAAAGCGCGTCACGAATCCGTGCGCCATTCACACGCCCGCCGCCACTCACGAAAACCGCCCCAAAACCAGGCTGCACGAGCGGAAACCGCTTTTTCACATCCGCTTCTTGTAAACGAATCACCTCGCCCATTTCAGGTGCCGACACGCGCCGCTCCTTCGCAAGCGCAAACAAAGCATCGAGCGCCATTTCATTTCCCCGAAGCGCAAGCGTGCCAACTTGTTTGTATCCAGAATCCACAGAAAACCCCGCCAGTTCTCTTGATAGCTGCGGATAAAAAGCAGCGCTATGTTTCGCGAGCTCATACCAAATCTTATTCCGCCGTTTTGAAAGCCACGGACAAATAATCCCCGCCGCATGTTCCGTCGCCTGCCCAGGCGCCTTATCCTCAATAATCGTCGTCTCATGTCCCCATTTCGCCAAATGATAGGCCGCACTCGCACCAACAATGCCAGCGCCAACAACCGCTATTTTCATGTCGTAATCTCCTTTAGCCACACCCGAAGCGCATCAAAATCAGCTTCAATAAGCGGCAATAATTTTCGATTGTAAAAAATACTCGCCGGATGAAACGTTGCCATCATCCGAAATTTCCGCTCCGTATCCTGGTACTCCCGGTTACCAGGCGTAACCAGTTCGCGTGCAGGTACATAAAGGCGCTGACCGCGCACATCTGGAACCGCTATTTTCCCCCCAAGCATTCGTCTTAAAGCAATGTTCCCCATTGTCAGAATAATTTTCGGTTCAATGTGCCGCAATTCGTCATCAAGAATCGGGGCGTGCGCATCAATCTCCTTCTGATTCGGCGTACGATTGTAACGCTTCAAAACGCGCTCCCCGGACTTCGCATCCACCTTGTAAACGTCTTTAAAAGGCCGACTTCGAACGGCGCTCGTTATATAAACGTCCTCACGCGTTAAGAAAGCTCTCTCAAGTGACTTCATTAGTTCAGCGCCCGCTCGGCCGCTAAACGGGATTGAATTATGAATTTCTGTTTCACCCGGCGCCTCCCCAATTAGCATCACTTGCGGTTTTTTGGGACCACGACCTTTTACAAAGCCTTCCAGCGCCAAGTGTTCACTCCGTTTTTTGACAAGTTGAACTAGAGTATCTGAAGTTTCAAAAAAAGCATCATTTGGCTGCATGTTATCCTTCCTTTGCATATATTGACAACAATATGTTAATTTGTAATAATATGATAAATGTATTAAATCATCAGAATAGCACCGTGACTAGCCTTCTGAATTAACCGTATCTTTTTATTTTACTGAATTCCCGTACGAATTACAAAAAGGGAGCTTTTTTTTTATGTGGAATATGATTGACTCGTTATGGTCCAGTTTGGCACTTTTTTTATCCGCTCTATTTTTTCACGGTATGATTTTACGTTCACTTCGCGAAAGAAAACCAAATTGGTTTATTAATAATTGGCAACACCATATCATCCGTTATTTTATCGGCATGTATTATGGTGTTTTAGGTTTGTACTTTATTTTGCGTGGCTTGCCAGGTACAGATTACGGCGTTTATACCGACATGCTCGTCAACATTATCTTAATTTTAAACTTATTTTCAGGTGTAGGCCCCGCTACTATTGCAACTATTATCATCGCAGTAGGCAAACTCATGCTAGCCGCAGACACGAGCCTTCAACTTCTCTATCTTTTTTTTATCATCTCTTTCCATCTTATTTGTATTCAAGTAAACACTTTGAAAATCTCGCTTTTTCAAAAGTTCATTTTAAGCAAGCTGAGCATTACGCCCTTCATGCTTTTCTATCTCCATCTTAAAATGGCTATTCCCCTTCAAATGGAAGCTATTCCAAGGTGGCTCTTATTTTTTGGCATTTCTTTTTTCTGTAGCCTGCTATTATATCTGGCTGCCCACTTCATTGATTCCTCCAACAAACAAATTTTTGCCTTGCGCCAGTCAGCTATTTTAGATCCATTAACAAATCTCGCCAATTTTCGTCATTTTGACAATTGTTTAGGCGAACAATTTGCTGAGAGCAAGAAAAATCGCACACCGCTAAGCATTATTATTTTTGATATTGATTTTTTTAAGAATATCAATGATACATATGGACATCAAACGGGTAATGTTATTTTATCAAGCTTAAGTGGCGCCCTACAAAAAGTCCTTTTTCCTAAAGGGACACTCATCGCAAGAATTGGTGGCGAAGAATTTGCCATTTTATTACCAAATATTTCACGCACCGGTGCAAAGCTTTACGCCGAACAGCTTAGGGGGAAAATTGAGAAAACCGATTTCCCTTTTAATCGTGAAGATATCCACTTGACCATTTCTGTTGGCACTGCAACGATGGACGAACTTCACGATTTTGAAAGTGGTGCAGCCTTATTAAACACCGCTGATAAGGCGCTTTATATCGCAAAAGAAAATGGACGAAACCGTGTTCATGCAGCAGTTCATTTAACAGTTCCATTAAAGGAGTAATTTTTATGCCTACACAATTTGATGCCTATATTGATAGTATCTCGACATTTCTGGCCATTTTATTCATTCAAGGAATTGCCTTCCGCAAACTTCGCGAAATAAAACCCAATTGGTTTTTACATCGTAAAAGTCAGCTGCTTTTAAGTATTTCAATTGGTGTTTACTACGGCTTAGCTGGCATTTATTTTATTTTTCGCGGGGACCAAGACGCGGCGACAGTCGTTTATACAAACATGCGCATGAATATTTTACTCATCACTGCCATTTTCGGCGGCCGAATTCCTGTCACCATCGCCTATAGCTTCATGGTTATCGGCCACATTTGGATGGGGGAATCCACGCAAAATGAGCTTAAATTTATTCTGCTGCTAACAGGCTTTTATCTTATTTGCTTTATTGTCACCAAACTTAACATGAGCTATTTCAAAAAATATTTGATTGTCTTTTCCTGTGCCATTCCCGTTCTAGCTTACTACTACTTCACCGACTTTGGCAGCCACACCATTTTAACTGGAAGCGAAGCCTTACTTTACTACGCGCTTTTCATGCTAACGAGCGCACTCGTATTTGCCGCTTGTAACTATATTGATAAGAGCAATAAAATCATGTTTCAGCTTCGAAATTCTGCTATGACAGATATGCTAACCAATTTGCCTAATATCCGTTATTTTTTAGAAACATTTGAAAAAGCTTTTCTTCTTTCTTTGAAAAAAAAGAAACCGCTTAGTTTAATCGTCATTGACATAGATAATTTTAAAGAAATTAATGATGTCCATGGTCACCAGGCGGGCAATACGGTTTTATCCCAGTTTAGTGTGATTTTAAGCAATCATGTGCTGCCAAAAAGTGCGCTCATTTCCCGAATTGGTGGCGAAGAATTTTCCATTTTATTACCCAATGTGGCGCTTCCAGAAAGTCAGCAAATCGCCGAGATTATTCGGAGCCAAATTGAACGCACATCGTTTCCTTACAATCCAAAAAGCGGGCAAGTGACAATTTCTTTAGGCGTTTCCTGTCAGCAATTTCCTGATTCGAACTATAAAACGAAAGAAAGTTTGTTTGAGGCGGCCGACAAGGCGCTTTATCTTGCCAAACAAAGCGGACGGAATCAAGTTTTAACAAGCTTTTCAAAGGAGGGCTTGGAAGATGTTTAAAAAATTATTTTTACTGACGCTTATCGCATTTCTAGCCGGGTGCGCGCAAAGTCCGCCAAAAGAAACAACGCCGAAAAAGGCAAATGTGGAGAAACATGTGGCAACCAATTATTTGGCAGAAAACGGGTTAATTGCCGACTATAAAGTGTCTAAAAATGCCAATTATTTGTCGGAAAGTATCGGTTTATATATGCAGTATCTTGTTTTAAACAATGACAGCCAAACGTTTCATTCGCTTTTTACGGCGATGCAAAATGAACTGCTAACTGAACAAACCTTTATTAAGTGGAAAATGGGAAATGGTATTACGACAAACGCGTTTATAGATGATATGCGCATTTATGAGGCTCTTCAGGCGGCAAGTGACCAATTTAATTACCCTCCGTACGCTGACTTCGCGAACAAAATCGCGGTGAGTTGGAAAAAATATGGTTTGGGGAACCAAACACCTCGTGATTTTTTCGATTTTAAAACAAAAGAAAAAGCAAAAACGCTTCATTTGAGTTATTATAATAGTACCGCGATGAAAGAAGCTGGGTTTGATAAGGCTGCCTTCAAGCCGCTAGAAAATGCGGTAGCTAGTCCGTTTTTTGATGAAATCTTTCAAGATGGGCGTTATGAAACGACTGGTAATGAAGTGAATATGATTGATCAAATGCTAATTGCGATTCAATATGTTACGCTAACTCATAAAAAAGAACCGCATTTTGATGCTTTTTTGCAAAGCGAATGGGAACAAAATAATCGAGTTTATGCACGTTTTTATCGGGATACGAAAGAACCTGTGGAAAGTATTGAATCGACGGCCGTTTATGCGATGCTTACGGAATACTACACGCAAACGAATCAACCAGATTTTTATCAAAAAGCAATGGATAAACTAAACGAGATGGATACGTCGAACGCTACTACGACACATTTCTTTGATTACATGCATAAAGAGTTAGCCTTGATAAAAAAGGACGTTAGTAGATGAATAAAAACCAAATTTTGGATATGATCGAATCCAATGAATTCCAAACGATTTATCAACCGATTGTGAACATTCAAGAAAATCATGTTTTTGGCTACGAATCCCTGACGCGCGTTCATAACGTACCGATTGGGGATTTTATTAAAGAATGCGAGAAAAACCGTTTGACCAGTCAATTTGAACTGCGCACGCTTAAAAATGGCATCGAGCACTTTAGTTGGCGCGAAAGCACACGACTTTTTTTAAATATTTCCTACGACACGTTTATCCACCACTACCAAGAATTGGAAGAACTACTTAAAGAAAGTGGCGAAATTACATTTGAATTTTTAGAAACATCTGTGATTGATGAATGCCAGTTGCTCGACTTGCACGTAAAAATGACCTCTCTGAAAAGACGTTTTGGCACGCAATTTGCGATTGATGACTATGGTTCAGGCTATGCAGACATCGCACGCGTTCTAAGGCACCCGACTGATTTTGTGAAAACGGACGCTGAACTGTTGAAAGACGTACAAAATCATCACGGGAAAAAATTAGTGCTCACCAACTTGCATCATTTTTTAGAAAAAAAGAAGAAAAAGATGGTTGTAGAAGGTGTTGAAAACAAGGAACAATTCCATTATTTGGTAGGTCTTGGGATTACGTACGCGCAAGGATTTTATTTTATCTGAAAAACGCGGTAAAATAGAACCAAAGATTGAAAAGGAGCCACTTTATGACGAAAAATAATATTTTAAGAAATCCGTTTTTAAACAAAGGAACTGCTTTTACATATGAGGAACGTGAAAAATATGAATTAGACGGCCTACTTCCGCCGCACGTGGAAACGCTAGATGAACAAATTGTACGCGTGAAGGCCATTTTTGACGCGCTTCCTGATGCCTTGCAAAAAAATTATTATTTGACGGACCTTTATAATAAAAATCGGACGCTTTATTTTGCGACAGTGCAAAAATATGTGACGGAACTGCTTCCAATTATTTACACGCCAACAATTGGTGATGCGGTGACCGAATACCACAAGCACTTTCAAAATACCGATGATGCGCTTTTTATCAATGCTTTCCGCCCAGAAATTTTACACAATAGCCTGAAAAACGCGTGCGGACAGCCTGAAAAAATTAAAATGATGGTCATTACAGATGGCGAAGGTGTTTTAGGCATCGGTGACTGGGGCGTAAACGGCGTTCAAATCGCGGTAGGAAAACTTGCGGTTTATACCGTTGCGGCTGGCCTTGACCCGTCTAGCTGCCTACCGGTCATCATTGATTTTGGCACGAACAATTTGGACTTGCGAAATGATCCGCTTTATCTCGGCGAGCGCAAGCCGCGCATGTCTAAAACTGAATATGACCATTTCATCGCGCAATTTATTTCCGCCGCAAAAGAAATTTTCAAAGAAGTCGTCTTTCATTTTGAGGACTTCGGTCGGGCCAATGCGAGCCGAATTTTAGATACCTACAAAGATGAAGTCTGCACCTTTAACGATGATATTCAAGGAACTGGCGCAATGGTTGTCGCGGCTGCACTTTCAACAACATGCGTATCCAAAATTCCGCTTGCGCAACAGCGGATTCTGATTTTTGGCGCAGGAACGGCGGGTATTGGTATTGCCACCGAGCTTTGTCATGAAATCATGCACAGTAGTGGAGTCACACGCCACGACGCTAAAAAGGCCTTTTATTTAGTCGATCGAAATGGTCTTGTGACAGATGACATGGCCGACTTAACAACTGGGCAGCGTTCTTTTGCGCGAGACCGGGCGGATTTTGAGAACATCGACACCACTTCGCTTTTAGAGCTTGTTAGACTGATCAAACCAACGATGCTTATCGGTTCAAGCGGTGTCCCTTCCGCCTTTTCAGAAGACGTGGTGCGTGAGATGGCCAGCTATACGATTCGTCCGGCCATCTTACCGCTGTCAAATCCTACAAAACTCGCTGAAGCAAAAGCTGCCGATTTAATCCAGTGGACAAATGGAAAAGCACTCATTGTGACGGGCAGTCCGAGCGCGCCTGTTGAATTCGGCGGGCAAACGTTTGAAATTGGTCAAGCGAACAATGCGCTACTCTACCCGGGCCTTGGTCTTGGCGCCATCATTTCGCGCGCAGAAAAAATCACAAATGGCATGCTACGCGCAGCAGCAAAGGCTGTATCAGAACAAGTTGATGCCACTCATAAAGGCTCAGCACTTTTACCTCACGTATCAAAACTCCTTCAAACGAGCGAAAAAGTCGCTTACGCCGTTGCAAAAGCAGCCATCAAAGACGGTGTCGCACGGATTAAAACGGTCGCAGAAGAGGACGTTCAAAACGCCATCTGGACGCCTGTTTATAAAGAGGTGTAGCCATGTTTCCACTAACGAAAATGCGCATCGAAAATCTGGTTGACTCAGGCACCGTGCCAGGAGCGAGTTTCCAGTTTTTGACGCAAGAAGCGACACAGTCCTTCACTCGCGGTTTAAAACAAATTAGCCCTTCAAAAAAACCGCTTCTTTCTTTTGAAAAAAACATTTACGATATTGCGTCACTCACGAAAGTTGTGGCGACGACTACGCGTGTGATGCAGCTTGTTGAGAGCGGAAAACTAGCCCTAACGGATTCGCTTGGCACCTTTTTGCCGGACTATCACACGCCCGATTTGACACTACTCGACTGTTTGACGCACCGCACTGGGCTCCCAAAAAACATTCCCGGCTTCCCAATTGAAACGCCTAGCGACATCGACGCCTACATTAGCGCTGCCCGTCCAGTCGCAAAAAACCGCACCATCGTGGACTACTCCGATTTGAATTTCCTACTCCTCGGTAAAGTTATCGAAGTAGCTTGTGAAAAGCCGTTTGAAGCGCAAGTAACCGACGCCATTTTACGCCCGCTTCACATGGAAGACACAACATTCTTTACGGCTGACAAAGCCCATTCAGTCCCAACTGAAGTAACCGAAAAACGCGGCGTCATTTCAGGCACCGTCCATGACCATAAGGCTTTCATCGCAGGTGGTAACACCGGTCATGCAGGGCTTTTCTCAACATTAGATGACCTCAGACGTTTTGCATCGGCACTCCTTTTTGACGACGGCGCCCCGATTTTAACGCGCGAAAGCCTTGCCCGCATTCAAGAAAACTATACGCAAGATTTAAATCGTGACCGAGGCATTGGCTATGACTTAAAACCAAACGGCGACCATTACGCCCTTTACCATACTGGATTTACAGGCACCTTCATCGTCCTTGACATCGTACAAAAAAAAGGACTCATCGTCCTCACAAATCGCATTCATCCAAGCCGCAATAATTCCGCCTTTTTAGAAGAACGCGAACAAATTGTCACAACTTTCCTAAACGAAAAAGCAGAGTAGCCACCCTACTCTGCTTCATTATTAGACAAGTTCATTTTTCCTTGCCTCACTAGAAAATTTCGCCGCATATTCCCCCGCCGTATGCCCCGTCACAAGTGCACACGTAATATTATAACCACCCGTGTAGCCATTAATATCTAAAACTTCACCGCAGAAAAATAAGCCCGGCATCAGTTTCGACTGCATCTCTTTCGGCATGATTTCCTTCGTCTGCACGCCGCCACCCGTCACAAATGCTTTCTCAAAATCAAGCGTCCCGTCTACAGTAAAGACAAAACTTTTCAAAAGCTGCTCAAATGCCTCCCATTTTTTCGGACTCTCCTGCTTATAATGATTTTCCGGATTAATGCTCACTTTTTCCAAAAGAAAGAGCAATAATTTTTCTTGGATTAAAGGGGAAAGCGCGTTTTTAACAGCTTTTTTTGGATTTTCCTCTAACAGCTTAAAGACGTTCTGATGTACTTCTTCTAGCCCAAGGTCCGGAAACAAATCGAGTTCCATCGTCACAAGATCCTGCTTCCTAAGCGCCTGATTAACAAACATACTACACCGAAGTGCTGCTGGACCTGAAATGCCAAAATGCGTAAAAATCATATCCATACGGTGCGTCACCACAATTTTATTTTTCTTCCCTAAAACCGAAAGCGACACATCACGAAGCGAAATCCCTTGAAGTGCGCGCGACATAATGAACGGCTCTTGCGACGTAATCGGAACTTCTGTCGGATAAAGTTCCGTTATCGTATGCCCCGCGTCCTTTGCAAAACCATAGCCGTCCCCCGTTGAACCCGTACGCGGAACCGATTTCCCGCCAACCGCCACAATGACGCTATACGCTGTCTTCACCTGTCCGTCCAGAAGCTCGACACCCTTCACCTGCCCATTTTCATACAATACCTTTTTAACAGGCGTCTTCATAAACACCGTAACCCCAAGCTTCTCCATTCGACTTATCATCGCATCGGCGACCGACCGTGCACTATTTGACACCGGAAACATTCGCCCATGATCTTCCTCTTTTAAATGCACGCCAAGTTTTTCAAAGAACGCAATAATATCCTCGTTATCAAATTGGTGAAACGCGCTATACAAAAAACGGCCATTCCCTGGCACATGCCGAATGATTTCCTCTACAGGTAAACGATTGGTGACATTGCACCGACCGCCGCCCGATAAAATCAATTTGCGCCCAAGCTTCGGCCCCTTTTCAACGAGCAACACCTTTTTATTCTTCTCCGCCGCCTGAATAGCCGCCATTAAACCAGACGGGCCACCACCAATTACAATCACATCAAAATCCATATTTTCCCCTCATTTTATCCTTATTTCTCAAAATAAAACCTGAGAGCTGTTCTCAGGTTTTATAACTAATTTCGATTCATATTTGTAAAAATCAAGATAAGACGAAGCAACTCTAGAACAGCTACAGCCATTGCTGCAACGTAAGTCATAGCAGCTGCACTAAGCACTTTTTTCGCCTGTGGATTCTCTGAAGAGTCTAAAAAACCACCATCTTCAAGTTGTACAAGTGCACGTTTACTCGCATCAAATTCAACAGGTAAAGTAATGACTTGGAACAATACACCTACAGCCATTAAAACAATTCCGATTAACATAAGGCTTGGAATCGTTGCAAGCATCCCAATGATTAAAAACACCCACGAAATGTTTGAACTAAACATCGTTGCTGGCACTAATGCCGAACGGAAACGCATAAAAGCATAACCTTCTTTATCTTGAATCGCATGACCAACTTCGTGAGCGGCTACTGCTGCTGCCGCAATCGTTGCTTCATGATAGTTTGATTCTGAAAGGAATACTGCTTTTTTGCTTGGATCATAATGATCGCTCAAAACACCTTTTGTGGCGTGCACCGGCACATTAGAAAGACCGTTTCTATCTAAAATCATTCGTGCAACTTCAGCACCTGTTTGGCCACTTCTTACACGCACTTTTGAATACTGCGCATACGTGCTTTTAACACGAAATTGTGCCCAAAGTGGAATCGCTGCGACAATAAAAAAATAAATTATATAAGATCCTAATGACATTTAAATCATCTTCCTCCTAATACTAACTTTGATTAGTTTTAATTATAAAGTATCTTTGCGCGCTTCTCAATAGGTTTCACTCACTATGAGAAAATTCTAATCTTAAAATAATTCAAGTTTCAGACGATCTTCTTTTAACGTCTTCCGGTACACATAAATCAGAACAAAAATCGTGAGCCAGAATGTCGCATAACCAATATACGGTAAAAAGCGCTCTAAGCCCATATAAATTGGCATTTGCCCAAATAAGTAGTCAATCACATCGTTATGTAATACCCAAACGGCCGCAACCATAAAATGCCCAATGCGAAAGCGATAAAAAGGTGCATAAAGCATCGCTTGGATAGCCATAAAGCCATGGCTAATCATGAGCATAACACCCGTCCAAATAATCGTTTGTTGGTCAATCATTAAGAAAACATTCATGCCTACTGCCCATAAACCGTATTTCATCAAACTTACAAACGCCAGTGCTTCCATCAGTGGCCAATGTTTTTTAGCCAAAAAAGCCGCAATCACAAAAAAGAAAAACAAAACAGCAGTCGGGCTATCGGGAACAAACAGCCAAAATATCGGTCGTGTTATTTCTAGTTGCGGAATATACCAAATGTAGCCATAAATAGCACCTAACAAGTTCACAATCAAAAGCAACCGCAAAAACGTACGGTTTTGTAGTAACGCATACACAAACATTTTCCCCCAATCTCAAAAAAAACACAAAACTAGGCATGCTTTTAAGTTAATGGGCGCAAAACGCTCGAACTTAAAAACTTGCCCAGTTTTTAGCCATATCTATTCTTTCATTTCCTTTAAAAATGCCGTAAGTTCTAAGAAACGTTCTTTATCACCCGCATCAATCGCACGGTCAATTTCCTTTTGAACCGATTCCATCATGAAACTACTGAGCGTACGATCTAAGAAGTCTGTCGCAAGCTGCTGTTCTTCTTCGCCAATTTGCAAGTCTTTATGTGGGTTATCTTCACGTACAAGCGCATATTCAGGAGAACTAAGCGCGTCGCTAAAATGAAGTACAATATATAATTCCTCGTCCCAATTTAAACGAATATCATGAAATGCTTTTTCCGGGTTACTCGTTGTTAACTTTCCTTTAAAAAAGCGGAATGGTTCAAAGTCCACACCTTCAGCAGAAAGAACGAGCCCGCGATTGCAGCCTTCTAAGTCATCTACAAAATGCACATATTGTATAATTTGATCATGACCCGCAATATAGTTTAACACCCACATTGCTTCCCGCATCTTCATTTGATGCGTATTTAAAAGCCAGCGAATAAAATCTTTCTTCTCATCTACAGAAATGGATGCCTTCATCACACTCACTCCTTCCGAAAGTTGATTAAAACTCAAGTAAATTTCGAATTTCCGCATCCTCAGGCTCAAAATTCAAGTAACGCTCGAAAATTTCGCGAGCTTTCTGAGTTTCTCCTTCTTCTCGCAGGAATAAACCATATTCCCGTAAAAAAGTCGGATTGTCTTCAAAATGAGGATAAGCTTTTTCAAAATTTTCTTTTGCTTTATTATATTGTTCCACGCCGCTGTATGCAACACTTAAGTCCCAAAAAATTTGCGGCTCCGTCACAAGCTCCTCAGAAAGTGCCTCTGTAACCTCAAGCAAACCTTCAAAATCTTCTTTTGCTAAAAGGAGTTTGTTTAGTTCTAAAATAGCCGCCGAGTACTCCTCATCCAACACAATTGCTTGCCTGAAAAACTCCTCTGCCGCATCTAGTTTCCCTAAACGGTCTGCCACTTTTCCAGCCTCGAAAAAAAGCTCTTTATTAAATTCATCATATTTCAAGCCCTCCGTAAGCGCCTGAAGTGCCTTCTCCTGTTCGCCGTTTTCCTGATAGCTTTTCGAAAGATACGGATAGAGCGTCGTGTACGCCGGGTCGTGTTCCTTCAAATGTTCAAACGCGTGAATCGCCTTCACATACTCCCTCGCCTGAAATGCTGTAAGCCCAAGTCCAAACAACGTATCCACCGATTCATGTTCTGAAAGTGCCTTTTCATAAAACGGCAACGCCTCTTCAAACGCCCCGCTCGCGCTATAAGCTTCGGCAATACGTTCATAAACGGAAATCGTACCTTGTGCAAGTTCCGTCACGCCTGTATCAAGCACCGCCTGATAATGCTGCACGGAAAGCGCAAATCTTCCTTGTGACAAATAATATTCCCCGAGTGCAAAATCAATAATCGCTTCATTTGGCGCTAATTTTTTTGCCTCAAGCAGTTTTTGCTCTGTCACTTCAAACAAGCCTTGCATTTGATACAAATCAGCCAAAACAAGCAAACTTTCAAGATAAGCCTCATCTTGTTTATTCACTTTTTCCAAATATTCCTGCGCTGTATCAATATCGTCTTTTTCAAGTGCCACTTCTGCCGCTCGAACAAGAAGTGCCCCTTCATCTTTATAATTCGCAAGCAAAAGCTCATATAAGTCCTCCGCTTCATCTAAAAAGCCCAAGCTAAACAATTGCTCAGCAAGAAAAAATTGCTCCTCGTCAGAACCGTTTTGAATTGCCAAATCAAAATATTTTTTAGCCAAAACCATATCTTCGTGCTCTAATGCATGTAACATCTTTTCAGCATTTTCCATAACGCACCCCCGTGTCCATTGAAATCATGGGTACTATTATATCACTAATTGCTACGATACGGAAGGTCATGCTCCAATTGGTCTTGTAAACATCTGCCAATATTTTATCGGTTTATTTAAGGTGTTGCTGTAGATATTTGTCGAAATAGCTCTTCTCTATTTTTCCGTACTACGTTTTTAAGTCTGACTCCTAATTCGTGAGAACCTGATAGTTACTCGAGGAAAAATATTTACTTCAACCTCACTACCAGATTTTTTTGTTCACATCCGAGCTCCTACTCACTTGACAAACTGCCTCTCATACCTAGCAACATACTGATTTTTATACTTTTGAACATAGCTAAAAAGATATGAGTATACTAATTTCTCTGTAGAGTTAGTTTTCTCATATCTTTTTCGGTAGTGCAACTTCTATACAGTGAATACAGTTAGTTTTTGTTAGCTATTGGCAACTTGATTATCAGTCTTGTGATTGAGTGCCTTTTTTGTTTTTTGATTATTCATATTCAATATAGATTTTACTCAAACGATTATTTTCTAAAAATGAAATAATCGTTTGAACTATTTCTTCTAGATCATCTTTCATTGAAATTTGATTAATTTTATTAATATCAAAACGTTTTAATTGATTAATAGTAAGAGAATTATCTTTTATCAACCATGGTGAATCATCATACCATCCTTCATGATTAAAATATTCCTTCACAATTCCCTCTTTTTCTACATTACAATCTAATAAGTTATCTAAAGTAGTCTCGAAATAGCCATTCCAAATTACAAGTTTATTATTATCAGCAACAAAGGTAAGCTCTGCTTCGCCCTCAAAACCTTCATAAAACCTACTATCAATCATTTTATTCATTCCTTCCAATGACCCTTATCTAAAATTTTTATTTGTTCTGGAGTAGCATTTCCTGCTTTTCTAGCATTTATAGCATCATACCATCTATATCCTTCTACCCATTCATTATCACCAACTTTAAAGAATGTTTGTGGCTTGTTTCCTCCATTCCCAGGTACTGTTCTTTGAACAACCCATGTATTACCTTGTTCTACAGGTGCTCCTGGAGTTCTTGTATGCCACCTTACTTCATACTTAAATTGACCATCATTCCACTTATAAGTAAGTTGTTCATAACCGGCATTCATAGTCTTGGCATTAATTTTTGCACTGTCAGGAATACCTACTGGTGCAGTCTGCTTATATTGATTAGCCATTCTAAATTTTTCTGCTTCGGACAAACTAGAAAGTTTAGGAATATTAGCCCCGCTAGCTTTCTCATACGTCATACTCCCCCGAATCGCCGCCGTACTCAAGCCTAGCCCCATCACCACGTCCATCAGTCCACTTTCATCCAGCGTACCTTTCACCGATTCCACATACGCTGATGCCCGAAGCGTACCACCAGCCATACCGGTGTATTGCGTGCCGTCCATATAATAGGTGCCGGTTTTCCACGATTCAGTGATTTTTTTGTTTAACTCCTCATTCGTGATAATTTGGTAGTCACTTGGGTCTAAGTACTTTCCTGCCTTGTCTAAGTATTTCTTCAGTTTCGGGTCATTCACACCCACTCCGTTTTGTTCAAGCAGCCACATCACTTGCGGCTTTCCCTCCGCATCGTAGTACACCACTGCCAAAACTTGATAGGCTTTCAGCGCTTCGACCAGTTTTGGGTCTACGCCGCGAACGGTATTAAGCCGCTGTTTCAAGGCATCCATCGACTGGGTATAGCCTTTCGGATATGTATAGGTGCCGGTTTGGGCGTTAAATTCGACTTCCTGCAAGAGTTGTCGCATCGTTCTTTGTGCTGTCATCACAAGCGCTAAAAGTTCTTGGAAAAAGTGGGTATGACTTTGCTCAAATTGCA